>CAWFZU010000170.1:0-6808 GCA_963820195.1 uncultured Acidobacteriaceae bacterium | reverse complement strand
ACTCATGGTGATTCTGATGACTGGGCCACCTCCCGGAGCTTCGTGGAAACCACCATTCGCTAGAAAAAAGCGAAGGATGGGCCACCCAACTTTTTAGGGTGCGCCACCCCCCGCTGTAACACTCTGGAGAGATATATCAAGCCATCTCTCGTACCAGTCCAGAAATACTAGCCTATTTCCATGTTCATCGACCTCGGGGAAAATTCCTTTTCCGCTGGCTTGGTCATCCCGCCACACTTCTCCTTCGCATGGTCCACAAACAATCAGAAAGTTGCGAATTGCACATCCGCAGTGACAAAGATAAAGAACCCCCGGAAGGAACATTCCAACATATTTTCCGTTTTCATCCCATTCCACACCTTCCAAATCTCCTATGTTTAGGCCCTGCTCCCACTCATCTGGATTAAAGGAAGAAGTCCACGGGAATGGCTTCCCTAAATCACCGCCAAACATGTTGATGGATTCAGGGTCCTGGCTATCAAGAGGAAATAGCCCATAGAATGGCCCTGCCCCACCGTGGCCAACTGCCATCAGAAATCTGCGGTATTCATATGGGAGTACAACCCCATGCAGTTGTTCGTAATACCGTAGTTTCACCTCTGCGAGAGGACCGCCAAGCTGGTATTTGTGCGATATCGCACCAAACTGCTCAAGTGATACATCGAGCGTTCGCAGACGATGCAGCTTTTCACGAAGCCGATCAAGTGTATTAGTTACCTCTTCCGCGTTCATTTGAAATACTCCTCTTTACCACGGTACCAGATCAAGGGTGGCCCATATCTGCTCAATAAAGCTGGGTGACCCACATCTCGATTTTGAGATGTGGGAGACGATGAACTCCAACCCGCCGCTTTGTATCAGGACTTCCTGAAATATTAATCTCCGCGCCAGCCTACTGCCCTGCTGCCTGGGAGTAGGTGTAAGACTCGTACGCATCGAGGAAGGTTGTCAGGGGGAGCGTGAAGACCCCATCCGGATCAGGTTTCGTGCCCCAGGGATTGCGCAACGTAACGGTCTGTGCAACTTCATCGAAGCTCATCACCGTATAGGCGTGCGACGGAATCCACCAATCCGCATTGCTGTAGCCCTCGCCTGACGCGGTGCCCCAGCTTCCGGCCACCATCGCCAGCCGGCCCGATTTCAGCCTGCCGAAGCTGTTCGATGGTCAGCTTCTTGTCGGCCACCAGGCCGGAAAGAGCCGTACCCTGGAAGGCTTCCATCACGCGCACCGGAACTCCTCCCTGTCCCAGGCTCTTGTAAGCGCCGAAGACCTCGCCGTTCTGCTCCACGGTCTGTGACACCGTGTCGAAGAATCCCCGTTCTTCCAGAAAGCCGCCTAGCATCTGCGACTCGGCCGCCGGAATGCCCAGGGCGCTCAATTGCGTCGCCAGCTTCAGTTTGAGCTGAGCCTTGTCGAGCACTCCATCCTGCTGCACCACGGAGCGGATGGCGCGGTCATAGCCCACCAACAGCAGGCCGGACTGATCGAGCAGCGCCAGAGCGACCGGCTTGACATAGACGGGGATGTAATCCGACTGATCAATTGCATGCACCAGGCTCTGCCGCAGGGCGCGCTGCGCATAGGCCCGCATCAGCACCGCGACCCACGTCCCCTCGGAGCGGTCGTAGCCGTGCGCCCGGCCAAACTCCACGTCCTCGGGAAAGACCACCTCATCAGGGCCGCTGAAGAAGTGAACCCGGTAGCCTCCGCCGAGATTCGGGCTGATGGCATCGCGCAAGGTTTCAGGCGACACTTTGGCCAGCGCGGCAATCGAAGCGTGAAAGTAGCAACTGCCCAGCGATCCTTGCATCACCGCCTGCGGGCTGACCCCCAGCTTTCCGTAAAGAGCCGGCTCCTCGGCCCATGCGGCTCCCGCCAAAGCGCTTCCCAACAACCCAACCGCGATCCATGCACAGGTTTTCCGCATCATCTTCTCCTTTGCCGGTTCCATCTCGTTTCTGATTCCTGACCTCTGCCCCTGACCTTCGTGAATCTACGCCCGGCTACAGGAAAAACTCAATCCTATATCCTCCGCCGATAACAAAGCTATCAATTATCTGCATTCGGCTCACTATTGCATCTCTTTCAACCGGTCGCAGCCCCACGGGTTGCCCATGCCGCAACCCTTGGTGAGGAATTGCCGGGCTTTGTCCGAATCCTGTTCGACGCCCATGCCAAGACGATAATAATTACCCAGATTGCTGCAGCTGACCGCATTGCCGGCCGCGCAGGCCTTGGCGTAGAGGGACGCCGCTTCGGCATAGTCCTTGCTTACGCCGCGGCCAAAGGCGTAAATATTGCCTAGGTTGTTGCAGCCGTTAGCATCGCCCATATTGCAAGCCGTCGCATAGAGAGCCGCCGCGCGTGCATCGTCCTTGTTGGCCACGCCTTTGCCGCTGGCGTACAACACGCCGAGATTGTCGCAAGCCTCGCGGCTGCCCGCCGAACAGGCCTGGTCGAAGAGAGCGGCCGCCTCGGAGGCTCGGCCCGTCTTGTAGAGAGAAGCGGCCTGCTGCTCCAACTCCGCGCCAGTCGGTTTTTGCGCGGCGGGCGGCGCCACCGGCGGCGCGGGGCTCGGCTCCGGCTTCTGGGCCGCTGGCGGGGGCACAGTCGTTTGTGCGGGCTTCCCTGCCGGGGGGCTCGCCGGCTTTTCCGCCGCAGCTTTGGCCGCCGGTTTGGCCTCCGCCTCCGCGGCGGGCACGCTCTTAGGCTCCTCGGCCTCGGAGAGCTGCGGCTCGTTCTGAGCGAGACTCTGCTCCGGGTTCTGCGCCTGCGCCGGAGATGCAGCAGGCTGAGTCACCACCGCCGGCGTCTGCTGGGGCTTCGGATGTGGCACAAAGAACCATCCCGCCGCGACAACCGTCGCCAACACCAGAAGGCCCAAAACTCCCCACGCCCATACGGGAAACTTCCGCGTTGCTGGCTTTGGCTCAGGAACGGCAGGCGGCGAAGGAGGCGTCGTAAGTGGCTGCGAAATCTGCTGCGAAGGAGGCTGCGGAAGCGGTGTCCGTATCGTCGCCGGGCGCCTCCAATCCTCTTCGATGATCGTTGCCGGGCGTGTCTGCCTCTGCTCGCTCGCCGGCTCCGGCCGCGCCTGGCCGGCGCCACGCAGCAGGTCGTCGAGCAGACCTGAGCAGCTCGGCGTCCTGGGGGCGGTCGTCGCGATTCTTGGCCAGCAGACGCATCGTCAACCCATCGAGCCCCAGTCCAATCGGCCAACTCCGGCCGCAACTCGCTGGGCGGCCTGGGCGTCTCCTCCATATGCTGACTCCTCCAGCCTCCATGTTGTGCGCGTGGAAGGGCGTCTGGCCGATGAGCATCTCGTAGAAGACGCAGCCCATCGCATAAAGATCTGTCCGGCCGTCCATCTCCGCCGCGGGCATCTCCTCCCACTGCTCCGGCGCGGCATAATCGGGCGTCAGCATTAGCCCGCGGGTAATGCTTGTCCGGGTCACGCTCTCGGTCATCGCCGCAATGCCGAAGTCGAGAATCTTGGGCTGCTCCCACCCGTCCCGGCTCGTGGCCAGCAGGATGTTCTCCGGCTTGATATCGCGATGAACCGTCGCGTGCTTGTGAGCCTCGGCCAGCCCGGAGGCGATGCCGCGCACCAACACCAGCGCCCGCGCAATTTCCAGCCGGGCAGGAGCTTCATCCAGCACCGCCCTCAGGCTGGGGCCTTCCACATACTCCATCGCAATAAATAGGTTCCCGTCCTCGGCCTGGTCCAGGTCGGTGACTTCGACGATGTTGGGGTGGCGCAACTGGTAGGCGGCGCGCGCCTCCATGCGGAAGCGCTTGATGAATTTAGGGTCCTTGCCCAGATCGCCAGTGAGGAACTTCAGCGCCACCCGCCCGCCCAGCAGAATGTGCTCCGCCTGGTAGACCACGCCCATGCCGCCCTGGCCCAGCTTGCGCGTAATGCGGTACTTGCCGCGCACCAGTGAGCCCGCCGCCAGCTCGTGGGAGACAATCAGCACCGCCCCGTCGGTGGGACAGGTGTTGTGCTGGTCGGGATAGTCGGTATCGCAGACGGGACAGGTCTTCATCGCTGGCACCTTGCAGGGATCCCGAGATTGGCTGGCGACAGAATATCACGCCCCAAGCTGCTGGCCATTTCCCCTCGAATTCAGCTTTTTCACTGTGTCTCCGCGTTGTAATTTCCAATCGACCGTGCTCTCGTGCTACAGTGTGAGCAATCCGGAATACCTTTTTATGTCGAGAGATGATTTCAGACCGAAGACCGCATGGTTAATCGGACGGGGCATCGACTGCGATCTGGTGGTGCCAGAAGCTGCCGTTTCCTCCCACCACTGCCGCCTCACGCAACGCGGCGATGGATTCCTGCTGGAAGACCTGGGATCGAAAAACGGCACCTTTGTGAACGGGGCCAAGATCGCGCCCGGCGAGCCGGTCAGAGTGCAGCATGGGGCGCCAAGTGACCCTGGGCGGCTCAGGTGCCGATGCCCTGGCCCGTCGCCTCCTCTCCGTCTTGATTCCGGCCGAATGGCCCGCCCGCTCGCCAATACCGGCGGCCCGCACGATCACCATTGGCCGCTCCCCGGATTCCGATATCCAGATCGACCTGCCCATTGTCAGTTGGAATCACGCCGTCATCACAGAAGAAAACGGCAATTATTCTCGACGACCACAACTCGACGCAATGGAACGGCCATCGGAGAGCTGAGCAACCGCATCCAGAGAGCCGTTCTGAAGCCCTCCGACGAGGTCTACCTCGGCTCCTACAAGATCTCCGCCGCGCAGCTTCTCTCCCTTGATGCCAAGGTCGAGATCGGCGAGGCCGCCTTCCAGACCGTCTCCTTCAGCAGCAAATCGATGGAGGCCGGGCGCGACCCCAAGTGCGATATTCCCCTCGATTTCCCCATGGTCAGCTGGCGTCACGCCCGCCTCACCCGCACCCCAGAGGGCATTCTGGTTGAGGATCTCGGCTCCCGCAACGGCACTTATCTCGACGGCGTCCGCGTTACCGGCAAGGTGCTGGCCCGGCCCGGCCAGGAGATCGGCCTGGGCAGCGTCCGTTTTCAACTGATGGAAAACGGCCAACTGGCGCAGCGGGACTACAACGGCAAGGTCACCATCGAGGCCAAGGAGATCGTGGTCCACGCGCCCAACGGCAAGCGCCTGCTGGACCCCGTCTCGCTCACTGTCTTTCCCTATGAGCTGGTGGCGCATGATGGGTCCCGCCGGAGCCGGAAAGACCACCCTGCTCAAGGCACTCAACGGCTACACCCGCCCGGTGCAGGGGCACGGTGCTCTTCCGCGGCCAAAGCCTCTACGACTACTACGACCTCTACCGTCACATGATGGGCTATGTGCCCCAGGACGACATCGTCCATCCCCAGTTGACCGTCCGCCAGGCGCTCTATTTCTCCGCCCGCCTGCGCACCGACCTGACCGACGCTGAGATCGACTACCCGCACTCAAAAGGTGCTCAACGACCTGGGCATTCCCGACAAGATCGATACCGTCATCGGGTCGCCGGAAAAAAAGACCTCTCAGCGGCGGCCAGCGCAAGCGCGTCAACATTGCCCTGGAACTTATCACCGACACACCTGTTCTCTTTTTCGACGAGCCCACCTCCGGCCTCTCTTCCTACGACGCAGAGTCGGTCGTGGACCTGCTGAAGGATCTCTCCAAAACCGGCAAGACCATCCTCACCACCATCCACCAGCCCAGCCTCAAGGTCTACAAGCAATTCGACGACCTGCTCATGGTCTCGCGCGACAAGGGAGAGAAGCCCGGCGCGGTGGTCTTACTTCGGTCCGGCGTATCCGGATTCGATCCAGTTCTTCAATCCGCCCACCACCGGCGCGCCCATCAAGTCGCCGGAGCTGAACCCGGAGATGCTCTTCTCCGGCATGAACACCGTTCCCGAAGCCAACCGCACCGACACCTGGCGTCAGCGCTACATGGCCTCCCGCTACCGCCAGGAGTTCGTCGCCAACCGCAGCGGCAAGCAGCCGGCCAGCGCCGACAAGACCGGCGAAGAAAAGCCACGCCGCCAGTTCGGCCTCGGCCAATGGCTCGCCCTGGTCAAGCGCAACATCATCGTCCGCCTGCAGGACCGCGCCCAGACCGCCATTCTGCTGATGCAGGCGCCGTTCTTCGCCGTGCTGGTGGTGCTGGTCAGTTACCCCTTGCGCGCCGACCATTTCGACGAAATCGCCCAGAAGCTGCCCATCGTGCATTTCCTCATGGTGGTAGCCGCCATCTGGTTCGGCTGCAATAATGCCGCCCGCGACATTGTCGGCGAGTGGACCATCTACAAGCGCGAGCGCATGGTCACGCTCAAGCTTCTTCCCTATATTTTCTCCAAGTTCGCCGTGCTGCTTGGCCTGTGCATCTTCCAGTGCGGCTCCATGCTGGCCATCGTCTATCTGATCTGCGGGCTGCACAGCAACTTCGCTCTACGACTTCCTCGTCCTGCTGCTCTCTTCCATGATCGGCGCGGGACTGGGCCTGTCCATCTCGGCGCTCTCCAAAACCAACGAGAGCGCCATCGCCCTGCTGCCCGTGGTCCTGCTGCCCATCATCGCGCTGGGCGGCGGCATGAGGCCCATCTACCTGATGCCCAAGGCCGGCCAGGTCATCAGCGCCATCATTCCCTCGCGCTGGGCCTTTGAGGCCAATCTCCTCCATGAGGCCGAGGCCAAGCAGTGGGGACAGAACCAGCCGGTTCCCGATCCGACCTGCAATTTGTTCTCCGAGAGCGATGCCAAGACCGTCAATCCGGTCCTGGTTTCGCCCGACCCCAACGACATGAATCCGTCGCTCAATATCAAGGGAGGA
>CAWFZU010000169.1:0-3160 GCA_963820195.1 uncultured Acidobacteriaceae bacterium | reverse complement strand
TATGTTGTGCCCTCTACTCATTCAGCGTATTGCTAGCGAAGTCGCGCTGAAGTAGTTCACGTAGCCGGTCATCAGCAGCCGCAGCGGAGAGCTTCGCGTTCCAGCGACCCAAATCAAGTGTCAGCGCGTGGAGATTCGCAAAGCCATCATAAGGCAGCGGCGTGAATCCGCTGGCGAATTTGTGATCGCGGCGGCTCAACTGATCGAGTACATCGCGACCTCTCGCCATCCCACGCGCCCACCGGCAGCCGCGCGCCCGCTGAAGCCACCACGCGGCCCGAGGCAAACGGCGGATCGTCGAGGAAGCGCTCGTCGGGATTGACCTCGACATTCTCCGGATGATCGACCGCAACCAGTCGCAACTGATCGATGTAATTGACCTCTTCCATCGGCTCCATGAAGCGCAGGCTCAGCTTGCCATTCACCGGCGCAAGCTGCGCGCCGTCCACCTTGATCCACTCGCCGGGGTTGGGCGTATTGCGCCGCGTAGGCGTGAACCAGTGGCCCACCACCGCCGCGCCGATCACGTCCGTCACCAGCTTGTATTTGTGCCCGTTCCACGCAAACAGAACCGGGCAAGAACTCCCGCGCCGGTCAGCCTCTTTCATCGCAATCACCGGCTGATGCGGCAGATCGATCTCGTCTTGCAACACGCCCGTGGGCCACAGAATGCGCAGCAGGTCGATGCCCTCCGCATCGCCCAGGCCGACGAGAATCTGCGGCGGCCCTTGCGTCTGATAGCCCGAAGCTCCGGCCAGCTCCCACTTCTGCCAGTGGCCGCTGGCGAAGACTTCCACCTTTGCGCCGATAGCCGTCTTGTTGTCGGCAAAGCCGGTCAGATCGAGGCGCACGGAATGATTCTTGTTGCCGCCCACATTGCGCAGCAGCACCGGCGGCGCGTTCAACTGCGTCACAATCAAATCCGCCGCGCCATTGTCCTCGACGGCAATCAATCCGCGCGGCGCGGTCAGCTTCACCTTGTCCAGACCCAACGCATGGCTCACATCCTCGAAGCTGCCGTCGCCGCGATTGCGAAAGACCTTCACGCACGGTCCGGCTTTGGTTTCCAAAATCGCCGCCAGATCGATCCAGCCGTCGTTGTCGATGTCAATCGGCGTCACGCCCCATCCACGCAGTGCGCCTTGCAGCGGGAGTTCCACTCTTTCAAATCGCCGGCCAATGTGTTCCGGTCCCTCAACGTTGCGCCATAACGTAAGTCCCGGCGCGCCCGCGTGGGTGACGGCGATGTCCATCCAGCCGTCCTTGTTGTAGTCGAGCACGGTAATGCCACGGCGGGCTGCAGCCTGGCATTCATAGACCGCCTGCGTCGGATACTTTCCTTCCCGCGGATTCACGTAAATCAACGGCGCAGGGCCATCGCCGGTCACAGCAATATCCACGGCGCGGTCGTTATTGAAGTCGGTGAGAATCACCGCGTTCGTCTTCCCGCTTCCGCCCAGTCCCGTCGGCTTCGGTCCACTCGGTAAACGTTTTATTGCCGTTGTTGCGCCACAAAACATTCGATTCGCCGCCAGCTTTCAACGGCGCGCCCGTCAAGAACAGATCCAGATCGCCATCGTGGTCATAATCAATGAACGTGATTCCCGTGGGCCGGTTCTTCGGCATCAACCCAGACCTCTGCCGTCACGTCCTGAAACTTTCCGTGGCCCAGATTGCGGAAGAGCAGCACTGCATCGTCCAGCGCAACAGCCAGGTCATTCAACCCATCGCCGTCGTAATCGCCCACGGCGCAGGCCACCGCATGGCCCTAGCCTTCAGCCCCGCCGCCGCCGCGTCAAACTCTTCATAGCTGCCGTCGCCCTTGTTATGCAGCACGCGAATCGCCTGCGCGCCCGCCTGCATCAGCACCAGGTCCATGTTGCCGGAGCCGGTCACGTCCATCATGCAAGCGCCGCCGGTGGTCGTGAATCCAGGTGCCGGCGAGATCTTTGGGCCGACGTTCGTGACCATCACGGCTGCGCCACCATCTTCACCGGAATCATCGCCTTGTTCACCGCTCTCCTGCTCCTCGACCGGCAGTCACGTGGAGTAGTGCCCCTGCTCGCCGTACGAGAGCCCGATGGGCGCGCCGATCTTGGTGCTGGTCAAGTGCTGGAAGCTCTTGAAGTGCTCCTTGGCCTCCGCGGTGTTGCCGGAGCGCTGCAACGCGCGCGCCAGCGCAAACTCCGCCGAGGCGTGCAGCGGATCGATCTCCAGCGCCTTGCTGCAAAATCGCAATGGCCTTGTCGAACTGCTTCAACTCCTGGTAGCAGACGCCCTCGAAATAAGTGGAGTCCGCATCCCTGGGATCGATCTTCACCGCCTGCTGAAAGCTGGCCAGCGCCGGCTCCAGTTCGTTGCCCGCGTGCTGGGCGAGGCCCAGGTTGTACCATGCCTGCGCGCTGTTCGGCTCCAGCGCGAGGGCCTGCTTGCAGCGCCTTCTTGGCCTCGTCCAGTTTTTGCAGCGCCATCAGCGCAATGCCCTCATTGATCGCCGCCTGCGCCAGCTTGGGATCCTTCTTGAAGGCCTGCGGCAAACGACGCGACCGCGCGCTCGGTAAACTGCTGGCTCATCTGCGCCACGCCGCGATTGTTCAGCCGCACCGCCTCGGCGTCAAAGCGCGCCTGCGCCCCAGCTACGGCTGTAGTTGCAACAAAAACTACAAGAGCCAACGCCCCGGTAAATTTCATATATTCTTTTCCTCGTCGAAGCGGAATGGCCGCCCACTTAAAAAATTCACGGAACTATTCAGTGTAAGCGAACGGCCAATCGGCTGACATCTGCCTGCAAAACTTGAATTGAGGTCGCGCGCGGCTTGCGCTCTGCTTTCGTTACGGATGAGGTGTGCCATCTTATACTGATTTCGTGCTTCCTTCTTTCCAAGACCTCGATTGGCGCGAATTTCTTGCGCGGCCTGCTTTGCCGCCACCCTCGGCCGATGCGCTCCACGCGCTGGCTCGGCAGCCGATTCTCATCACCGGCGCGGGCGGTTCCATCGGCTTTGCGCTGGCTCGGCGATTGAGTGCGCTGCAGCCGCCGAAGCTAATTCTTCTCGAAGCCTCGGAGAGCAATCTCTATGCGCTGCAGCGTGATTGGGCTGCGGGCGGCATGACACCGATCCTGGGCGGCGCGGGTGACGCAGCGCTGCTTGAAGAGGAT
>CAWFZU010000168.1:0-7080 GCA_963820195.1 uncultured Acidobacteriaceae bacterium | reverse complement strand
AGGAGGTGAGGTATGGCCGCAACAAAGTTTACGGAAGCCGAGCGCGAGAAGCTCTTCGCGCAGCTCGAAGCGCCGTTCGATCCGGCGCTGATCAAGTGGCGCGTGATGCGCACCTTCGACAATGGCCGGAGCGGCGTCATCCTGCCCTTCGCCGATCCGCGCGCCTACACGGACCGGCTCAACGAACTCTTCACGCCGTCGGGCTGGACGCGCGAGTACACGATCTCGACCGTGCCGTCGCTCTGCCGCATGGAGCGGGGCAAGGCGATCGTGACCAGCAAGGTGCTGGTGGCGACCGCCGTGACGATCACGCGGCTGGGCAGCCACACCGGCACCGGCGAAGAGTGGGCCGACCGCGAAAACGCCGTCACGGCGGCGGACGCCCAGGCCTTCAAGCGGGCCTGTAGCTGTTTTGGGCTGGGCCGCTACCTCTACCGCTTCGGGGAGACCCGCGTGCGGCTGAATTCCCGTGGAGAGCCGGTTGCGATTCCCACCCTGCCCGAGTGGGCGCTGCCGCCGGGCATGACCATGGCTCAGGCGAACGGCCTGGCCGGCGACACGCGCGGACCGGTCGATCAGCGGCTGACGGCCGAGATCGAGGGTTTTCGCGGGACGCTGGGCGAGCCGATCTACGCGGAGATTCTGCGCCGGGCCGGGCACAGCGCCGACGCGCGGACCATCCCCAACGCGGAGCGGCAGAAGCAGACCATCGAGAAGATGCAGGCCGCGGCGCGCGGTTTCGAGCGGCTGCGCCAACTGGCCGAGATGGCGGGCGACGCGCAGTTCTTCGCCGTGGCGGAGCGCTTCAAGATCGCATCGGTCACCGAACTGCCGAGCCTGGCGGCGTTGAAGCAACTGGTCGAGGATCTCGAATCCCTGGCCAACCAGCAGGTCGCCTAGCGAGCGGTTCAGCGCCGGGAGGAAATCATGGGAGAGATCAGCATTCTGCGTCCGCGGCGCAGCCTCGTCAGTATTCCGGTTGTCGAAGCCGTCTACTGCGAGAGTTGCGCCTCGGTCTCGAACTCCAGCGGGGGATGTTGCGGCGTATGCGGCAACATCTCCGTTTGGCCGCTGGCCGAATTGGTGCCGCAGCCGCCGATGGGGCCGCACTCCGGCTCGGCATCGGCTCGGCGCTTCGCGCCCACTATGCAAATCGAATTGGCCAGAGCGGCGTAGTGGACCCGATAGGATACGCCGCCCATCGCTTTTCTGCAGAAGCTCAATCAGGAGGTCCGCCATGGACACACCAATGCTTCCCAGGCCCGACCTGTTCGCCCACCGGGAGGCGCTTCGGCTTCCCGCATCGAAGGTCGTCGAGAAGCTGGTTGAGATCGTTGGGCGGAAACTGACCGCGTATATCGGCGGCGTCAAGGACGCGCGCGCTGTCGATCGCTGGATCGCCGGCGGCGAGATCTACGGCGACGCAGAGAGCCGGTTGCGGTTCGCCTTTCAGGTGGCGCGCACCTTGAGCGAACACGATTCGCCCGCCGTCGTGCAGGCCTGGCTGACGGGCGTGAATCCGGAACTGGGAGACAGAGTGCCGCTGCGCCTGATGCGCGAGAATGAGATTGATGCGGTGGCGCCAGCCATCCTGAGCGCCGTCAGAGCATACCTCAGCGACAAGTAGACGGGTAATTTTTCTTGAATGATATGGTTAATATATTGCCTTTTATGTCGTATAATGAAGATAAAGAGGCAACATATTGGCTGTATATCTCAGGACCGTGCAAGAGGTACAGACAGGAATTGCAGGGCGGTTCAAGGCCCGGCGTCTTGCCATGAACCTGACACAGAGAGAACTGGCGGCGCGCTCGGGCGTGACCTTCAGTTCGCTGAAGCGATTTGAGCGCGAAGGATTGATCGCGCTGGACTCGCTTCTGAATCTGGCCTTGGTGCTCAATTGCCTTGACGATTTCGACAAGCTGGCCGCGGAAAGCCAGCCCATCTCAGCCACCCAATCGCTCGATGCCCTGCTGGCCACGCCGGCGCGGCGGCGCGAGAGCAACGGGCAGAAAAGGACGCAGCCATGGCGTATAAGCCGACAGAGTTGCTGACCGTCTATCTGGACGCGCGAAACCAGCGCCGCAAGGTTGGGCGCCTCGCGTTCAAGGACAGGCAGATCCTTTTCGAGTATGACGCCTCCTTCCTTGCTTCGGGCATCGAGATTTCGCCGATCAAACTTCCTCTCAGGCCCGGCGTATCCATTGCCGACACTGCGATCTTCGACGGCCTGTTCGGCGTATTCAATGACAGTCTGCCGGACGGATGGGGCCGCCTTCTGCTCGACCGCACAGTGGAAAAACACGGTGTCCATCGCGGCCAACTGAATCCGCTCGACCGGCTGGCCTATGTGGGACGGCACGGCATGGGCGCTCTCAGCTACGAGCCGGAGCTGAGCCAGCAAACCGCCGACGATGCTCCGCTGGCGCTCGACAAACTTGCTGAGGAATCAGCCGTCGTACTGGCCGGAGAGAATGAAGAGGTCTTCGAAGATTTGCTGCGGCTCAATGGCTCCTCTTCAGGCGCCCGGCCCAAGATCGTGGCGCAAGTGAGCACCGACAAGAAAAGGATCATTCACGGCCAGCAGGAATTGCAACCGGGCTTCGCGCACTGGATGATCAAGTTTCCGTCTTCCCAGGACGCGCGGGACGCGGGAGCTATCGAATACGCCTATAGCCTGATGGCAAAGGATGCGGGCGTGGAGATGCCTGAGACTCATCTTTTCCGTACGAAAAGGAACAAATACTTCGGCACAAAACGCTTCGACCGGGACGGAGATGCCCGCATCCACATGCACAGTCTTGGCGGCTTGATCCATGCCGATCATCGCACTCCCAGCCTCGACTACGACATGGTTCTGCGCGTGACCCTGGCGTTGACCAGGAATATCCAGGAAGCAGAAAAGGTCTATGCGCTGGCCTGCTTCAACGTTCTTGCTCATAACCGCGACGATCACGTGAAGAATTTTTCGTTCCTGCTGAACGCAAGAAACGAGTGGATCTTCGCGCCTGCCTATGACCTCACCTTTTCCTATGGTCCGGGCGGAGAGCAAAGCATGCTCGTCATGGGAGAGGGAAGGAATCCCGGCGCAGCCCAACTTCAGGCATTGGGCAAACAGCATGGGATAAAGAACGCGCAGGAGATTCTGGCAAAGGTTAAAACGGCCGTGGCCAACTGGCGCCGCTATGCCGAACAGGCAGACGTATCGCGAAAATCCACCAAAGAGATCGCTGACAAGATCAAGTTGCAATAGCCGTCTGCATTTTTCTGTTCAGGCCGCAGCCGGGTCGGGAATCGAAAACGTGGCCCATCAAGCAGCTTGCGGCCTTCTTCTTTGCCTTGGGCAGTTGCGCAACCGTGGCGTTCATGTTCGCCTTGGATGCGCCTTTAATGCAGCCCATCGCTTGATCTGCGCCTGCCGGACGCGCTCCCGCCCCTCTGCGCTCATCTTGCGGCGCTTTCTGGCTTTCTGAACCTTCGGAGCATCTACAGAAATGCAACCTTTGCCGGCCGGCCGGGCTTACGCTTGGCGACAACTGCGCCCGATGCGCTCAATAGAGCCTTGGCCTGTTCGAGGCGAGCGATCTCGGCGTCGATTGCGGAAAGAATGTCTTTCACCATGGTGCGCGATGCACCTCCCATCGAGAAATACACGACCCGATTCAAAACCCAGAGTTCATCGCCCAAGGAGGAACCATGGCGCGCAACGCGGCGCGGTTGAAGATGGGCTATTACCCGCTTCCGGTAAGCGAGGCCGCGCGGCTTCGCGCATTGCTCAACTTTACCGGCCCGGCGTCGGTCGTCGATCCCTGCGTTGGGCAAGGAACGGCGCTCGAAATCATCACGCAGGGCGCGGAGGTACGCCGTTACGGCGTCGAACTCGATGCCGAGCGGGCGCTGATTGCTCAAGTCGAAAGAGCATCGAGATCATCCAAGGCAACGCCTTCGATGCCGTCGCCAAACCGGAGTCCTTTTCGCTGCTCTATCTGAATCCGCCCTACGACTCCGAGATCGGCCAGGTAGCGAACAATCGCATGGAGCGGTTGTTTCTCGATCAGACCTATCACTGGCTCGCGATGGACGGCGTGCTGGCGATGGTGATTCCCTTCGAGCGGTTGATGGACTGCGCAGGCCTGCTGAGTTCCCACTTCGCACAACTCAATGTCTTCCGTATGACCGACGAGGAATCCGTGCGCTTCCGGCAGATCGCCGTACTCGGCGTGCGCTCGAACGTGCGCGGAGCAGCGGTCGATGCGAACAAGCGTCTGTTGCAGCGCATCAGCCTCTACGGCAGCTTTCTGGAGTTGCCGGAACTCGCGCCCGATGCCTGCGAGCCATATCGTGTGCCACGCTACAAGCGAAACGGCTCTCAGCTACCGTGGTCTCCCCTACGACCTGCTCGAAGACCTGTTGCCGCACTCCGGCGCCTGGAAGCAGGTCATGCCGTTTCTCGCTCCGCACGAAGACGTGGCTACCGGGCGGCCGATCACCCCTCTGCATGGAGGCCATGTCGGGCTGCTCTGCACCGCGGGCCTATTGAATGGTGTCTTCGGCCAGGGCGACGACCGGCACATTGCACGCTGGCGATCGGTCAAGCACGTCACCACCTTTGTCGAGCACGACGAGGAAAACGAGATTGTCCATCACCGTGAGCGATGGGCCAACGAATTGCGGCTGGTCTACGCCGATGGAAGAACGCTGAAGCTGACTGAAACGCCGATCCGGCAGGAGGAAGATGCCGATGCAGAATGCGCACCTGCGGCTCGGGCTGCTTGAGTACCACCGCATCACGGAAAAGACGTCAACCAGGATTCGGGTAAGGGTTTCCTCCTATATAGGAGAGGATGAGCAGGCGCATCTGATCGGCGTCTTCGGAAACGACTCCGACATCGGCGCGATCAAAGCGGCTGTTCACGAGAAGGCGCACTTTACGCTGACCTTTCCCGATGGAGCAATCAAGGAGATTACGCTCGGCGAACATGCCTCGTGCTATCGCAGGTTCGGTGATTCTGCCGGGCCGGAAGCATCCCGTGCGGCATCTGGTGACCATCTCCGAGCAGTTGCACGCGAATGGCAGCGCGGGCCGGACAATCCTTTCCCGTAAAAGTCCCGACGAAGCTTGGGCGTGGTTATCGACTCTTTCTTGGCCTTCCCGCTGTGCCCCAGTGGGCAGAGCACATCTGCGGGGCTCTTGAAGCCGAAGGCCGCTTCCAGCCACTTCATGGCATCGGTTGTGAGCCTGTGCTAGTTACGGCCACTGCCGATGAGATGCTCGCCTGGATCTCGGCAGCGCTGAAATCCGGTGTGATCGCCTTCCCCGAAGAAAATGGGCCGATCAAGTGGCCGAAGCACCCACTGTTCGAGACGTTGTGTCCGATTCGAGAGAAAAGCGAACCATAGCTCCTGATCCTCCGATTCCATCCCACTGATCCGCAATGAGGTTCCATGCATGAGCCAAGAGAGCATCAGTCGATATCGCCTCGTACCTGCGTGGCACACGCCACGGAACTTTCAGGATCGCGGATTCTCGAATACCTTCCCTCCTCTGCAGAGCACAAAGGACCCTGTGGCGCCGCGCATTGCAACGCATGCTGCGCAAGGCGCTTCCGGCACAGGCGCTGGCGATTACTGGGACGGCAAAGTACCTGCGCAAAGCCAAAGCGGCGCGGATCGTGGCCGAATGCGGCGCGGGCAAGACTTACATGGCGCTGGGCGCAATCCACGTTCTCGCCGATGGGCGGCCCTCGACGACGCTGGTGATGTGCCCCTCGCACATTACGCACAAATGGGCGCGAGAGGTACTGGTGACCATACCGCGCGCCCGCGCCTTTCTGATCGAGGATCTGCGCAACGGAGGCGACCCGAGAAAGGCGCACGGCGTCTGCGAGGTCAAGCTGCGCAAGGGCCGAGTTGTCTATGAGGGGATGCGTCTGTCTCTGTCCGATCTGCGGCGGATGAGCCGCCGGGAGTGGCGCAAGAAGTGCCCGGCGCCGGCCTTCTTCATCACCGGCAAGGACAAGGGCAAACTCGGCTACTTCTGGGAGCACGTCTTTCTCAAGGCGAAGTCCGGGCCGAACCTGGGCGGCGTCGTCAATCCCGACACGGGCTTTGCCATCCTCGATTCCGAGCGGCAGAAGCTGACCTATCTCGATTTCGGAGACAAGCTCAAGCTCTCGGAAGCGCTGACCCGGCCACAGGGCGGAACGACGCAGTACTCGGCTCTGTGGCAGGCAGACCGCGATCGCATTCAGCGCATGGCGCCGATGGAGTTTGTGGGCCGCTATATGCGGCGCTGGTTCGATTTCGCTATCGCAGATGAGCTGCACCAGTTGGCCGGAGACACGGCGCAGGGCAACGGCCTGGGAGTGCTCGAACGCGCGGCCCGCAAGCTGATCGCGCTGACCGGCACGCTGATGGGCGGCTACGCCGACGATCTCTTCAATATCTTCTACCGCATGGAACCGCACGCAATGGCAGGCGAAGGCTTTGCCTATGGTGGCCAGGGACGGCGCGACTTCCAGGAACAGTACGGGGTGCTCGAAACCATCGAGAAGGTACGCAAAGAGGACAACGCCTGCTCGCGGTCGACAAAGAAGACGATTCAGGTCCTACGGAAGCCGGGAGCGTCGCCGTTACTGTTCGGCAAGTTCCTGATGAACACGACTGCATTTCTTTCGCTCGAAGATATCGCGGACAACCTGCCTCCCTACGACGAGAGCGTCGTTTCGGTCGAGATGGACTCCGATCTGGCAAAAGCCTACGAGGAACTCGAAGACGAAATCCGGTCGGCGATGCGTGAGCACCGGGGCAACAAGAGCCTGATGAGCATTCTGCTCAATACGCTGCTTCTCTACCCGGATCATCCCTATGGATTCGATGCGATCTGGGCGCGGGCCTTTGATCCACAGACACGGGAGTACGTGCGGTTTCTGGCCGCCACGCCTGTCAATCTCTCCGAAGACCGGCTCTTTGCCAAAGAACGCGCGCTCATCGCAGACATGAGTGAGGAGTTGCGCCAGGGCCGGCGTTGCCAGGTCTATGCCACCTACACCGGCGAAAAGGACGTCACGCTGCGCCTGG
>CAWFZU010000167.1:0-10926 GCA_963820195.1 uncultured Acidobacteriaceae bacterium | reverse complement strand
TGTCCTGATGGGTTTTCACCACTCATCAAACCAGTGGTCGCATGGCCCGGTGACACCGTCGAGACTTCCGCCGCCGGCATTGTCGTCAACGGTCAACTGCTGCCAAACACTGCAACCATAAACCGCGATTCGAAAGGGCGACAGCTTCATCCGTTCCCGGCAGGAACATATCGCGTTCAAAAAGGTGAATTGTGGGTTGTCAGCTCCTTCAGTCCCCGGAGTTTTGATTCCAGGTACTTTGGCCCGATCCCCTTGCGGTCCGTCCACAGTTGGATTCGCCCCTTGCTCGTCGAGCATTCGTACCACCCAACCGCCAACCCGAATTGACAGGGCAATCCAGAGGACAGAAAGCGATGGACATTTCAGAGACCGCAACCGTCGCGCCAGACAAAGTGAGATGGAGAAAGCCGAGCATCTCTCTCCCCGCTCAGGCCAGAACCTCGATTCTTTTCGCCTGCTCTGCCGCAATCGGCGGCGCAGGCTGGAGCGGCGACCCCGCCCTGAATTACTTCGCCTTGCTTTTTCCGTTCGTATATCTTCACTCACGGCGGCGCCTGGACTCGCTCTGTACTGTCTTCTACTACGCAGCCGCCACCTGGAGCGTCATCCCCGGCTCACAGAGCTTCTTTCAGACAGGCCACAACTTCGTTTTGCCACTCGCCATTTGGGCAGCTTTGGTGGCGCTCTGCTCGGCTCCTTGGGTTTGTCTCTTCAGCCGTCGTTACGTGCCACTCTCCGTAATCGTGGCTATTGCGGTCTTGGCACTTCCACCGCTGAGTCTTGTGACCGTCGCCCATCCGCTCATCGCGGCGGGCCACTGGTTTCCCGGAACCCGATGGTTCGGTCTGGGGCTGGGCGTCATATTGATAGCCGCGTACAGGCGATTCGGCACACCCATGACCCTTGCCGCTCTCGTTGCGGCATCCATCGCAACCCATGCTCGATTCCATCGCCCCGTTCCCGACCCTCATATTGTCGCCGTTAACACCAACTTCGGCGGGCAGTCGCCTCACGACGATATTGATTCCCGTTTGGAATTGCAGGAGCAGACGATCCAACAAATTGCGTTGGCCCATCCAGACACATTGCTGATCTTTCCGGAATCAGTCATTCCAAGCTGGAATGGAATGCATGAGACACGCTGGGCTTCCGTCTTCGCGCAACTCAAGCGGCAGCGCACGGGCCTCCTGATCGGCACCACAATCCCCATTCCGAACACCGAGGCCAATCGCAATGTTCTCCTGTCCCGCGGATACACGGAGCGTCTCTCCTACGTTCAGCGAGTGCCCGTGCCACTTGGCATGTGGCACTTCAGAGAACAGCGCCGCGGCTTCCCGCTGATGCTTCGATTCCCGCCAACCATCCGTGTTTGGAATCGCCGCGCCGGGTTACTGGTCTGCTACGAACAACTCGCATTCTGGCCGGCAATTGAAACTCTCGCCCACAACCCCGACATGCTGCTAGCGCCCTCCAACCTCTACTGGGCGGCTAACACACCGATTCCAGCGATTCAGCACGTGGCCGCGCAAGATTGGGCCGACCTCTGGGCGATCCCACTCTACGAGGCCACCAACCGATGAGAATTCTGACCGCAGTATGCCTGCTCTGCTTTGCCCCTAACGTCTCTGCTCAACGTCTGGACGTTGCCGCTCTCCAGTCGCGCTGCCTGCCTACAGTGCCGCTCACCACGCTCAACGCCATCATCCTTGTTGAATCCGGCGGCAACCCGAATGCCATGCAGATCGACTTTCCCAGGGCGCTCCTAAAGCAATGGCACCTACCGGAGGGTACATTGCGGCTCAAGCACCAGCCCACCAACGAACGCGAGGCGTTGGAGTGGCTCGGCTACTTCGAGCGCCACGGCATCTTTGTTGACTTGGGGTTAATGCAGGTCAGCACAGCGGAAGCCGAGCGCCGCGGGCTTCCCGTTGAATCTCTTTTAGACCCGTGCTCCAATCTCCGCGCCGGTTGGCAGATTCTCGACAGTGCCTATCAGCTTGAGGTGAAAACCTACGGACCCGGCCAGAAGGCGCTCCAGCACGCCATCTCTCGCTACAACACCGGCGACACCCAGCGCGGCATTGATAATGGCTACCTCGCGCGGGTCATGCTGGCACTGAAGCAAAGCTCCGCGACAACAGCTTCGACGAGAGGAGAGAACCAAAGATGATCGACGCAACCGATTTCACAATTCCCGGTACCAGCGTATTCAGAAACAAGCTCGGCATCACGGACCCAGCCGTTCTTTCGAGAGCGGCGACAGAGTCAACGACGCTTCGCCTTGCCGAGCTTCAGGCAACGCCCGTTCGCGGCGGCTTTGACGCCACACACCTTCAGGCGATCCACCACCATATTTTTCAAGACCTCTACGGTTGGGCCGGAGAGTTGCGCCCGATCGACGCCGGCAACATGCCTGCATCTCAAGTGGAGAAATCCCTCAACAGCGTACTCGACCGATTGAACCGCGAAAATCAACTGAAGGGCTTGAGCGCCGAAGAGTGGGCACACAGCGCCTCAGCGTACCTCTACGACCTCGGAGCGATACAGCCGTTCCTTGCGGGGAATGAAATTGCTCTCCATGAATTTGCCGTGGAGCTGGCACGAAAGAACAACCTGAGTCTGCAATGGGACGCCACTCCTGACCTTGCCGCCGACTCAATGGCGATCCTCAGCCAGGCTGAGCAGTCCGCAAACCTGCGCCGTCTCATCATGCTGGCAATGGATACCGGCCCCATAGCGCAGCATTCCGGCCGCGAGCATGTCTTGGAGCAGGGTATGGAACGGATGCTGCCGGGCCGCGTTGGTTGATCGGGAAAGAGGCCGCACCGCGGACGCCTTAACTTTCAGGAAAAAATTTCGCTCGCGCTTGAGCGGTTTTACCTTTTGTAACGTCAAAGTAATGTTGCAGTTACCAGCGGGATTTTCAACGCGGAGAAATGGTAACACGCCATCATTCCATTGCTACACTTTCCCTAGTCCGTGGGCTCGTGACCTTGCGTGTCATAAAAATGACCGTAACTGTCCGTAAGCAAGGGAAGCGTACCGCTTTCTACACCCCTGGCCGCGACGGTGCATCTCATGCATTCGTCGCCTTTAGCTGACAATCTCGCCGACACGGAGAATCGGGCAGGCCAGGTTGTGATAGGAGAAAGTGTGAATGAGTTGCCTCATCGAGCATAAGGCACAAACCATTTTTGTCTCTGCTTCGTCCGTCAAAGAGAACGGCAAGAAACGCAGGATTGTCATCGAAAGCCGCCCGGAGTTCGCCATTGTCAGACTTCTCGGGGCGAAAGGACAGTTTCCCATTGCCTGGGAAATGATCTATGAGGCCGCGATGCGGCACCACGCCGAAAACCTCCGCATTGGAAGCTGAAGCAGAGAAGTCGCACAAGGCACAAAGCAGGAAGCCCGCCGACTAGTCTGCCGGGGGCGAAGCCAAACCAGCATTCAAAACCAAGATGAGCTTGCCTTCACACTTTCATTTATGCGACAGTATTGAAATGTACATCGCATAACGTGCACCCGGAAGATGAGGCGCTCCTTGCAGAACCCATTTTGACTCAACTTTGTATCGAGGGTGTTTCGTATGCAACTTCCGATGGGCTTTACGCATGAACAATTCGTAGACGGCCAGCGAGCGGCCGAGTTTCTCGGCCTACCTCGCAAGAGCCTATTGATCCTCGCGCGGCGAGGCTCGGTCCAGCCCAAACTGCCTAAGGGGGATAAGCCTGCGTAAGGCAATTCACAATGTCAACGTCGCTGGAGACTTTCGATCTGCTTACCCTCGCCAACGCGGCAGAGTTACTTCATTGCTCCAAGGCCCACGTCTGCAAAGCGGTGTCCGGGCGAATTCAAGGTTGCCCTCCGATTCCGGCGTTGTCACTTGGCCGCCGAAAGCTCATCCGCCGGGAGACATTGCGGCAATGGATCGAGAAAAATGAGCGGGTGACCGCTGATGCTAACATATCGACATTGCCAGAACGGGATGCCGGTAAACGCGCATAAGGAGAATCCATGCGCAAGAGTCGGTATCAAAAAGGTTCGGTCAAGAAGCAGGATGGCCGATGGGTCGCAATGTGGTGGGTCGATAAAAGCCACAAGAGCCGCGTGATCGGGCTGGTCAAGGACATGACCAAATCGGAAGCGCGGGCGATCGTTGACGGGATTGTGACGGAAGCCGAAGCCAAGCAAAGCCGGAACAGGGCGTGGACGTTTGGCGAGTTCGTGGAAGAAGTCTATTTCCCCTATTACAGCCGCAAGTGGAAAGCATCGACGCGGGTCAACAACATGAACCGCGTCAGAATCCATCTGGTAGATAACCTCGGCAAGATGGTTCTAGGGGCTTTCCGGCGCGACGACTTGCAAGACGTACTGGACGACAAGGCCAAAAACCTGTCGTTCTCAACCGTGGACCATCTGCGCTGGGATTTGAAACAGATTTTCGACCTTGCAATGGCCGAAGGTCTTTTGGTCAGAAACCCCGCGATGTTGCTGTTCACGCCGAAGGAAGCGGCAAAGCCGGTCCGGAAGGTGATGAACATGAAGGAAGTGCAAATGTTGTTCGGTGTCCTCGATCAACGGGAGCGGCTGGTCGCAAAGCTCGCGGTCATGGCGGGTATGCGTCCGGGCGAGATATTCGCGTTGACCTGGGGAACTCTGCAGGCGTCGTACGTCGATATTCGGCAGCGGGTTTACCGGGGGGCAATCGACTCGCCCAAATCCGATCAATCCGTTCGCAAGGCCGCTCTGCCCGAGGGGCTGCTGCGGGATATTGAGGTCTGGCGCATGATGGCGGTATCAACGCGGGAGGATGCGTGGGTGTTTCCGTCCGAACGGATGACGCCCATGTCGAAGGACAATTGCTGGAACCGGAACATCAAGCCAAAACTGGACAAGGTCGGCATGGGCTGGGCTAATTTCCAGGTCATGCGCCGGACGCACGCAACGCTCATGAATGAGCTTGGGGTGAGCGGGAAACTGGTCGCCGATCAGCTCGGCCACAGCCTTGATGTGAACCAAAATGTGTACACGCAAACGCCGGTCGAGAACAGGCTACCGGCGGTCAATCAACTGGAAAAAAGCCTCTTCCTCATGTAATTGGAGCAGGAATGGAGCAGGAGTTTCGCGGTCTCTTCGTAAGTTGTTGATTTTATGGAGCGGGAGACCGGGATCGAACCGGCGACATTCAGCTTGGGAAGCTGACGTTCTGCCACTGAACTACTCCCGCTTCAGACAGAATTATACCTCGCGGAATTTACAGGACGAAATCTGGCCTGGTTTCGCTGCGGATCACGACCGCCTCTTGAGGGCCTGAAGACTCGTAGAATCGCCGTGACAGGCTATCCAATCAGCAGTCCGCGGATATTGCGCTTGGTCAGGGGCAATCTTTAGATCAGCCCAACTTCCCCAGCACCGACTCGTAATAGCGTACATAATGCGGCACCACCAGCGACGAGCAGAAGCGCTTCTGCGCAGTCTTGCGCCCGGCAAGGCGCATCGCCTCCAGGCGGTCGCGGTCCTTCAACAGGCTCACCGCTCCGGCGGCCATGGCCTCCACATCTCCCACCGGGTAGAGCAGCCCGGTGACGCCGTCGTCGATCAGCTCCGGCACGCCGCCCACCCGCGTGGCAATTGACGGAACCTTGCAGGCCATCGCCTCCAGAGCCGCCAGCCCAAACGACTCCAGCTCGCTGGGCATCACCATCAGATCGGCCAGCGGCAGCAGCTCGTTCACCCGCTCCTGCTTGCCCAGAAAGTGAACGCGGCACTGGATTCCCAGGTCGTGCGCCAGCCATTCGGCGGCCGAGCGCTCCGGCCCGTCGCCCACCAGCACCAGTTGCGCGGGAAGCTCGCGCTGCACCTGGGCAAAGACCTTCACCACGTCCACCACCCGCTTGACCGGCCTGAAGTTCGACAGATGCATCAGGATCGCCTCGCCGGGAGCAGCCAGGCGCAGCCGCGACTTGGCCCGCGCGGCCTCATCCTTGATGGCCACGTACTCGTTGCAGTTGACGAAGTTGGGAATCACCTCGATGGGTCGCGTGATGTTGAAGTGCGTGAGCGTCTCCTCCTTCAGATAGCTGGAGATGCTGGTCACGCCGTCGCTCTCCTGAATGGCGTAACGAGTGATGGGCAGGTAGCCGCGGTCCATGCCCACCAGCGTAATGTCGGTGCCGTGCAGCGTGGTGACAAAGGGCAGCCGCCGCCCGCTGGCAGCCAGCATCTGCCGCGCCAGCAGCGCGCTCACCGAGTGCGGAATCGCGTAATGCACATGCAGCAGATCGAGCTCATAGAATTCCGCCACCTCGGCCATTCGCGAGGCCAGCGCCAGGTCGTAGGGCGGGAACTCGAAGAGCGGATAGCTGGAGACGGGAACCTCGTGGTAGGTGATGCCGCTGTCGCGCCCGCTCAGCCGGAAAGGCTGCGAGTAGGAGATGAAGTGCACCTCGTGGCCCAGCGCGGCCAGCTCGATGCCCAGTTCCGTGGCCACCACGCCCGAACCGCCGTAAGTGGGATAACAGGTAATGCCGATGCGCATATTTTTCTCGTCGCTTGCGGAATCAGACTCTTGGAGATAGACGCGGCTGGAGGGCTTGGAGTTTCTCAAGCCTGTTAATAGATGCCGGGAATCAGCCGCTTGGTTTGCCGGCTGTAGGCAGCATACTCGGCGCCGAAGGCCTCATTCAAAGCAATTTCCTCGACGTGAATTCTGTATAAGAAGGCTGCGGTAATGGGTACGACCAGCACAAAGCACCCTAGCCAATTGCCCACATCGATTCCAACACCTAAAAAACAAATCAAGGACCCCGTGTAGGCCGGATGGCGCATATAGCGGTAAAGCCCGCCGCGGTAGATCTTCTGGTCGCTGCGGATGGCGACATTGGAACTGAAGGCCTTGCCCAGCGTAAGAATTGCCGTCGCGCGAAGGACGATGCCGGCGAGCAGCACAATCGTGGCCACCCATGTCAGCAAGTGCGCGCTACCCAACATATTTGAAGGCATCCTGGAATGGATCGTCTCTGCGGCGAAGATGGCCAGGAAAATCGTCACCCAGATGATCATCAGCGATCCGCGGTCCTTTACCACGCCACCGCCGCGCCGTGTGCGCGTGAAAATGCCGAGCAGAGTCTCGCACGCGACCCAACTGTAGATCAGTATCTTCCAAAAGAAAGCGATCTCCAAAATGCCTCCATCTTCACGGCGCAAAGCAGGGATCTCCTGCCGGTAGGTTCGCAAGGTAATACGTAATCGCGGTAATTGAGGTTCCCGAGCTTCGCCGAATTCGCTGTTAGCCGTTGACAGCCGAGCCGGAATCAACCGTTGCCCAGCCGGGAAAAATCGATCAACTCGATTTCATCTCTCCAATGGAAGGACGCAAGCGCCTCCCGTTCCGTCTCCCGCGAGGCCAGCAGGCGCGTATGCGTCCGCGCCAGATCGGCGTCGTTGTAGCCCGGGTGTGTGACTAGCTCCCACGTGCCGGCGGGCAGATTGTTGAGCAAAGCAGCCAGCGTGGCGGCGTCGAGTGTTCCCGTAGCCAGCACGCCGAGGGCGCCGTCGGTGGTGGTAAAGCCCTCCTCCGCCACAATGCGCCGAAAGGCCGGCTCCAGCAGCCGCAGCAGGCTCACCTCGGCGCGGCGCAGCCATGACGCGTTGGGCGTGGCGCGCCGGCTCCATGCCGGCTCAAAGGGGTTACGCACCGCGCGAATGCCCGCCGCCCGCGCCGCCCGCAGCACCGGCCGCAACACAGCGGGAAAGATGTGCACGTGCTTGTGCGTGTCGATGTGCGTCAGCGCGACGCCCTTGGATAGCAGCAGTGCAATCTGCGCGGCGGTCTCAGCTTCGATCTCAGCGGAACGGATGCGCCCTGTAAGAAGCCGCTCAAGAAACGCGCCCAGAGTGGGATAGAACTGGCCCGTGTGCTGGTCCACAAGCGTGCGCAGCTCCCGCGCGGGAAGCACCGGCTCGCCATCCACCAGCACCACATGGCAGCCCACACCTAGGGTAGGCGTGGAGCGGGCAATCGCGATGGCCTCATCGGTGGCGGCGGCGCGCGCCATCAGCGTAGCGCTGGTCAGCACTCCCGCCCGGTGCAGCTCGGCAACGGCGCGGTTGACCCCGGCGGTCAGCCCGAAATCGTCGGCATTGAGGATAAGACGGCCCACCCCGTGAGTCTATCAACACGGGCCGCCGAGCTATGGAGTGCGCGTCGGAGCAGTCGCTTCGCTGACCGGCGAGCAAGCGCGCTGCTATGATGAAGAGAGGCCGCAAAGGCCTTCCCGCCGCGAGTGGGCGGTTAGCTCAGCTGGTTAGAGCGCCTGCCTTACAAGCAGGAAGTCGGGGGTTCGAGTCCCTCACTGCCCACCATATCTATGTAAATCATTGATAATAAACTTCCGTATAATCCCTGAGGGAAGCATCTATATGACCGCCGCTTTCGCTCTAGTGCCGCGCCGCAGAGAAAGAAACCTGAAAAGAAGGCTCCCCATTCGTTGACCCGCGGTGATACTCTGCTTGCATGGATTTCGCCAGCGAGCGGATTTCATGGCGGCAGCAGCGCCGTTACGGCGTGGCTTCCGAGCGGGGGAACTTTGCGCTGCCCTCATAGCTGCCGCCTCAGCGACTGCGAGCCTTGGATAAAAACATGGATATTGAGATCGTTGTAATCGGCGAGTCGAATAAGTGGGTCTTGAATCAATCGCGCATTCGCATCGGACAGGATCCGAAGTGCGAAGTCAGCCTGCCGGGCGGAAAGTATCCCTCGGTCTCCGGCGAACACGTGGCGCTGGATGCGGTGGATGGCGCGGTCAAACTGGTCAAGGGGATGCGGGCGGGCGTTGAGACTTTCCTGAATGGCCATCCTGTAAGCGACGGCGCCACGATCCGTTCCGGCGATGTGCTGCGTTTGGGCGCGGGCGGGCCGGAGCTGCGCATTCGCGTGCTGGATCAGGCGGCCAGGTCCACAGTATATGAGCCCACGCGCATTATGAATCAATCTGCCCAGACCTCGTATGAGCCCCCCCGCGTCATGAATGAACAATCGCGCACAACGCATGAACCCACGCGCGTCATAAGTGATCAATCGCGCGCCACGCGTGAACCCGCGCGCATCGTGAATGAGCAATCGCGCACCATGCATGAGCCTACGCGCGTGATCTCCAGCCCAGCATCGGCAGCCTTTCCCGCCTCGGCAGTTCCGGCAGCCGCCGCTGCGGGAAGACCGAGCTACGCAACCCAGGCCGCCCGCGGAGTCTCCTCCAGCCCCTACACTCCGTCCGCATCGGCGGTCCCGCCACGGCGCGCGGATACGGTGGCGGCTTCCGGTGGAACGCAAGCAGGATACGGACAACTTCGCGGCCAGGAGTCCTCGGGACAAGCCAATACCGCGCAATCAGCCGCGACGCGCGCGGCAGAAAGTGAAAATATGCAAACCCTCGAAGGCAAGCTGAATACGCTGCGGATCATTCTGGCGGTAAATCTGGTGGTTTTGTTGGCCCTCTTCACTTATGCCTATCTACAGGCCCAGGAACTTGCGCGGACTCACAAGGATTTGCAGGCATTGCGCGTGCAGGCGCAGTCGGCTGTCGGCGCGCTCACACCCTCGCTCGATGCCCGGCTGAACGTCTTTGAAAAGCGCATGGACATGATGGATGAGAAAGTCGCGATTGCCCAGGACCGCATGGTCAAGGGCATGGATGCGCAAGCCAAGATCGCCGAGGACCGCCTGGTCCAGCGCATGAACGCGGAGATTCCCGCCATGATGGACAAGTATGTGAACCAGAAGATGGGGGAGCTGAAGCACTAACGCGGCTGTGAGCGATGCCGTCGTTCTGATAATGTGCGGTTTCTGCCGCGCCGTGAATGCGGCTGCGCTGTCCGAATTAATGCAGGGCTTGCCTAGCCGCGGAAGCGGGAAATCAGGCTTGTCTGCGACGCTTTTCTTTGCGTGTTCTGCCACTCCATCTTCACATCCGCGTTGGCGTAATCGAGGATGCCTAAGACACTCTGGAGTGCCTGTCCAGCGCCCTCCCGGTTGTGATCTCGCAGCAACGACTTGGCGTCGTTAATGGCGTCCCCGACCACCCGGTCGGCAACGGTCCGTCCCCGGGCGTGATAGGCCTCTCCTAACGGCTCGAAGAGGGAGGTATTTGCGGAAGCAGCCATGGCGTGCCGCATTACCGCTTCGCCCGCGGGCATGTCGCTCTCCAGCCCCGCATACGCTCGACCCACCGTCCGGAAGAGAGCCGAGGTGCGTTCTTCCTCCAGCGCCGCAAGAGAGGTTTGCACGCGCGGTGAACGCAGAATGGGCTGCGGCTGCGTCTTCAAATACTCCATAGCCTCGTCCTGCTTGCCCGCCTGAACCAGCAGCACCGCCGCGGCCAATGCAGCCTCAATCTGCTGGCGCAGCTGTTCGCGGCCGGCCGATGCCTGGTCGAGAAGCATGTGCAGCGCTGTGTCGTTGGCCTGCTGAAGCACATCTTCCAGAAACTTGATCGCTTCATCATAGGCCGCATCGCTCATCAGCGACTGCGCCTGAGCAAGTTTATTGCGAGCTGTTCCTGGCGCTGGACTCCACCTCCTCGGACCGGGCAAAATCCAGCAAAGAGAGGATTTCTCCCGTGGCGATGCCCTCGGTCTGGCACATCTCCAGAACACGCACCGCATCGGAAAATTCTTTTTTCTCCAGCGACTCGCGGGCTCTGGCCACATAATCGGCGCGGCGTTCTTCCACGCTTTGCTGGCGGAAGCGCTCCGCCAGCAGCGCCTCCAGGCTCAACAGCCGCTCCTCGCCGGCAGCCGCAGACGCGCCTTGCGAACCAGCTCCAGCGCCTCGCGCGGACGAAGATTGCGGCAGGCCTGCACCGTCTCGTCCACCAGGAAGCGATTTTCATATTCCTTGATCTGGCGTTCCACCTGCGTATTCAGCCG
>CAWFZU010000166.1:0-9655 GCA_963820195.1 uncultured Acidobacteriaceae bacterium | reverse complement strand
AGGCGGAGGATCAGGTGCGCCGCCTGCGCAACCACCCAAGTATTGTGGTCTGGTGCGGCAACAACGAGACCGAAAGCGCCTTCAGTTGGGCCGGACGCCCGGAGTTTCCGCCCGATGTGAAGCTGCAAATGTGGCAGGACTACCTGACCGAGTTCAGCGGCATTCTGCCGCGCGTGGTGGCGCGGCTGGACGCGGAGACGCCCTACTGGCCCAGTTCGCCCAGCGCCGATTACGAGACGGTTTCGGCCAATTATCATACGGGCGACGACCACATCTGGGATGTGTGGCACGGGCGCGTGCCATTCTCGACCTACGAGACGCATCACTCGCGCTTTGTCACGGAATATGGCTTCCAGTCGTTCCCGGAGATGAAGACCGTCGAAGCCTTTACGCAGCCGGAGGATCGCGCGAATATCTTTACGCCGGTGATGCTGGCCCATCAGAAAAACAACGAAGGCAATGCGATCATCCACGATTATCTGCTCAAGGACTACTCCGAACCGAAGGACTTCGCGAGCTTTCTTTACGTGAGCCAGGTTTTGCAGGCCGAGGGGATCAAGATCGGCGCGGAGCACTTCCGACGGCTGCGCCCGGAGACGATGGGCTCGCTCTTCTGGCAGTTGAACGACTGCTGGCCGGTGGCCTCGTGGTCGTCGATTGATTACTACGGCCGGTGGAAGGCGCTGCAATACTATGCGCGTCGCTTCTATGCGCCGGTGCTGGTCTCCCCGCACGTGGAGGACGGCGCGCTGAAGGTCTATATCGTCAGCGACAAAGTCAAGACCGAGCCAGCCTCTTTGCGCGTGCGTCTGATGGACTTTGACGGCAAGGTGCTGCTGGAAGAACTTCGTTACGTGGAGGTGGCTCCATTAACGAGCCAGGTTTATCTCGACTGGCCGCTGAAGAAGATCACGGACGCGGGAGCGGCGGATACATCGCGGGTTTTTATCGTGGCCGATCTTCAAATTGCCGGCGCAACCGAGATCTCGCGCAACATCATCTACCTCGCGCCGACCAAGGGCGTGCATCTGAAGCCGGCGCAGTTGAAGGTGGAGACCACAGGCGCGAATGGCCGCTACAAGATTCGCGTCTCGTCGCAGGTACTGGCGCGCAGCGTTTATCTTTCTTTCGGCGATCTCGACGCGCAGCTTTCCGACAACTACTTCGATTTGCTGCCGGGCGAGACGGTGGAGATCACGGCCACCAGCGCGGCCTCGCTCGATGCGCTCAAGGCGCAGTTGAAGGTCATCTCGCTGACGGATGCCTTTGCTACGGGCGATGGACAGAGCGCAACGGTCAGCCGGTAAAGAAATTGATTCAACAGCACAAGGGCCGGAGCTTCACGCTCCGGCCCTTGTGCTGTTCTCTTACTGTCTACCGATCAGAACGAGAAGACAGCCTGCACGAAGATACGCCGCGCGGCAGAGCCTTGCGAAAAGATTCCACCGGCCAGGTTGGTTGATTTCCCAAATTGATTGCCTGGGCTGTAGAGTCCTGTACTCGAATTGAATATGTGGTTTATGGTTCCATCTGGCGTTCCCTTGTCGATGTCGTTGAAGAGGTTCAACGCCTGCGCGCTGAAGGTGAGCGAGTACTTCTGGCCGGTGCTGTTGCCGCCGCCACCCAATCCCATGGGACCGCCGGGCCCTCCGCCAAAGCCGCCGCGCCCACCACCAGGGCCGCCGCGTCCGCCGCCTGGAGGAGGTCCTCCGGGGGGTGGTCCTCCGGGGGGTGGTCCGCCCTGAGACTGAGGAGTTGCGGAGGTGAGTTTGGGTCCGATGCCGAAAGCCTTGCTGATGCGCAGGTTCACGGCTACAGCCGCGGGGCCGTTGCCGAGGTTGACGGGGATGAGCGCCTCGCCGCTGGCAGGCGTTGTGTTCAAGCAGCCGAAAGAGGTCGGCACGTCGCCGGAATCCGTGCAAGCTGTGGGGTCGGTCGCGTAACTCGGGCGCTGATTGAAGAAATTGTTCAGCGGGTCGGTGGGCAGCGTGATGTTGTAGGGCCGGCCAGCCTGGGCGACCAGGAAGGGATTGAGGCGAATCCCCCAGGGAGCGGTGTAATTGCCCATCATGAAGAGCATATTGCGGGCGACAAAGCCGGCGCGCCCGTAGTTCTTGTCCAGATCGTAAGCGTCCACGGCGCTGCCGTTGTTGTTGCCGTTGCCATAGGAGAGTGTGTAGAAGCCCATCAGGTTCAGATTTTTGGTGAGATTGCCGCGCACGCTGCCGATGAACTGATTTTCTTTGAAGACCGCTTCGGGGAAAGTCTCGTAGAGGTATCCGCCGAGGTTATCCGCCGGGTTCAGGTCCGGGGCCTGGTTGGCGTTGCGCGTGACCGTCTGGTGAACTCCGAAGGTGTGCATATAAGTGAGTGTGAGGCTGGTGCCGGGGGTCAATTGCCGCTCCAGGCTGACGCTGCCCTGTTCGTTATAGGGCGAGTGATAGCGGGGCGCAACCTCGTACTGCACTGGCGTTGAAGCGGTGGATGTGCCGGCTGTGCCCGTGCAGGTGCTCATGTCGATCGCGTCCAATGAAGTTGCCGCGGAGGTGCAGGTCGGATTGAGGAGCACGATCTGCTGCTGGACGTGCGAGCGATTGATGCCCAGCAGTGTGCTGCTTCCCAGCCGGTCGTAAAAGAAGCCGTAACCGGCGCGCAGCACGGTCTTGGGCTTCTTGTCCTTGCCGTTCCCATCCAGAGCATAGGCGAGCGCCACGCGCGGCGCCCAGTCGTCGTGATCCGAGATGTGATTCTGTGCCTCCCAGCGCATGCCGCCGGAGAGGGTCAGCCGCGGATTGAACTTCCAGTCGTCTTGCGCATACAGAGCCATATCGAAGACATTGGCGAGTACGGAGTTCTGGCCGCTGGCGTAATTGGCGGTTGTGGGACCGAAACCACCGGTCACCAGGGTGGAGAATGGCGTGCCAGCCGCAAGACCATTGGCCATCGCCAGGTAACTTGCGGGTGTTGCAAAGGTGAAGGAGCCATTGAATTCCGCATTCGTCCAGTTCGCGTCGCGCGAGTCACGCAAACGGGTTCCAAACTTGATGGCATGAGCGCCATGGCTCATCGTCGTCATATTCTGGAACTCGAGGCGTGTGGTGTGATCGAGGCTCTGCTGCCCGTTGTAGCCGCCGCCGGTGAAATCTCCTTGAACATTGATGGTGAGCGCCGTCGAGTCGGGATAGTGATTTTCATTCTGGCGCTCGTATTGGAAGCGGCTCTCGTTGACGATGTGATCGTTGATGATGATCGCATCGCTCATCTGTACGGTGTGATCGGTATTCGACTCATGCGTGGAAGCGCTGGGAAGCGATTGAAAATTCAGATCGCCGTGCTCGGACTCGGACCAGAAGCCATAGCGCGCCGTGAAGGTGTTCTTCGCGCCCAGTTGCCAATCGATGCGAGCCGAGGCGTTGTCGCGGATGCGGCGATTGAGGAGATTGACACCGTAGTTCAAGTTATCTTCATAAACGCCGGAACTGTTTTCCAGCACAGCGTCCGGAATCCCCCAGGCATTGATGCTCCCGGTGTTGCGCTGCTCTGCGCTGACAAAGAAGGAAGCCGTCTTGGAGAGCGCGCCGCTCGCCGTGCCGTTGAACTGATAGCTGTAATAGGGAGGAATCACCGATCCATTCTGAGTAGAAAAGGGATTGCCGGTATTGAAGGCCTTGTCGTTGCCCTGGATGAAGACCTGCCCGTGCAGCTTGTCCGTTCCGGGCTTGGTGAGAATCTCGATGCGGCCGTAACCGATGTGGTCGAACTCGGCGGAAAAGGGATTCTGATTGATGCGAATCTCGCGAATCGCCGATTTGGGCGGAAGCTGTCCGCCGCTGAAGCCGTCGATGTAAATCTGTCCGCCATTCGGTCCCGCCGAGGGTCCGGCCAGCGCCGTCAACTCGTTCGACAGCTCATCCGGATCGTCGGAGAGCGCGTCCAGGTCCTTGCCCTTAAGGACGATGGCGCTGGCGTTGCCGCCCGCCTCCACGCTGACCGTGGGCGACTCATCTGTGACCGTGACGCTCTGCTGCTCGACGGCCATCGCCATGGAAATCTTCACGTGCACTACCTGGCCGGCCGCGAGTCTGAATGGGCTGCGAAGCAAAGGGAGCAAAGCCCTCCGTCGAGGCCAGCACAATATACTTGCCGGGGGCGAGGCCGCTCACCTGGTAAGCGCCACTAGCGTCCGCGGTAGCCGTGGCCACGGTCACTCCCGCGGAGGTTGTGATGGTGATCGTCGCGCCCGGAATCATCGCGTCCGTGGGGTCAGCAACATGGCCGCGCAAGGTGGCTGTCGCAACTGGAGCCACAGTAGCCGCTGTTGCCGATGAAGGCGTCGCCACTGCCGGCGCGGGAGTTGGCGCCTGTGCGGTGGCCACACCGGCCGCGCCCAACGCCAAGGCAACAAAAAGATGAGTGAAGCCATGCAATTTTGAGTACACGTGTTCCTCGCTAGTTTCCAATGAATGTTTGTCTGAGACTATTGAGCGGCCGCTTCCGCCGCGCTCGCGCCGCCGTTCATACTCCAGTTGGCGAGCAGGTCCTGGCTGGCAGCAGGAGCCTCCAGCAGAGGCTCAACGCCCGCCAGCAGTGTAATCGCCGTAACCTCGTTTGCGCCGTCTGTCGCCACCAGCATGACTGCCTCGCCCTTTTGCAGATCGCCGAGATGAATCGCCGGGGCGCGACTCAGCATCTGCTGCGAATCGGGAGCGCCGCCGCCTTGTCCGCCATTCTGTCGACCCCATTGTCCGCCGCCTCCGCTGTGCTGCCCGCCAGCCGCGCCATTCGCCGCAAAAGCATTACCGCCCCATCCGCCTTGAGCGCCGCTCGTTGTTCCTTTCAGCCGCATGGCCAGCATTTGCGCCATCATCTCCGGCAGCCGGCGCATCTGCGTCTCCGCGGTGATGTGGATGGTGACCTGCTTCTTCGTCGCCAGATCCTTGGCCACCAGCGTTGCTCCCGCCGCATCGAGCGATGTGATGGTTCCGGCGATGTTGCGGAAGCTGCCAGAAACCACCTCTTCGGCGGTAATCTCCGAGCCGTCCGCATTCTTTGTGCCGCGCGCCCGCAACTGGTCGCCCGCGTGGATCGCATCGATCGGGGCCGGCTGCGCATCGTCATAGCGCACCGAGGCCGGCGCGTAACGCTTGAGTATCGTCGCCTTGTCGGTATGCACGGTGATCGTCTTGGTCAGGACGCCAGCGCCGCTGGTCAACATAATCACGCCCGAAGCGGCATCAACGCTTTTTACCAGCCCGCCCACGCCGCGCCGCTGCCAGTCCTCGCGATCCTTTTGCTGTTTTAGCGCCAGGTCGGATTGCTTCATGGCGATGATGCGAAGAGCCTGGATTGTGGCTCCGGTTGCATTGGGATCCGGTTTCACCAGCGCGCGGTCGCCCACCGCCAAATCGCTGAACGAAATCTTCTCCGCGCTGCTCAAATCCTTGGCTCCGGGCGCGATGCGCAGGATCACGGCCGTCGCGGGAACATCCACCTGATGGTCTCCGTCCGCGTCGGTCTTGACTGTAAGCGTGTTGCCATTGATGGCGGTGATCGTGCCCTGGAAAGGCTTGGGCGCCTGGGCCAGCGCCGCGCCGGCCAGCAGAGCCAAGATCACAGCCAAATGCACAACTGTATGCGGAAATCGTATCTTCATCTTGCCTTTCATAAGCCAACTCTCCACCGGCCAACGCCACTTGGCGTCCGGGATGGGAAAGATCATCACTGTTTGAGTAGACGAATCAGGCCGCCAAAAGGTTGAGGGACGTCTTCTCAGTGGAGAGAGTCTGCCGAAAACCCATGGATTCTATGAATTTATCGATTCTTATCTATTTATTGTCCGAATCAATCCTTCGCCAGCTCCGCCGTCTCCAGAAAGGCAAAACTGCCCGATGGCGTGGGGACCACATGCGTCAGCCGCCGGTTGTGCACCAAGACCGTATCCCTGTACCAGAGGTTGATGGCGGGCAGATCGCGCGCCAAAATCTGTTGCGCCTCGACGTAATCGGCGCGCCGCCGAGCCGCGTCCGTGCTCTGGCGCGCATCGTCGAGCAGGGCATCGAGCTGCGGATTCGAGTAGTGGCTGCGGTTGGCGCCTTTGGGAGAAAAATTTGCTGTTGCGAATAGACGCTGAAGATGTCCGGCTGCTCGTTGCCGATCCAACGCAGCGAGTACATCTGAAAAGCCCCGCGCGTTACGTCCGAGTAGAAGGTGGCGAACTCGTAGCTGCGCAGATCGAGCGCAATGCCCACCTTCGCCAGTTGCTGCTGCAGCACCGCGGCCAGTAGGCGCGTGTCGCCGTCGGTTGATGTTTTCATCGCCAGATGAAAGCGCACGCCGTCGCGCCCCGGCGCATGGCCCGCTTCATCCAGCAGCCGCACCGCGCGTGCCGGATCGTAATCGTAGCGGGCGACATCGCCGGTGAAGGCCCAGTGGTTAACGGGCAGAAGGCTCTCGGCCGTGTGCGCGTGGCCTCCGAGCAGCGTCTGGATGATCAGCCGGCGGTCGATGGCGCAGGCAATCGCCTGCCGCACGCGCGCATCCTTCAATAGCGGATCGCGCAGATTGAAGCCGAGGTACTGAACCTGCGTTCCCGGCGCGTCTTCGACAATCAGATTCGGCCGCGTGGCCAGCACCGGCAATGAATCCATGGGCAGCGAATTGACAGCCACGTCGCCTGATCCTTTTTCCAGCTCCAGCGACTCGGTGATCGCGTCGGGCACCACGGCGAAAGCGCACCCGTTCGATCTTCGGCGCGCCAGACCAACTCAGCGGATTGCGCTCCACGACCACGTCCTGATCGATCTGCTGGCTCACAAAGCGAAACGGCCCCGTGCCCACCGGATGCCGCCAGAACTCGCGCCCGCTGCCCTCGGGAACAACGCCGATGGCGCCGGTGGAAAGATTGGTTAGCAGAAAGTTGTCCGCATGCTTCAGATGAAAGACGACCGTCCGCGCATCGCGGGCTTCGACCGCATCCACCGACGCATAGGCCGCGGCTTTGGGCGAGATCACCGTGCCGGAGCGGATCGAATTCACGGTCCATGCCACATCGCGCGCGGTCAACGCGCGGCCGTCGTGGAAGCTGCACGCCATCGCGCAGATGAAAGACCAGCGTCAGCGGCTCCGGCTGCTCCCAACTCTCGGCCAGCGCGGGCGTGAAATGAAAGCTGGCATCGCGGGACACCAGTCCATCGAAGAGCAGCTCGTCGATGTGCTCCGATTGCGCATCGGTGCCGACGCGCGGATCAAGGTTGGTCGGGCTGCTCTCGATCAGAAAGACCACCGTCCGCGGGTCGCGCGGAGCCGAGTGGCAGCCCGCCAGCGCTACCAGCGCGGCCAGGATCACCAAAAAGTTTGGGTGCCCCAGGTCTCAATTTTGAGACCTGGGAAACAGCAAGCCTTGGTGGCGCTACGCATACGTCACCTGCCCCAGGATCGCAGGCCGACCCGCGCCGGTCGCTCGCGGGCACATTTCCCGGCAGATGATGCCAGGTCTGCCAAGCCAGCAGCGCAAAGGCCGCCGCCTCCTTGGCCTCGGCGGGCAGGCCGAACTCCTCGCTGGCCGCCAGTTCGCAACCCAGCGGCTCCAGCCTTGCGGCGAGCATTGCCATCAGTGTCGCATTGCGCGCACCGCCGCCGGAGACGATGTAGTCCACGGCGCGGCCTCGCATGATTCCGTTCAATGTAAGTCTTGTAACTTCGCGCAATCGTCTCGGCGGTCAGAGCGGTTGCCGTGGCCAGCGCGTCTTCGGGGCGGTTGCTCTGCCGTTGGCAGGTTGCGAGAAACTTCGCCGCGTAAGCCCGCCCAAACTGTTCGCGCCCCGCGGTGCGCGGCGGCTTCAGCTTGAAATACGGATTGCGCAACGCCTCAGCCAGCACCGGCGCAAGCACCGCACCCTGCGCGGCAAAGTCCCCGTTGCGGTCGAATTTTTTGTGGAAGAGCTCCTGCGCCAGCGCAGTCGATCACCATATTCCCTGGGCCGGTGTCGAAGGCGATCACTGCATCGGCCGCGGCGCCGGCGGGAATCGCCGTCAAGTTGGCGATGCCGCCGATGTTCTGCAGGACGCGCCCGCGCTTGGCATCGGCAAAGAGCACGTAGTCCAGCAGCGGAACCAGCGGCGCTCCCTGACCTCCGGCGAGCATATCCGCGGGGCGAAAATTCGAGACCACGGGAACGCCAACAGCCGCGGCAATCACCGCCGCCTCGCCGAGCTGCCAGGTGCAGGCAAAGCGTCGCCCCGCATAGCTCTCCGCGCGCGGCTGATGATAGAGCGTCTGTCCGTGGCAGCCGATCAGATCGAGCTTGCACGTGTGCCGCTTCAGCGTCGCGCTGACCGCCTCGGCGTAGGCCAGGCCAAGCCGCCAATTGAGCCGCGCCAGCTCTGCCGTTGAAGTCGCAGCTCGCGTTCATCGCCGCCAGCACCGCGCGCCGCAGCGGGGCAGGAAACGCAAATCCCTCATGCGCCAGCAGCGTCAGCCCGGCCGCAGTTTTCCCGGCGCAATCCGCACCACGGCCACGTCGATCCCATCGGCCGAGGTTCCGCTCATGATGCCGGCCACCGTCATGGTCTTCGCGCTCATGCGGTCTACGCCTCCTGGGCGCTCTTGATCGTTTCGCCAAAGCGCAAAATCCGCGCCCGCAACGCCTCGAATTGCTTCGCCGTGAGCGCTGATGGAACACCGCCTGCAAAGAGCTTCGCTCGCACTCTTGCCGCATCGGAAGCGCGCGCGATGCAGCAGCTTTGAAAACGCCGCCGAGCGCTCGCCTTCGGTAATCAGCGCTTCATAGGCGCGCAAAATCATCTCCGGAGTATGGCAGATTTCCAGCAAATCCATCCCCGCGCGAATCGCCGCAATCACCGCCTCTTCAATCGGCATGAACTTCAGAATTCCGCCCATCTCCAGATCGTCGGAGAAGATGATGCCGCGATAGCCGATGCGCTTGCGCAGCACCGTCGTAATCCAGTAGGGTCGACACACTTGCGGGACCATTCTTGCCGGGCGTCTCGGGATAAGCCGCGTGGTTCACCATCACCATCGGCAGTTCGTTGCGCAACTCGCGATAGGGCGCAAGATCCTCGCTCCATAGTTCGCGCATATTGCGGTGTATCGCCGGAGTCTCCGCGTGCGAATCCAGAGAGCCGCCGCCGAGGCCGGGGAAGTGCTTGCCGCAACCGGCCACTCTCTGTGAGGCCAAGCCAGCGAGAAAGTTGCGCGCATAATTCACTACTTCTTCCGCTGTCGCGCCCGCCGCGCGTGAGCCAAGAACGGCTGCCGATGCGGGCAGAGCCAGGTCCAGCACCGGCGTCAGCGTAGTGTTGAAACCGAAGGCTTTCACAGCGTGCGCAATCAGTTCACCGTGCTCGCGGGCGAGGCTGGCCTTGCCTGTTAACCGTGCGGCGATTGCCACAGCCTGAGCGGAAGGCATCGGCGCGAGCGCATCGCGCAACCGGTCCACCGTTCCGCCTTCCACGTCCACGAAACGAAAGCTCATCGGCGCACATAAGGCCGTCGCCTCCTCCAGCAGCGCGCGCGTCTGTCGCGCATCCGCAATGTTGCGCCGGAAGAGGATTACGCCCGCCGGACGCACGAGCTTGAGCCATGCGCGCTCCTGCGCCGTCAGCTCCGTGCCACCGAGGCCGACGATCAGCAGAC
>CAWFZU010000165.1:0-8618 GCA_963820195.1 uncultured Acidobacteriaceae bacterium | reverse complement strand
CCGCAGCCTGGGAGACGATCCACCTGGGGGACGAATTCGAAGCCGAAGCAGGTTCCGATGAGGTGCTGGCCCGGCTCTCCGGGCCTTCCCCTGAGACCGTCGCCAAGCCGCTGCCCTTTGCCACCTTGGGCTGGCTGGACGGCAATTTCGCGCTTCGCTATCGCATGGCCACGCTGCTGCCCGGCGCTGCGGATTCCGAGGAGATTGAGGCCCGCTCCTGGCTGCCCGCGCTTTCCGCCAGCAACGGCGTTCTGGCCATCGAGCACGGAATGCATCAGGAACTCGGCTGGGAGCGGCGCACGGACCGCACCGGCATCTCCGTGCTGGTCTTCGACGACCGCATCGACAATCCGGTTCTCGAGGCCATGAGCCGCTTTGCGGCGGGCGATTCCGCAGCCGCCACGGTGCTTCTGGACCCGTCCAGCGGCCTGTTCCACGCTGCCGGACCACGCTTCACCACCGCCGGAATGGAGGCCAGCTTCGAGCGCTACTTGCCCGGTGGCAATCATGCCCGCATCAGTTACGCCAATGGCGCCGCCCTGGTCCTCCCTGCCTTGCCACAGCCTCAATCGCTGGCGCAGGCGCTTGCCGGCGTCCATCCCCGCCGCACCCAGGCCTACTCGCTTTCGCTCTCCGGCACCCTCGACGGCAGCGGAACCCGCTGGCGGGCCAGCTATCGCTGGCAGCCGGAAGATTCCGTCACGCAGGTTGCCCCTTTCGCGGACGCCGCCGCCGCACCTTGGCTCAACATACATCTCCGCCAGCCCATTCATCTGCGCCGCGGCAGCTTCGATGCGATTCTCGATTTGCAAAACCTGCTGGCGGAGGGCTACCGCCCCTATCTGTTGAGCGACGGCTCGCTGGTGATCTTCGCCCAGCAGCAGCGCAGCCTCCGCGCCGGCCTGGCCTTCAACTTCTAGGCGTTAGCTCCGCGCTGCATCCGCGTTTTGAAACCGCCCCCTTCCTGTGCTATATTTTTCTTGAGCAGGCAGGTAATCCCTGTCTGCTCAAACCGTGTGAAAGCCCTTCCACCGCACGGTTTTTCCGGTCGCCTGGACGCGTAGCTCAACTGGCAGAGCATTCGGCTCTTAACCGACAGGTTGTAGGTTCGATTCCTACCGCGTCCACCATAGATTCAACAACTTAGCTAGATTCGCGCTCTGCTTGCGCTCCGTTTATCTGGAATGCCAGCTCAGCTACTCTCAAGCCCGCCGTGCTCATCTCATCCGTGACCACATTCCCGTAAATGTTCATGGTCGTGCGGATGTGCGTGTGCCGCATCATCTTCTGTTGCACAGCAATCAGGGTTTTCACAGCGTCCAGCCAAGAGCGGTAGGTGTGCCGGAAAGCGTGCGAACTGATGCGCCCGATTCCGGCGGCCTTCGATAGGGGTATTTCGGTCACAGATGAGTTTTATTTCGCGTTTATTGTAACGAATTCCTCATTCTGGGGCTTTATTCCTATGAATGCACCACCCAAGGACATTTCACCCGATGAATTCTCGCCGTTATCGTTCTCTGGGCCTTTCGCTCCTGCTATGTCTAGGAGGATTGGCCGCCATGGCGCAAGATTCGCTGACGCTTCGTCAGGTCATCGACGAGGCTCTTCGGCAGAGCCCTCAGGCCGCAATCGCACGCGCCGACTTGAGCGACGCCAAGGCCGCGACTGCGATGGCGCGCACTCAACTCTTGCCGCAACTCAACTTTACTGAAGACATATCCCGTGGCAACGACCCGGTTTATGCCTTCGGCACCCGGCTGCGGCAGCGGCAATTCACGCAAGCGGACTTTGCACTAAATGCACTGAACTTTCCTCAGCCCATTGGCAATTTCTCCTCGCGCTTCTCCGGCTCCTGGATGGGCTTCGACTCGTTCAAAACGCAGAGGGAGATTCGCCGCGCCGATTTCTTCAAAGAAAGCGCCTTCTCATCCTCCAAGGCGGCGGACCAGCAGATTGTCTTCCAGGTTGTCGGGGCGTACCAGTCGGTGCTCTACGCGCAGCGGGAGATCAGCGTCGCCCAGCATGAGCAGGAGACGGCGGCGGCGCTGCTGACATCGGTCGATGACCACGTCAAGGCAGGCCTTGCGGTGGAGTCGGACAGGATGTCGGCCCAGGTAAACGTAGCAGCCCGTAAAGAAGAATTGATTGCAGCCCAGGGAGACCTGGAAATGGCGTGGGCCGATTTGCGCGAGGCGATGGGGGCCCCGGAACTCAAAGCATCCGAACTGAAGCCAATCGAACCGCATACGTTTCCTCAGCTACCGATGGAAGAGGAGATGGCGACAGCCGCAAAGATGCGACCTGATCTGACGGCGCTGGGGCAGGCGCAATTGGCGCAAGCGTCAGCCGTGGGAGCGGCAAGATCGGAGTTCGGCCCGCGCATGAGCGCCTATGGGAACTGGGAGGAAGACCGGACGTCCTTTGCAGGATCGGGAGGAAACAATTGGGTGGCTGGCGTCCAGATCAGCATCGACATTCTGCCTCTGGGCAAGCGCGGCCAACTGGCGCGTGAGAGCGCCGCAAAACAGAAGATCGACGCGCAACTTACTGCCTCGAAGCTGCACGTGCGCACGGAAGTGAACCAGGCGCATATTCACCGCCAGACAGCGGAACTCTCGCTGGAGACGGCGCGGGCGGCGATGGATCAGTCGGCCGAGAGTCTCCGTGTTCTGAAGAATCGTTATAGCGCGGGGCTTGCCACGATCACCGATCTGCTGCGGGCTGAGGATGCCGAGCGGCAGAGCCAATCCAGTTACTGGCATGCCGTCTACAGCAATGCCATGGCTTATGCCGAAGTGCTATACGCGACAGGGACGCTGACTCCCGATGCGGCGGAGGAATTGCAATGAAGATGGTCTTATCGGGTTGTTTGCTGGCTGCTTCGGCGGCAATGATGGCCGGTTGTCATGGCGGCGAATCAGCTTCGCCGGCGGCTGTACAAACGATGCAGGCGCGAGTCGTGGAGAGCCGGCAGCTTGAGGTGCCGCTGAATGTGCCCTCCACGGGAACCGTTCATGCGCGGGAGACAGCAATTGTTTCCGCCCAGGTGATGGGCCGCATCCAGCAGATCATGGTGCGCGAGGGGGACGGCGTGCGGGCTGGACAGACACTGGTGGTGCTCGACGATGCGGCTCTGCGCGCCTCGACTGATCAGGCGCAGGCCGCGGTGAAGGCTGCGCAAAACGAACAGGCCGCTGCACAAACCGACGCCAAGCTGGCGGCAAGCACGCTGGAGCGCTACAAGCAATTGCAAGCCGAGAAGAGCGTGAGTCCGCAGGAAATGGATGAGGTCTCGCGTCGCGCCGAGGCCGCGGCTGCAAGGCTTGAAGCCGTGCGCGCGCAGACCGATGCAGCGCGAGCGCAAGAGAGTGGCGCACGTACGATGCTTGGCTATACGCGTCTGCTTGCTCCGTTTGCCGGCATCGTGACGGCGCGCATGGCCGATCCGGGAACGATGGCCGCTCCGGGCGTTCCTCTGCTTCAGGTGGACCAGGCCGGAGCGCTGCAACTCGATGCTACGGTGGATGAGTCGGCGATCGGCGCGATTCACAAGGGAATGAAAGTCCAGTTTTCGATCGACGGCGCTTCAACCTCGGAGATGACGGGCACTGTAGCGGAGATTGATCCGGCCGCCGATCCAGCCAGTCACAGCTTTCTGGTCAAAATCGACTTGCCTTCTTCAAGTCAGTTGCGCGCCGGAATGTATGGAACGGCGGAGTTTGCCAACGGCACACGGCAGGCGATACTCATTCCGCACTCGGCTGTTGTCATGCGCGGTTCGCTCGCATCGGCATTCGTTCTCGACGGCCAGGGCATTGCGCAGTTGCGAACCCTCACACTTGGCGCGACACAAGGGAATCTCATAGAAGTTCTGTCGGGCATCTCGTCTGGAGAAAGACTCGTCGACGCGCCCTCCGACCGCGATTTTGCCGGCAAACGCATTGAGGTCCAGCCATGACGACAGAACCCTCCAAGCAGGAACTTGGTATTGCCGGACGCCTTGCTCACTCCTTTCTCAACTCCAAGCTGACGCCGCTCTTTATTGCCGCGTCGCTGGCCCTGGGAATCTTTGCGGTCGCAATCATTCCCCGCGAAGAGGAGCCGCAGATTCTGGTTCCCATGCTGGATATCGCCACCGCGATGCCCGGCGCATCTCCAGCGGAGGTGGAGCAGCGCGTGACGCTGCCCATCGAGAACCTGGTGCATCAGATCTCGGGCGTCGAGTATGTGTACTCTACATCGGCTCCCGGACAAAGCCTGGTGATCGTCCGCTTTCTGGTCGGCACGCCCCAGGAAGACGCGCTGATCAAGGTTTACAGCAAGCTTTACTCGAACTTCGATCGCATGCCGCCGGGCGCCTCAGAGCCGCTCATCAAGGCCCGCTCCATCGATGATGTTCCGATTCTGGCATTGACTCTGTGGGGCGAGCACTACGACGGCTATCAGCTTCGCGCTATCGCCGCCGAGATGCAGCATAACATCGAGCAGATTTCCGATGTATCGGAGACGACGATCATCGGCGGGCTTCCACGAACCATGCGCGTGGTGCTCAGCACCGAGAAGCTGAGTGCCTACGGCCTGTCGCCGATGGCCATTGTTGGTCATCTACAAGCCGCAAATGCGAGCGTGCAGGCCGGGAGCTTTGCCGAGAACAACCAGGAGCTTCGAGTTGACGCGGGCAACCTCTTCACCAGCCGCGAGGATTTGGAAGCGGTGGTGGTGGGCGTGGTTCGCGGGCATCCGGTTTATCTACAGGACGTTGCCGAGAAGATCGTCGATGGCGCCGCGGAGCCGGCGAACTATGTGGTCTTTGGCACTGCGAACTCAGGCGCATCGGCAGCCCGCCAATATCCGGCGGTGACCATCACCGTGGCCAAACGCAAGGGCACCAACGCCACCGATATCTCGAACGCCGTGCTCAAGAGCGTTCACCGGATGCAGGGCGTGACGGTGCCCCGCGACGTGACCGTGACGACCACACGAAATTACGGTGAGACCGCCAAGGCCAAATCCGATGAACTGCTCGAGCACCTATTGCTCGCGACCTTGTCCGTAACCTTGCTGGTCGCGCTCTTTCTGGGATGGCGCGAGTCGGGTGTGGTGCTGCTGGCTATTCCGGTCACGCTCGCGCTTACCATGACCGTCTTCTATCTCCTCGGCTACACCATCAACCGCGTAACGCTCTTCGCATTGATTTTCAGTATCGGCATTCTCGTCGATGACGCCATCGTTGTCGTCGAGAATATGGTGCGCCACTTCCGGCTTCCGGAGAACCACGGTCGGTCGATGAGTGAAGTCGCGGTCGAAGCGGTTGCCGAGGTGGGCAATCCCACAATTCTGGCCACCTTTGCCGTGATCGCAGCGGTACTGCCCATGGCCTTTGTCCGCGGCCTGATGGGACCTTACATGCGGCCCATTCCTGTGGGCGCCTCGGCGGCAATGCTCTTCTCGCTGCTGGTTGCTTTTGTGGTTTCTCCCTGGGCTGCGCTCCGGCTGCTTGGCAGGCATCTTCAAGGGGCCAAGCTGCTGGAGCCGGAGACCGAGAACTGGCGGACCAGGCTCTATCGCCGCATCATGACGCCGCTGATCCAATCCAAGCGCAATCGCCTGCTGTTTTTTATTGGCGTGGCTGTGCTTTTTCTGATCTCGGTGGCGCTGGTGCCCCTGGGATTGGTGCGCGTGAAGATGCTGCCCTTCGACAACAAGAGCGAATTGCAAGTCATCATCAATATGCCGGACGGCACGCCGCTGGAACAGACAGCGCGCATAACCCAGGCGCTCGGTGAAGAGCTTGCGCGGCAGCCGGATGTACTGAACTACCAGACTTACACCGGAACCTCCGGCCCCTATAACTTCAACGGCTTGGTGCGCCATTACTATATGCGCAGCCAGCCGAATCAAGCCGATATCCAGGTGAACCTGCTGCCCGCGAAGCAGCGCAGCGTACAGAGCCATGAAATTGCCAAACGGCTTCGTCCGCTGCTGGACTCGATCGGCAACGTTTATGGCGCGCGTATTCAGGTCAGCGAAGTTCCGCCTGGGCCTCCGGTGGTGCAAACTTTGGTGGCGGAGGTCTACGGTCCGGACCTGGATGGTCAGACTCAAGTCGCGCAGGAGATCAAGTCGATCTTTCAGCGCACTCCAGGCGTTGTAGACACCGACTGGTACGTCGAAGACCCTCAGCCGAGGCTGGTGATGCGCGTGGATGAGGTCAAGGCGGCGCAGCATGGCATTGCGGTCTCGGATGTAACTCGCGCCCTGGCGCTTGCTCTCTCTGGAACGGAGGTAGGCCTGATCCACAATCAAACCACGCGGGAGCCCGTGCCAGCAATCGTTGAAGTGGATCGTGCGGACCGTTCTTCCGAGCAGGGGTTGGAGAATATACGCCTGCCCGGCGCTGACGGCGCAATGGTTTCCCTGCGGGAGCTAATCGTGGTCGAGCACAAGACGATCGAGCGTAGCATCTATCACAAGAACCTGCGCCGCGTCGTTTATGTCACCGGGGACGTAGCCGGAGCGGAGGAAAGCCCGGTCTACGCCATCCTGAAGATGAACAAGGATCTCGACCATCTCACTCTTCCAGCCGGATATACCCTGGCACGCTACAACGCGTCGATGCCGGAGTCCACGGACCACTACTCGATGAAGTGGGACGGCGAATGGCACATCACCATTGAAGTCTTTCCGCGATATGGGGCTGGCGTTTGCTGCCGTGCTGATTCTCATTTATGTGCTGGTGGTTGGCTGGTTCCGATCCTTCATCGTGCCGCTGATCATCATGGCTCCGATTCCGCTTACGCTGGTGGGCATTATGCCGGCGCACGCGATGCTGGGCGCATTCTTTACGGCGACATCGATGATCGGCTTCATTGCCGGCGCCGGCATCATCGTGCGCAACTCGATTATCCTTGTCGATTTCATTGAACTCAGGATTCGCCAGGGAATGCCGCTGGCCGAAGCGGTGATCGATGCCGGAGCGACTCGCTTCCGTCCCATGCTGCTGACCGCGGCCGCGGTGGTCGTCGGCGCAAGCGTGATTCTCACCGACCCCATCTTTCAGGGGCTTGCCTTGTCGCTGATTGCCGGAGCAGTCGCTTCGACTTTCCTCTCGTGGCCGACCATTCCCGTGCTTTATTACATGGTTCACTCCGGCGCGAATCCGGGACTGGACCTCAACCCGAAACCGACTCATAACCGAACAAGGAGATTCCCTATGACAGTCGAACGCGGTGTGCGCCTGATGGCGGGCGTGATGGTGCTTGCTATCGCTTGCGCTGGCGCATTTCGTTTCGCCCTATTGGTTATGGCTGACGGCATTCGTCGGACTCAACCTGTTGCAATCGGCATTTACAAACTGGTGTCCAGCCATGAACATCTTGCGCGCCATGGGGATCAAAGACGCCGGCTGCGGCACGGCTCAATGAGCCAGCACTGCTGGAGAGCTATACTGGACTCATCTCTGCTGAGCCCCAGCGATGCGCCCCGAACTGATTCAAGCCAACGATCTATTACGCCGCAACACTCCTGAAGCCGTCGAGGAGGCGATCGGATTGCTGCAGAACACGGTCTATTCCTTCAGCATGAAGGTTTGCGGGCATGCGGAAGATGCGGAAGATACCACGCAGGAGGTTCTCTTTCGCTCGCTCGGCCACCTGGCCAAGATTCAAGATCCGCAAGCTCTTGCGGTCTGGCTTTATACCGTAACCAGAAACCGCTGCTGGCGTATGCGCCGCAAGCCGGCTCATGCTCCCAGCCACACTTTTTCATTGGATGAATTGATGCCCGACGAGGCGGAACTGGGGCGATTGTTGGAGGATGCAGGCCTGAGTCCTGAGGGCAATCTACTCCACGCCGAGCAGCACCATCTGTTGCATCAGGCGGTTCTGCGCATCCCTGTGCAATTGCGCATGGTTCTTGTGCTCCACGACATGGAGGAGCTGACAACCGAACAAGTCGCGCAGATTCTCGATCTACAGCCAGGGACAGTCCGGGTTCGCCTGCATCGGGCACGCCTTTCCGTGCGCAAAGAGATGAACAGGATTCTGGACGGCACACCTCATCAGCCGGACGGCGCCAAGCGAGCCGGGACAAAGCCTCAGGCTCCGGAAGCTAAAAGCGGACAACGCCCCTCCGAGTGCCGCGAACTTTTCTTGAACCTCTCGGAGTATCTGGATGGCAAAGTGGAAGCCCGCACTTGCGACCAGATGCGCGAGCATATCGAGGCGTGCCCAGCTTGCATTGCATTCCTGCGCGACCTGCGCGCCGCCATCGACCACTGCCGCTCACTGGAGGTTCCCTGCGATTCTGAGGTAGCGCTTCGCTTGCGTTCTATCCTCACGCAAGAGTATCTTCGCCTGCTGGGCCTTCCAGGTACAGAAATAGTTCCCGCAGTTCTGTAACGAATCGGCTCGGTTCTAGCCTAGAGACGGTCGAGTCGCCGCTTGCAGAAGAATGGGAGAAGCCATTGTCATGATTGAGTTTACCAAGCGATTGCCGTTTGGTTTGCTCCGCCTCTCGGGAGTGGGCTGCCTAAGTTCTCAGATCGATTGTGACAATCTGAACGATCTTCCCAGAGGTGGCTAGCAATACGGAACCGTCGAAAAGGTGCGCAAGAAGAT
>CAWFZU010000164.1:0-11516 GCA_963820195.1 uncultured Acidobacteriaceae bacterium | reverse complement strand
ATTGAAGGGCATCGCAGGTACGTTCACCATTCACATCGTAAACGGTCAGCACTCGTACGACTTCGACTACACGCTTCCTGAATAAGCTGAAAAGTAGTATTGCCCGGGTCGCGCTGATTGAAAATTGCTTTATCATGCCTCTCAGCCCTGTCGGCGAAATGTTACAGTGGAGTTTCTACACTATGTTCGCCACCTCCCAGCACGCGCACTTCATCGGCATCGGCGGCATCGGCATGAGCGGCATTGCCGAGATTCTGCTCAACCTCGGCATGAAGGTCTCAGGCTCCGATCTGCGCCGCGGTCCGGTCACCGACCGCCTGGCCCAGCTGGGCGCCACCATCTACGAGGGCCATGATGCCGCGCAACGTGGCCGGGGCCACGGTCGTGGTCACCAGCTCCGCCGTGAGCGCGACGAATCCCGAAGTGGTCGAGGCCCACGCCCGCAAGATTCCCGTCATTCAGCGCGCCGAGATGCTGGCCGAGCTGATGCGCCTCAAGTACGGCATCGCCATCGCCGGCATGCACGGCAAAACCACCACCACCTCGATGGTGGCCTCGGTGCTGGCCGCCGGCGGCCTCGACCCCACGGTCGTCGTCGGCGGCCGCGTGGACGCGCTGGGCTCCAACGCCCGCCTGGGCACTACGCAGTACCTGGTGGCCGAGGCCGACGAGAGCGACCGCTCCTTCCTCAAGCTCTCGCCCATCCTGGCCGTGGTCACCAATCTCGACCGCGAGCACATGGACTGCTACCGCGACATGGCCGACGTGGAGCAGGCCTTTCTGGCCTTCATGGACAAGGTGCCGTTCTACGGCGCGGTGACCGCCTGCCTGGACAATCCGCTGCTGGCGGCGATTCTGCCCCGCGCCCGCCGCCGCGTCTTCACCTATGGAGTTGCGCCGGAGGCCGACTACCGGCTGGAGTTTCTTGAGGCAGTAGTGGGCAGCTTTGCGCGCTTCCAGGTCGTCACCGCCGGTGGTCCGCTGGGTCCCTTCGAGCTGCATGTGCCCGGCCGCCACAATGTGCTCAACGCCACGGCCGCCGTGGCCATCGCGCACCAGCTTGGAGTTGACGCGGAGAAGATCGCCATGGGGCTGAGCCACTTCCGCGGCGTGGACCGGCGTTTTCAGTACCGCGGCAAGGCGCGCGGCGTCACCGTCGTGGACGACTACGGCCACCATCCCACGGAGATTCGCGCCACCCTGGCCGCCGCCCGCGAGTGCGGCTACCAGCGCATTCACGTCGTCTTCCAGCCGCACCGCTACACGCGTACCCTTGATCTTCTGGATGAGTTTACAGGCGCCTTCGCCGATGCCGACACGGTGATTGTGCTGCCCATCTACGCCGCCAGCGAGGAACCCATCCCCGGCGTGACGGCCGAGCGGCTGGCGGCGAAGATCGCAGGCCCGCAGGTACAATTCGCCCCGGGTTTCCCTGCCGCAGTTGCCGCCGTCGCCGCCCAGGCCGGCGAAGGCGACCTCATCCTCACTCTGGGCGCAGGCAGCGTCAGCCAGTTGGCTCCGCAGATCCTGACCGCGCTGGAATTGAATTAGACGCTCATTCAGCCCTGCTGCTATCATTCACCCCGCAATCATTCCCGCAATCCGAGGAGCTTGTATGGCGCAAAATTCACGCAGAAAGTTCTTGAAGACGGCCACCGCCTCTGCCGCGGCCCTGGCTGTCTCACGCGGCATTCCAGCCTGGGCCAGCGTTGCCCAATCAGCCGCTCCGGTGCAAGTCTGGGCCACTTATCGCGACCGGCGTCATGCGCAGGCCGCGCCGCTGGCCTGGAAGCCCGCCACTGAGGCCGCCCCCGATGCTATCGTCCTCGATCCCGGCGCAACCCGCCAGGAGATGCTGGGCTTCGGCGCGGCACTCACCGATGCGGCCTGCTATGTGCTGAGCCAGATCCCACAGGCGCAGCGCGATGAACTGATGCACGAACTCTTTGCACCGAGCGAGATGGCGCTGAACGTTTGCCGCACCTGCATCGGCTCCAGCGACTATTCGCGCACCGTCTACAGCTTCGACGAGAGCCCCGAACCCGATCCGGAGCTGAAGAAATTCTCCATCGACCATGACAAGGCCTACATCCTGCCCACGCTGCATGAGGCGCGCAAGGTGAATCCCGAGCTGTTTCTCTTCTCCTCGCCGTGGTCTCCGCCGGGGTGGATGAAGTCCAACGGCTCGATGCTGGGCGGGGCGATGCCCAAGCGTTACTTTGCCTCCTACGCCCATTACTTCCTCAAGTTTCTGGAGAGCTACAAAGAGAACGGCGTGACCATCAACGCGGTCACTGTGCAGAACGAAGTGGATACCAACCAGGACGGAAATATGCCCGCCTGCCAATGGGGCCAGGAGTATGAGACCGACTTTGTCGAGAACCACCTCGGCCCGGTCTTGCGCAAAGCAAGCCTCTCGACCAAAATTTGGGTGATTGACCACAATTACAATCTCTGGGGCCGCGCGATTGGCGAGTTGAGCCTCCCCGGCGTCCGCGAGTACGTTGACGGCATTGCCTGGCACGGCTATCTCGGCGAGCCTTCGGCGATGACGCGGGTCCACGATGCGTTTCCGCAGAAGAACGAATACTGGACCGAGGGCGGCCCGGATATTCATGCCGCCGACTACCAGACCGACTTCACCCATTGGGCGGAAACCTTCAACGGCATCGCCCGCAACTGGGCGCGGTCGATCACGGCATGGAATGTGGCTCTCGACGAGAAGGGCAAGCCGAATATCGGCCCGTTCAGTTGCGGCGGAGTGGTCACGGTGGACAATGCGACAAAATCGGTGATGCGCAGCGGACAATACTGGGCCTTTGCGCACTATTCACGGCACATTCGCCGCGGAGCAAGAGTCTTCCAAACCAATGAGATCGGCCAGGATGCGGAGCAGGGAATTGTGAGTCAAGTTTCTCACTCCGGCTTTCGCAATCCGGATGGCAGCTTCGTGGTGGTGCTGGCCAATCGCGGCCCGGAGAAGCGGGTGCAACTGCTGCTCGGCTCGCAGATGCTCGAAATCGATCTGCCCGCCAATCTCCGTGCATACGTTGCAGTGGGTGTGAGGAGTTCAAGAAACAGTTTAGATTTGCCGGCATTTATCACTGTCTCGAATCGATCCCCCCGTTACGTTACTGGTTCATTCCGCGCCGGTTGAGGAAAACGCGGGCCAAGGCCCGGCTATAGTGAAATCTGGCGACTCTCACGACCTTGCTCAGGCGTGACGACACTTAACGGCAATCGAACTCGTTCCCTCGTTTGGGAAGATGAACCGCTGGCGGAGCCACCCGTGCGGCGCACGCGGCAGAGTGTGCCTCCGGCGGGGCGCGCGCTACCCGCCATGCCGCTGGACAGACTCCGGCCCGGACGACGATGACTCACCACCGATGAAGGCAGACCGCAAGGGCGGAGGCCGCTTCGAGCGCCCGCGCAACCCCTGGTGGCGTCCGGTGAGCACGGCGGGGCGCGTGCTTCTGCTGATCGTCGTGCTGGTTGTGCTGAGCGGTTTCGCTGACTCCGCCTATTTTCTCAAGAGCTATCTGGACCGCGATGCGCGCTTCCGCATTGCCGGGGCGGGCAACATCGCGGTCAGCGGACTGACCGAGGTCAGCCGCGCGGAGATGATGCCGGTCTTCGGCGAAGACATCGGACGCAATATCTTCTACGTTCCCTTGAACGAACGGCGCAGGCAACTGGAACAGCTGCCCTGGGTTGAGCGGGCTACGGTGATGCGCCTGCTGCCGGACCAGATTCGCGTCTCGGTAGTGGAGCGGCAGCCGGTGGCCTTTGTGCGCATGGGGCAGCAGATCGGCCTGGTGGACGCAAACGGCGTTCTGCTCACCATGCCGGCGGCGCTGATGGCTCAGCGGCACTACTCCTTCCCGGTGGTGACCGGCTTCGACGCGCATGACACACTCGCATCACGCAAGGCGCGCATGGCAGTCTATCAGCGCTTGCTGGCCGAGCTGGACTCGAACGGCCAACAGCTCTCCGAACAAATCTCGGAGATCGACTTGACCGATCTCGCGGACGCCAAGGTACTCATGCCGGAGCAGGGCGGGGACATTTTGGCCCACTTCGGCGAAGACCAATTTCTTGAGCGCTACCAGCGCTACAAGGCGCACATCAGTGAGTGGCGTCAGCAGTATCCCAAGCTGGCGGCAGTGGACTTGCGTTATGAGCAACAGGTGGTGCTGGAGATGGCGGCTGGAACCAACGTAGCGCAAGCCGCGGCCGATGAGCAGAGCGCGGCCACGACCAGCGATGGCAAGCCAGCGGATGGGCAGACTGCTGGTGAATCTCCTGATAAGCAGCTATCAGGTGCTAAAGCCGTAGCTAGTCAATCACAGACTTCTGCTCCGGTGAAGCCAGGCAAGGCGGGTTCAAAGCCGGTCGGAAAACACTCGACCAAGCCGATCAATTCCACGGCGCATAAGAACGCAAAAACCGTGAAAGTCTCCGCTGCGAAGGCGGCAAAGGCCAAGAAGCGCGCGGAGGCCAAACCTGCCGCGCTGAACGAGAGCAGGCAGAAGAGCGCCCCAACCATCAGTCCGGCCGCGCCGGCCGGAATGGGTCAGTGAGTGAGATGAGCCAAAGGCAAGACAATTTGATCGTGGCGTTGGACATCGGCAGCGCGTGGACCCGCGTGCTGGCGGCGGAGTTGTATGAAGGCGCGCCGCGCTATTGCGGACATGGCGTGGTGGCGTCGGCAGGGATGCGCAAAGGGCTGATCGCCGAACTTGGCCCGGCTGCCGAAGTCGGTGAAGGCAGCGATTGAGCAGGCCGAGTTTGTGGCCTGCGCTCAACATCGGCGAGTGCGCGGTGGGCGTGGGCGGACCGCACATTCGTGGACTCAACACCAACGGCGGAATCGAGCTGGGCGGCCGCATGCGGGAGATCGACGCGGAGGACGTGCGAAACGCCTTCGAACATGCGCGCGCCGTGGAACGGCCAGCGGATCGCAGAATCCTGCACCTGCTGCGCCGCCAGTTCATCCTCGATGACCAGCCAGGCATCTTCGACCCGGTGGGCATGGTGGGCAAGAAGCTGGAAGTGGAATTGCACATCGCCACCTGCTCGGGCAGCGCGCTGCAAAGCACGGTAACCTGCGCCAATCGGGCTGGGATAGAAGTGTCCGACGCGGTGCTGGAATCGATAGCCGCCGCTGAGTCCACTTTATCGGCCGACGAGCGGGAGCTGGGCGTCTGCCTGCTGGACATCGGCTGCCACTCCAGCGATCTGGTGGTGTTCTTCGAGGGCGCGGTGGTGCATACGGGATCCGTTCCGATAGGCGGACAGCACTTTACCAACGACCTGGCGGTGGGCCTGAAGATGCCCGTGGCCCTGGCCGAGGAGTTGAAGTGCCGCTACGGTAACGTGGTGGTGACGGATGTCCCGCAAGGTGAGGAGATTGAGATTGCCAACCCACATCCGCAGATGCTGAGCCTGCGCAGGGTAGCAGAAATTCTGGAGCCGCGAGGCTGCGAACTGCTGCAATACGTCAAAGAGAACCTGCGCCAGGGCGGTGTGCTGGAGGCCCTCGGCGCGGGCTGCGTGCTTACCGGTGGCGGGGCGATGCTGCCTGGAATGCTCGACATTACTGAGAGCCAGTTATGGGTTCCGGCGCATACCGGCCTCCCGGTTCGCCTCACGCATATGCCCCCCGAACTGGTTCATCCAAGCTTTTCGGTGGCGATTGGCATGATTCTTTATGCCAATCGCACTCGATCGAATCATGGAGAAGAGAGCACCTCATGGCGCTCCAGGGTACGCGCCGCTTTCTCAGGAAGCTATTAACCGCTATCATTCAATGTCAGATCATTCGAGGTCAGGAATCAAGAGGACGGAACCCAAATGGAAGAGCAGAAGAGTGAAGGCGGTGAGATGCGCATTCAATATCACGAGGAGAGCCCGCGCGGAGCGCGCATCAAGGTCATTGGCGTAGGCGGAGGCGGCGGCAACGCCGTCAATCGCATGATCCAGGCCCGCATGGAGGGCGTGGAGTTTATTGCCGCCAACACCGACGTGCAGGCGCTCAAGGTCTCCCATGCACCGGTCAAGCTGCAGCTCGGCGTCCGGCTTACCTCCGGGCTGGGCGCAGGGGCCAATCCCGACGTGGGACGGCGCGCAGCATTGGAAGATTCGGAGAAGATCATCGAAGCCCTGGAGGGCGCGGACATGGTCTTCGTCACCGCCGGCCTGGGCGGTGGAACGGGCACTGGCGCCGCGCCGGTGATCGCCTCGCTGGCCAGCGAGATGGGCATTTTGACCGTGGCCGTGGTCACCTGTCCCTTCGGCTTTGAGGGCAAGCGACGCCAGCGTCAAGCTGAGCAAGGCTTGAAGGAACTTCTGGAAAGCGTTGATACAATGATTGTTATCCCCAACGAGAAGCTGCTGGCCGTGGCCAAGGACGCCGGTTTCTTTGAGAGCTTCCGTATCGCCGACGACGTGCTGCGTCAGGGCGTGCAAGGCATCAGCGACATCATCACCATCCCCGGCATCATCAACCGCGACTTTGCAGACGTGAAAACCACGATGGCCGGGATGGGCCATGCGGTGATGGGCACAGCGGTGCGCTCGGGCGAGAATCGCGCCAGGGAAGCGGCCCAGGCGGCGATGGCTTCTCCGTTGCTCGAAGCCGGCGCTATCGACGGCGCGCGCGGCATCCTCATCAACATCACCGGATCAAGCACGCTCAAGCTCTCTGAGGTCAACCAGGCCTCGTCGCTCATCCAGTCCGCCGCTCACGAGGACGCGAACATCATCTTCGGCGCCGTGCTGGACGAAAAGATGGGCGAAGATGTCAAGATTACCGTCATCGCCACCGGCTTCCGCAACCAGATGCCGGAGCGGCGCGAACGTATGCTGAGCGTGCTGGAGCCGTCTGTAGTTTCGATTCCGACGGATTCAGCGCCTATGGCCTCGGTTCCTTTGACTGCGCCTGAAAACAAACCTCCGGCGACTCCTTCCACCCCTGCTCCCGCACCTGTCTCTGCGCCTGCGTCTTCACTGCGCTTCCTCTCACAGGATGAAGAGCCGGAAGGCGAGGTAGAAGCCGAGGAGGCGGTTGAGCCAGAAGAAGATGACGGGCCTACCTATTTCTCTGCCACCGCGCATCCTGCCGCGAACTCAACCAACGCTGAGTCCGAGATTGTTGACACGGACAGGGATCTTCAACGGGAGGAGATGGAACCATCGGCCAAGCCTGCAAGGCCGAAGTTCGCCGAATTGTCCGAGGAGCCGTCCTACACCCCGCCGCCCAGTGAATCCGTAGAGACAAGCGTAGAGACGCAGCCGGATCTGGAGAAGCCGACCTTTCTGCGGCGGCTGGGGTTTTAGTGACCATGGTACTTTGATTTGTATCGCGATGGGCCGCAGAGGAGTATAGTGCAATATAGCTCTACAAATGCTGGGCTTCCTATCGCGCTGGCAGACGGTGCGCTGGGATAAGAGTTGGCTTGATTCGCAACAGGGACTGTAAGTTGTTTGCGAGGTGGCCGATAAGAGTGATTTTCCAGTTGTGATGGCATGAAGTGCGTACCTCCGAGGAGGACGCGCGGCACAAGGCACTCCGTTAGGAGAGAGGAATCTGGCTGGATGATATTTTCCCGCATTTGGGCAGTTGCGTTGGTTTTGACAGGCTGCGCCGGGAGCGCGGCGGCGTTGAACGCGCCGCCATCGCCGCACCGCGCCAAGCCAACTGAAAAGCATCTAACAGAGCCCCATCGCGCTGCTGGCCATCATGCGGCGACCAAATCTGCCCAGCCGCCTACGAAGTCCACGGCCGCTCACGCCGTGGCAACCCATTCCACATCGAATGCCGCGCCCGCCGGACAGGCCCGATTGACTGCTAGAGGCAGCGCCAGAGCTAACGCGCGCCACGTGGCTTTGCATCCCCGCCGCCATCGCTACTATGAACGCTTCACCGCCAGTTCCTTCGCCAGCGGAGACTTTCTTGCCGACGATGTGACGGCCGGCGAGGATCCGGTAGTCCGCCAGGCGGCCATCAACGCTCTCGGCGACATGAATGGCACGGCCGTCGTAATCGACCCCTCCAACGGGCGCATTCTGGCGATGGTGAATCAGAAGCTGGCCCTCTCGCCCGGAGCCGAACCCTGCTCGACCATTAAGCTCACAGTCGCCATGGCCGCGCTCTCCGAGGGACTGGTCACGCGCGATACGCCGGTCAAGCTGGCCGGCTTCCACATGAACATGACGCAGGCGCTGGCCAAGAGCAACAACCTCTACTTCGAGGAGCTAGGCAGGGAACTGGGTTTTGACCGGGTGCGCTACTACGCCAACCAATTCGGTCTGGGCGAGTTGGCCGGTTACAACATCGAAGGCGAGCAGCTCGGCGTCTATCCGGATCAGGAGTTGTCTGCCGCCGAGGGTGGCGTGGGCCGCATGTGCAGCTTTGGCCAGGGCGTTTCGCTCACTCCGCTGCAGCTGGGCGCTTTTGTGGCCGCCATCGCCAACGGCGGAACCCTCTACTATCTGCAGCATCCGGCCACGCCGGAAGAGGCCGCCAAGTTCGAACCCAAGGTCAAGCGGACCCTGGACATCGCCCGCTACGTTCCCGACATCGAGGACGGCATGGCCGGCGCGGTTGAGTACGGGACCGCCCGCCGCCTGCGCGCCAGCTTCAACGAGCTGCCTGTCTTCGGCAAGACCGGAACCTGCTCGGATAAGGGAACCCGCTACGGCTGGTTCGCCTCCTACTCCGACTCGCCGCAAGGCAGCCTGGTCACTGTCTTCTTCCTCGAAGGCGGACGGCCCACCTTCGGCCCCCGCGCCGCTGAGTTGACCGGCGAATTCTACAAGAACCTCTCGGTTGTGTGAAAAGGAAACAAAAAAAAAAAAAAAGAAAGAAAAAAAAAAGAAAGAAAGAAAGAAAGAAAAAAAAAAAAAAAAGGGAAATGCCGTCCTCCATGTCGGGCACGTACCGGGCGATGTCGAGGGTCCGCTTGACCTTGGGTTCCAGCTTGGCAGCCTCTTCCGGAGTGGTGGGATGCTGCAGATAGTAGAGGGTTCCGCCGTTGGCGATGGCGGCCACAAAGGCGCCCAGTTGCAGCGGGGTGAGGGAAACGCCCTGGCCGAAGCTGCACATGCGGCCCACGCCGCCCTCGGAGGCGGGCAGCTCCTTGTCGGGATAGACGCCCAACTGCTCGCCCTCGATGTTGTAGCCGGCCAGTTCGCCCAGTCCGAACTGGTTGGCGTAGTGGCGCACGCGCTCAAAGCCCAGTTCCCGGCCCAGCTCCTCAAAGTAGAGGTTGTTGCTCTTGGCCAGCGCCTCGGTCATGTTCATGCGGAAGCCGGCCAACTTGCACCGGCGTGTCGCGCGTGACCAGGCCCTCGGAGAGCGCGGCCATGGCCACGGTGATCTTGATGGTCGAGCAGGGCTCGGCGCCGGGCGAGAGCGCCAGCTTCTGGTTGACCATGGCCAGAATGCGCCCGTTGGAGGGGTCGATGACCACGGCGGTGCCGTTCATGTCGCCCAGGGCATCGATGGCCGCCTGGCGGACCACCGGATCTTCGCCGGCCGTCACGTCGCCGGCAAGATATGTCTCCGTTGGCAAAGGAACTGGCGGTAAAGCGCTCGTAGTAGCGATGGCGGCGGGGATGGAGGGCGACGCGGCGCGCGTGGCCCTGGCGCTGCCTCTTGCGGTCAGGCGGGCCTGCCCGGCGGGCGCAGCCTTCCCCGCGGAGTGGGTTGCCCCGCCGCGAACAGACGTGGATTTGCCCGCGGCGGGCCGCAGATTTGCGACGCGATGGCTGACGGCGCGGTGGGGCTCAGTCAGATGCTTTTCAGTCGCCTTGGCACGGTGCAGCGTGGCGGCGCGTTCAACGCCGCCGCGCCCCCGGCGCAGCCTGTCAAAACCAACGCAACTGCCGAATGCGGGAAAATATCATCCAGCCAGATTCCTCTCTCCTAACGGAGTGCCTTGTCGCGCGCGTCCTCCTCGGAGGTCCGCGCTTCATGCCATCACAACTGGGAAATCACTCTTTATAGGCCACCTCGCAAACAACTTTTAGTCCCTGTTGCGAATCAAGCCAACTCTTATCCCAGCGCACCCTCTCACAGCGCGATAGGAAGCCCAGCATTTTTAGAGCTATATTGCACTATACAGCTCTGCGGCCAATGTGGAAAGAAATCAAATACCTTAGTACTAAAACCCGAGCGGCCGCAGAAAGGTTGGATTGTCCAGGTCCCGCTGCGTCTCTTCGCTCGGGGCTTGTCTCTACGGATTCCCTGGGCAACGGGGTGTAGGGCGGCTCCTCGGACAATTCCTCGAATCTCGGCCTTTCCGGCTTGGCCGCCGGTTCCGTCTCCTCCGCTGAGATCACCTCCGTGTCCACAATCTCAGATTCAGCGTGGTTGCGATTCGCGGCAGGTGCGCGGTCGCAGAAAAATAGGATCGTCCCGTCATCTTCTTTTCGCTCGACCGCCTCCTCTTCTTCTCCTCGCCTTCCGGCTCTTCTCCTGTGAGAGGAAGCGCAGTGAAGACGCAGGCGCGGACGGGTGCGGGAGCGGGGTGGAGGAGTCGCCGGAGGTTTGTTTTCAGGCGCATCAAGGAACCAAGCCATGGCCGTGGCCATCGCGCATCGAAACTACCGGCGCCTCTTCCACGCTCAACATGCGCGCGCGCCGCTCCGGCATCTGGTCGCGGAAGCCGGTGGCGATGACGGTAATCTTGACCTCTTCGCCCATCTTCTCGTCCAGCACCGCGCCGAAGATGATGTTGGCGTCCTCGTGGGCGGCGGACTGGATCAGCGACGAAGCCTCGTTGACCTCGGAGAGCTTGAGGGAGCTGGAGCCGGTGATGTTGATGAGGATGCCGCGCGCGCCGTCGATGGCGCCGGCCTCGAGCAGCGGCGAAGCCATGGCCGCCTGGGCCGCTTCAATGGCGCGATTGGCGCCTGAGCGCACCGCGGTGCCCATCACCGCGTGGCCCATGCCGGCCATGGTGGTCTTCACGTCGGCAAAGTCGCGGTTGATGATGCCGGGGATGGTGATGATGTCGCTGATGCCCTGCACGCCCTGGCGCAGCACGTCGTCGGCGATGCGGAAGCTCTCAAAGAAGCCGGCGTCCTTGGCCACGGCCAGCAGCTTCTCGTTGGGGATCACGATCATGGTGTCGACGCTCTCGAGCAGCTCCTTCAGGCCGCGCTCGGCCTGCTGCAGGCGGCGCTTGCCCTCAAAGCCGAAGGGCCGGGTGACCACGGCTACGGTCAGAATGCCCATCTCGCTGGCCAGCGAGGCGATCACCGGCGCGGCGCCGGTGCCCGTGCCGCCGCCCAGTCCGGCGGTGACGAAGACCATGTCCGCGCCTTCCAGGGCTTCGATGATCTTCTCCGAGTCTTCGAGGGCGGCGCGGCGGCCCACGTCGGGGTTGGCGCCGGCGCCCAGCCCGGAGGTGAGCCGCACGCCGAGCTGCAGCTTGACCGGAGCCTGCGACGCCTTGAGCGCCTGCACGTCGGTGTTGGCGGCGATAAACTCCACGCCCTGACCGATGATC
>CAWFZU010000163.1:0-6973 GCA_963820195.1 uncultured Acidobacteriaceae bacterium | reverse complement strand
GCAGGTCAATGGGGAGGCGCAGCGTCATTCCCGGACGGTCGTCCGTCCACCGCTGCCCCTCGCGGTTCACTTTCCGCGCCGCCTTCTTTGCCGCCTTCTTCACTGCCAATGGATGCCCTTCCAAAATTGTTTCCGAGTCCCTCACGAGACTCACTCTCTGCATCGGCGATGAGTCCCTCACCGGAGAGTAAGGACCGTTGAACAGAATATCCTTCTCAACCCTTACAAAGAACCTGTACCCCGGCCTGACGACAATCGTTGGCTGGATGTTCAGGTTCCGGCGCGTTACCTCGACTCCCAGTTGGCCGACCTGCTGACCGACCGCCTGCCCCACCGTCTGTCCGACGCTGGGCGATTGCAGGACCGAGGAGTTCGTTCCCTGGCTGACCTCGATACCGGCGGCAAAAAGCGATGTGAGCAGCGCCCCGGAGAGAATCCGTCCCCAGTGATTGTTCACCTGGTCCCGAAATCCCGCCGCGCCGGCAATGTCATCGCCTTCAAAACCACCGAGAGCAAGGCTGCTGCCATCTGGGAATACAACCCGTCTCCAGACAGCCTGCAATGCATTCTGCCCGTATCCTATGTGGGAGTTGTAAACCCCTATCAGTGTACTCCCGGACGGTATTAGAATGTACCTCCCAGTAGCCGAATCATACACATTTTCACGAACCAGCGCACGGATCAAGCCCGGAAGATCGGAATTGAGTTGTTGCTCCAGCACAGCCGGAATCAGCCAGCCGGCCTTGATTTCATAACGGCTTTGAGCGGGCTTTCGAGTGCTGGCCAGGTATTCAGATTCCTGCTTACCGTGCTGCTGTCCGAAGCTGGCTTTTTGCTCCTGATCGTTCTGGCGCTCATAGTCGGTACGCTGCTCCGGCTGCCCTACGGCGCCAGCCGACAAACTGGAGGTTTGGGGAATGTTCCCCTGCGCAGCGCGGCCTCCCAACTGGGCATTGATGAGGGCGGCTTGGATTGCTTGCAACGGGTCGCTCTCTGCCGTTTGCTTTCCCTTGTCTTCGCTGGGCAGATTGCCCTTGACGGAGGTTGCCGCTTCCATTGCCTCGCGTTCTCGGTTGTATTCCTCCAGCCGCCGCTGTTCGGCAAACGACAGCGAGCCGTTGACTGCGGTCGAGGCCGGGGTCTGCCGGTATTCAAGGGGAGGGATGGAGCTGGTTTGGGCACCGGTTCCCGTCCCGGTCATCAAGGTTGACCGGCCTGCCGGGGAATCTCCGGTTGCGATGGAAGAACGCTGGGCGGCAGACGCCGGGACGTGGGACTGGCCGATGTCCAGGCCGTTGCGCGCCTGATCCGACAGCATCCCTTTTTCAACGGTAGTGGCTGGACCAGAGCCGACCTGCGCTGTCTCAGTCTGCTTTTTGGCCTTATTGTTGCGGCTTGCGAGGCCATGCCGCATATAAGCCGCGGCCAGGACGACCAGGGCAATAAGGATGATCCCGGCCAGCGGACGGAGTTTGCGCGCCTTTGGGGTGAGACTGCCATTGACGCCGCGCACGACCTTATCGGTCTGTGCCGCGCTTCGGATCTCGTCTTGACTTTGCTCGGCGCTTTGCTCGGCTGCCGCGCTCTCAAGATCGAGCGGCTTGGAATTCTCTCCTGTTATCGCCATACTCAGCTCCTCTTCCCGGTGCTGCCGGAGTAGGGTGTCGCCCGCGTGATGGTCACGCGGGTCTGCTTTTTGCCGACGCCAACGACCAGAATTGCTTTGTCGAAGAGCCGATCCACGATGTAACGCGAGCCATCGACGCGGAAGTTGACCAGCTCCGACTTGCCGTTCACCTGAATCAGGAGCGTCGGCAGCTCGCGGAACCGGCCGTCGTTCGGGTAAATCAGGTAGGTGTGCTGGCCATCGTCGAATACTTGCTGGGGACGGTAAGCCGCGTCGCCATTGAGTTTGTAGTCGAAGTAGAGGTTGTCGAGGGCGTTCTCCGCCATCGGCACCACGCCGGCCCGCTTGTCTTTCTCGCGCGCCTGCTCCGCCACTGCCTCGGCATCGCGCTTTGCCGCAGTCCTGCCGAGCTTGAAACGCCGCCCACTTTGCGGCATCCTCGCCGGGATACTGAAAGGCCAGCCGGGAGACAAAGCGCGTGGGATCGGAGATGAGCCGGAAGACGTAGGTTCGCCGGTCCGTGGAAACGATCAAGTCGGTTTCAAGACCCGCCTCAATCGGCTTCACGATCAGCAGCGGCGTTTCATCAAGGCCGGAACCGGAGAGGACGGGCGTAATCTCCCAACGGCGGGAATCGCCAATCTGCGGTTGGCTTTCGAGGTGCTCGCCAGACTGTAACTCGATTGCGCAGACGCGCAGTGGAGCGCAGACCATGACGGGCATTCCCTGGCCGAAGATGTAGACGACCCGGCCGTCAGCGCCGGGTGTGGGCGTTGCGACTCCGGTTTCCCATTGACGGGAAACCGCCGCCGCGCTGACCGCCGCGGCGTTCAATTCCGCGTGAGGTGGTCTCCAGTTCAGCGGAACCTCTGAGCCTTTGTCCGCCGGAGCGCCAGCGGGTGAAGACTGAGCGGATGCGTTTTGAGCAGGGACATTCCGGCTCACAATCGGCGGAACCTTCAATGGAGGAATCTGAGTCAGCGGGCTTGGCTTCGACGTTGACTGATTATCCTGTGCCTCCAGAGCAGACTCCGCGCCTTTGAAGTCGTAGGTTGACAGCTCTTGCTTCTGCTGTGGTGTGAGCGCCGGAGCGGTTTGGGCGCTCGCCGTCACGCCCACCGCCGCACTCGCTATTTGGGTTGCCATTGCCATTGCCGCGAGCCACTTCATCTGTTGTTACCTCCATTCACTGCTTGGGCATTTCCGGTTTGAGCGTCGCTGCCTGTCGTGACGACTTCGCCCCAGGTCAGGTTTGTGACGTAGAGGCCGAGCGGGTTGACCAATGCCTGTCTTGCGTCCGTGACCTCTTGCGTCACCACCGAGACGAAGGCCCGATAACGATGCGTGGCGACAAGACTGCCGCTCAGGTCGCGGGTCACTTCCGTCCAGGCCACCTCGTATGTTTTGGAAGATTGCTGGACGATGGATTCGACCGAGGCGTCAACGGTCTCTTTCGTCAGCAGGTCGAAGGGCGAGCTTTTCGAGTAGAACTCAGTGATAGTGGCCGACGCCGGTGAGTTTTTCCCGGTCTGCGCGTAGACCTCATCAACCAGGCGCCGTTGAGCAACCGCGTCCGTAACAACCGTCCGCAGGTCAGTGATCCACCGGGCAACCACCGCTTCCTGCAAGCGCACATCCTTGACCGCAACCTGTTTGGCCGGGATGACCGGAACCGCCCGGCCCACATCGTCAAGCGCGACGACATAGGGCACCGTATTCGAGCGATAGCCGATGGCGACCATGCCGGCCACGCAAAAGAATGTCGTTCCCATCGCGATGAACGCCGACGAGACGCCAGTTATTCTTGCTCTTGATCTGGTCGCCGAACCGTTCATCCCACTCCTGACGGGCGCGAACATAAGGTGTTTGGGGTATAGCTGTTTCTGGCACTGTTATTCCTCCCTCTCGATTCGCAGTTGTGCCGATGGCGCGTGCCCGCTGCCATCGTGCGGGACGTTGACGTTGGTTGCGTGCCGCGCCAAGGTTTGAAGGTTATTGGCCGATGACGGCGGCGCTGGAGGCGCAGATGGAGCTCTCCGATGGCCCGTTCGCTGCAGACGGCGGAGGCGGAGCGGGAGGAGAACTGGGAGAACCAGCCGCTTCCGCGGCAGGAACGGGCGGCGCTGGCGCGCTTCCCGTCTCCGCAGCGGCCTCACCCATTCCACCAACGGCGGAGGCAGCCCCCGAGGCGGCCTCCGCGCCAACCTCCGCGCCTCCCATCGCACCTGCTGTTTCCGTTGCCGCCAGCGCGCCTCCGGCAACAGCCCCGGCTCCTCCGGTGGCCGCGACCACGGCAACCGTGGCCGCGCCGAGCGCAGCCGCTTTGCCAATCTCCGCGCCCATGCCTACCAGGTCCGCCGCGCCGGAGCCAAGCGTTCCCGAGGCAATCGACGCCGCCATCTTCGGGATCATCCAGGACGCGAAGGCGAACAGCAGCATCGACATCAAGGTTGGGAAGATTTGGGTGATGGGCTGATCGGCCGTATAGCCGTTCATCGTTGCGATCCAATTGTTCGAGATCGTCTTGAAGACGCCCAGCATGAGGTAAATCAGCATCAGGCGGACGCCGGTACTGACCGCAAGAGAAATGTACCTTTCAAAGTAAGGCGAAGTCCACCGGCTTCCACCGAAGCCAAGGAAGATGTAGCCCGCCGACATCACGATAATCGCTTCGAGCTTCGTGACCACGTAATGAAGCGTGATGATGATGTAGGAGGCAAGCACGATGCAGGCAGCCAGAATCGTCGTGATGGCCCCGCCAGGCTCCGTCAGGAGGCTTGTGGATGAGACCTTGGTAAAGAGGTCCGAGACAATCTGAAGCCCCTGGGTCATGATGTCCGATGGATTCTGCGCCACGGAAACGCCCGCCGCATTTGCGCCGAGCTGGGCGAAGCTGTTGACGATGGCCGGTATCCAGGTCTGGCCATTGATGAGCACGGCATAGAAGAAGGAGATGACCAGCAGCTTCTTAATCAGGCTGAGGAACAAGCCGTTGAAGTCGTGTTCCCGGAGCAGTTGCGGCGCTCCCCAGGCGAAGTCCAGCGTGGCCAGAACGTAGAACAGGAAGGAGGCTTCCTGCATGATTGCGGGAATCCATGCGTTCGCCGCCTGCTCAATCTGCTGGAATGTTCCACCCACATCGACCGGAGTTGAGCCTGCGAGCATGAGCTGTGGCGGCCGCGGCAAGCGCCACGGCCACCACATAGAGGAGTTTTCGTCTTTGAGCCATAGTTACCTCAAAACGCCACACCATCGGACTTCAGTGTGGGTTTTCCGAAGAAGTTGGCGCTTGCATTGCCCGCGCACACCTTGCCCTCGTCCGTGGTTGCCCAGTCTGCCGGAGCACTTGCCTGTCTTTGTTTGCAGAGCGGAGTGAGTTGCTTGCGGAGATCCTCGTGTTTGGCAAGAAACGCCGAAATGCTGCCGGGAGTGGCATGGTCAACATCGCCACCCCCGGCATTTTGAAAAGCCGTGACAATCGGACTCGGCTCAATGTGCCTGCATCCTGCCACGATCATCAGGCCGGCACTAACCACAAAAGCGCAAAACCTCTTCATCGCATTCTCCTAGAATGAAACGCCGTCGCTCGTCACCTGAGTTTGGCCGAAGAACAAGTCAGAATTTGCCTGCTTTGTTGCTTCCGCCTGAACGAGCGCTCCTTGATAAGACGCTTTGCTCTGCATATCCGCCATCATCAGTTGCCGCAATTTCATCAATTGCTCAGCCTGATTCTCCGCAATCTGGTTTCCGACTTCGATAGCCTGCATTCTGCCCACCGCCGATTGGCTCTGGCCTTGCAGGCGTTTGCAGCAGGGCCGCGTCGCTGTCGAACTGCGAGTTCTGCAATCCGGCAGCCTTCAGAGCGCCGAGCGTGCTATCGAGACTGGTCTGACTCCAGGTCTGATACGACTGCCCGTAATTGGTGGACGAAGAGTAGCCGGGGAACCGGAGACGGAAAGTTCCGTCCAGATTGCTCATCGTGTAGGAGAGCGATTGGCCCGTCTTCACGATCTGATTCAGATTGGTAATATCCGATGCCACGGTCCCGAAGAGCTGATTGGTGATGGTGACACCGTGCTTCGCCATGTCCGCGATCTGGGTGAGCTGGTTTTCGACCATCATTACCTGCTTTTCGAGCGAACCGATCAACTGCAGGTAGTTGAGAATCTGCGTGTATTCGGTTGCGAAGACTCCCGGCACTCCTGCATAAGCCGGGACCGGGTTAACGGTTTCAGTCGCCATCAGGGCGACCAGGACGATTGCGGTTGCGCTCTTAGCGAGCCATTTGGGTTGCATGATTCGTTCCTCCTTCGTAGTAGTCGATCCATCCTTGTTCAACTTTCCTTTCCTTGCATCCACTCGGAAATCCAGCCCTCGCCGAATTCCGCGGCCAGGACGTCGATTCGCGCTCGATCCTTTTGGCCGGAGACGCCGAGAAAGGCCAGCGCCACCGGCCCGAGGCGGAAGGAGATCATGCGCCGTCCAAGCCGCTGCACGATGTAGTAATCGCGCTTCGGCGTCGCACTCTGAAGCAGCTCAATCTCCCGGCTGTTGAGGCCGGCGTACTCGTAGAACTGGCGCATTCCTTCGTTGCCGGCCTCCGAGTTCGGCAGGTAAATCTTCGTTGCCGTGCTTTGCAGAATCGCCGATGCAATCGGCGACTCCTTCACGTCCGCCATGCTCTGCGTTGCAAGAAGAACGACCGCGTTCTTCTTGCGCAGCGTCTTGAGCCAGTCCTGAATCTTGTCGCGCCAGGCCGGATGCTTCAGGAAGAGCCAGGCTTCGTCGATGGGAACCAGCGTCGGGCTGCCATCGAGCGCCCGCTCCATGCGCCGGAAGAGATAGAGCAGGACGGCCATGACCGTCGCTTCGCCGTAGGAGCCGCTCAACAGCGTCTCCATCTCGCAGACAACGAACCGCGAGGTCGTCAGGCCGTCGTTGCGCGAGTCGAGCAGTCCGCCCAGCGCGCCATCGATGACGTAAGGCTGCAAACCGGCCTTGAGCTTTTCATCCTGAAGATTGGCCTCAAGTTCGGTGAGCGTCCGCCGTTCGCGCGGGGCGCTGGCGAGCTGCTGCAGGGCGCGATGGATGGTGTTCCGCTCCCCCGGCCCGATGTCCACCTTCTGCATCCGCAGCACGGTCTCCACCCACTCCTGCCCCCAGCCAAACTCCGCTTCGTCGTCAATATCCCGAAGAGGCTGAAAGGACAGCCCGCCTTCGCCGATGTCATAGAAGCGGCCGCCAGCGGCCTTGCACAGACCGTACAGGGAGTGCCCCTTATCGAAGGCGAAGACCTGGGCATTGGGATAACGGAACCATTGCGCCACAAACAAGGCTAGGCTTACC
>CAWFZU010000162.1:0-3718 GCA_963820195.1 uncultured Acidobacteriaceae bacterium | reverse complement strand
TAATTCTCGAAACGCTGCCCGTTGGTCAGAAAGTTGGCATTGCTTTTTCCGGCGGGCTTGACACCTCCGCCGCCCTGCACTGGATGAAGCAGAAGGGTGCGATCCCTTACGCCTACACGGCCAATCTGGGCCAGCCCGACGAATCCGACTACGACGAGATCCCGCGCAAGGCCCTCGAATACGGCGCTGAGAAGGCCCGCCTCATTGACTGCCGCGGCCCGCTGGTTCGCGAAGGCATCGCCGCGCTACAGGCCGGCGCCTTCCACATCACGACGGCTGGCGTCCCTTACTTCAACACCACTCCGATCGGTCGCGCCGTCACCGGCACCATGCTGGTGGCCGCAATGAAGGAGGACGAAGTCAACATCTGGGGCGACGGCTCCACATACAAAGGCAACGACATCGAGCGCTTCTATCGTTACGGCCTGCTCGTCAATCCCAGCCTACAGGTCTATAAACCCTGGCTCGACGCGGCATTCATCGACGAGCTTGGCGGCCGCGCCGAGATGTCGGCGTATATGCAGCGCCACGGCTTCGCTTACAAGATGTCCGACGAGAAGGCCTACTCCACCGACTCCAACATCCTCGGCGCAACCCACGAAGCCAAGGACCTGGAGCATCTCTCTTCGTCCGTCAAGATCGTTGTCCCCATCATGGGCACGGCCTTCTGGCGCGACGATGTAGCAATCACGCGCGAAGAGGTTGTTGTCCGTTTTGCAGAGGGCACACCTATCGCGCTCAACGGCCGCGAGTTCAGCGACCCCGTCGAACTTCTTCTCGAAGCCAACCGCATCGGCGGCAAGCACGGCCTCGGCATGAGCGACCAAATCGAGAATAGGATCATCGAGGCCAAGAGTCGCGGCATCTACGAGGCGCCAGGCCTCGCCCTGCTCTTCATCGCCTACGAAAGGCTCATCACCGGCATTCACAACGAGGACACCATCGAGCAGTACCGCGACCATGGCCGCAAGCTCGGCCGTCTGCTCTACCAGGGCCGCTGGTTCGACTCCCAGGCCATCATGCTCCGCGAATCCGCCCAGCGCTGGGTCGCCAAACCCATTACCGGCGAGGTCACACTGGAGCTGCGCCGCGGCAACGACTACTCCATTCTGAATACCGAATCGCCTAACCTCACCTTCCATCCCGAGCGCCTCAGTATGGAAAAGACTGAATCTACCTTCAGCCCGCGCGACCGCATTGGACAACTCACCATGCGCAACCTCGACATCACCGACACGCGTGAGAAGCTTCTCACGTACGCCAAGACAGGCCTCCTCACGCTCAGCAAAGGTAGCGAAATGCCTCAACTCAACAGCGGTAAGGAGAAGGAATAGCATGAGGTACGCTTAAAGCAATGTTCAACGAACAGCAAACCGGGAAGATGTGGTCGGGCCGTTTCCGCGAGCCTCTGGACAAGGAGTTCGAAGCGTGGCAGCGGTCTATCGTCTTCGATTGGCGGCTTCTCGACGAAGAGATTGCCGCTAGCAAGGCGCACGCGTCCGCTCTCTGCGCCGCGAAGATCCTCACAACAGATGAGACAACGGAGTTGCGTGCGGCGCTGGATGCGATTGCCGCTGAACACGCCACGGAGGCGGGCAAGGCGTTGGTGCGCGATCACGCGACGGCCGAGGACATTCATCACTTTGTGGAACTTGAATTAGTTGCCCGCATCGGCTCGCTAGGACTCAAGCTGCACACCGGCCGCAGCCGCAATGAGCAGATCGCCACCGATCTGCGGCTCTATGTGCGCCGGCAAATCGGCCTCACTCTTGACGCACTTGCCGACTGGGGCAGTGCCCTCATTAAACTAGTTCAACAATCAGGCGATGCCGTAATGCCTAGCTATACGCATCTCCAGCGCGCGGAGCCCGTTCTTGTCGCCCACTGGTTGCTGGCGTATGTCGAGATGATTCTGCGCGATGCAACGCGCCTGCACCATTGCATGGAGCGGCTCAACTATTGTCCATTAGGCTCAGGAGCAGTGGCCGGCGCAACGCTTGCGCTGGATCGCACGATTGCCACGCGTGAGTTGGGTTTCACCGCACCCACGGCCAACTCGATGGACGCCACCAGCGACCGCGATTTTATTCTGGAATATTTGCAGGCATTGACATTTGTCGGTTTGCATCTGAGCCGTTTCGCCGAGGAGATTACGCTTTTTGCAACCGCCGAATTCAATTTCGTGACGCTGCCCGAGGCCTTTTCGACCGGCTCCAGCGCGATGCCGCAGAAGAAAAATCCCGATCTGACCGAGTTGATTCGCGCAAAGATCGGGCGCATTCACGGCGCGGCCGAAGCAGTGACGCTGCTGCTGAAAGGCCTGCCTTTGGCCTACAATAAGGACATGCAGGAGACCCAGGAGCCGGCTTTCACCGTCGAGTTTGTGCCGCAGATGCTCAGGCTAGTGGCGCGCTTCACAGCGGCTTTGCAGTTCAATCGCGAGCCTATGAATGAAGCGGCGCAGTCGGGCTACTTGAATGCGATGGCCGCGGCTACGTACCTCGTTCACAAGGGCGTTCCTTTTCGCCCCGCGCATGAGAAGATCGGTAACGCTGTGCGCTTTGCAATCGAAAAAGGCGTTGAACTCAACGCGCTCTCGCTCGATGAACTGCGGCAATTCGGCGAAGAGTTCGGCGAGGATTTCTTCGCAGCGATTACACTCGACGCCACGCTCGATTGCCATAACGTGGCCGGAGGAACCGCGAGGGAGCGCGTGTGCGAGGCGCAGGCCGAAGCGACTGTACGTATAGGTGCGCTGAAGCAGGAGGCTGTTCATGCTGGTGCGTAAAGCGCTGCTGCAAGACGCCTCGAAGGTCTACGACCTGGTGAATTCGCTCTCCGGCGACGGCACGCTGCTGAAGCGTTCCTTCGCCGAGATCTGCGAAAACATTCGCGACTTCACCGTCGCCGAATCCGATGGAGGCGTCTTCCTCGGTTGCGGCGCGCTGCACTTTTACGGGCCGCATCTCTGCGAGGTGCGCTCCATCGTCGTCAAGCCCGAAGCCAAGAGCAAGAGCGCAGGCAGCCGCATTCTGGCCGCGCTGATCGAGGAGGCCGAAGAGCACGGCATTCAATCCATCTGCCTCTTCACGCGCATCCCCGACTTCTTCTTCCGCTATGGATTCCGCACCGTTGAAGACAAGTCCGAGCTGCCCGACAAAATCTTCAAGGATTGCCAGAGCTGCCCGCGTTTGCATCGTTGCGACGAAGTGGCGATGGTGCGCGGACGCATCCCCCGCGTCTCGCTGCTCGGCCCGCGCGAGGAAGCGCAGCAGCTAGTTCATCTTGCCGGATAACGGATTCAGCATCGCCGCCGCGACTACAATCTGCCCGTAACTCAGGCCGCCGTCGCCGGGGCTGACGCTGCGATGCTGATAGACTTCGAAGCCTTCCTCTTCCAAACCCGACCGCAGCAGCCGCGCCAGCCGGCGGTTGTGCATGCATCCGCCGCTGAGAGCAACCGCATTGATGCTGGTCTCGATGCGCGCGTTGGCCGCTGCATTGATAAACCCTTCCGCAATGCCTGCGTGAAATCTCGCTGATATGCGGCTTGCCGGCACACCGCGCCAAAGGTCCGCCAACACCGCATTCCACATCTTCCCGGTTCGAATCACAGTCACGCTGCCTGATCCCTCATCCGCCTCGTGCAACTCCGGAACGTATTCCCCCTGCTCAAATCGGTCGGACTCATCAACCGCAATGCTCTCAAGCTCAATTG
>CAWFZU010000161.1:0-5891 GCA_963820195.1 uncultured Acidobacteriaceae bacterium | reverse complement strand
GCGCACCGAGATTCCGGTCGCGCGCCGATCCTCGATGGCGGATGGAGAGCGGCTTCCGCTATACGCCCACCTCAACCTTTGAAACCTTCCCCTTCCCCTGGCAGCCAGGCAAGGAGCCGCAGGATTCGACGCTCGTCGAGGCCATCGCCGAGGGCGCGCGGGAACTCGTCCGCCAGCGCGACAACTGGCTCAACCCGCCCAACGCCGCGCCGGAAGCCCTCGCCAAGCTGACCCTGACCAACCTTTATAACAAGCGTCCCTCCTGGCTGGAGAATGCCCACCGTAAACTGGACGAGGCGGTCTTTGCCGCCTACGGCTGGCCGGCGGCGCTGACCGATGCGCAGTTGCTGGAGCGTCTGCTCACGCTGAACCGGGAGCGGGCCGCAACGCACGAGAGATAGCCAGGCGCTCCTCGCTCGTGAGACTTGGGACTGACCCCTGACAAAACTTGACCAACCATAGTCAGAAAAATCGCCAAATCTTCGCTCCCAAACACCCCGGACTCCCGCCATCCGGAGCGATTTCAAATTCGTTGATGAGGTACTTGCAGTCATTCCCGGTAAATGTGGACAGCTAGAAGTCTCCATTGCATACAAAACCGTACAGCTACAGATCACCACTTTCCCCGAAACCAGTAACCTGTAGCTGTTCATTTCAGGGGTAAACCGGCTACCTCTAGCTTCACAGTGGCCGCAAACCAATCACCTGAAACGCATCACTTTATCGGCCCCCACCGCATCCATCTTTTACACTCAAAGGCAGGGCAATTCCGCCCCTTGATTCCATACGGAGGACCCGCTCCCTTGAGAAGATTCCTGTTGCCCGCTCTGGCCGTCGCCGCCTTTCTGCTGCTCGCGTATCTCCCCAAAATGCGCGCGCAAACCCTGTCAGGTCTGGCACTTACAGCCGCTCCGCTGGAAGACCGCCGCAAGGCCCTCAACGCCCTCTTCGAGGACTACTGGCAGGCCACGATGGAGCGCTCGCCGGAGTATGCCTCCGTGCTCGGCGACCTGCGCTACAACGACCGCATCACCGACTACTCCGTCAAGGCGGAGAACGCCTGGCTGGCCCGTGAGGAGGAGTTCCTCATGAAGCTGGTAGCCATTGATCCTACAGGCTTTACGGACCAGGAGAAGATCAGCCGCGATCTGCTGCTGCGCCAGTTTGCCGACGACGCCGAGGCCGCGGGCTTCAAGGAGTGGGAGATGCCGTTAAACCAGATGAGCGGCATTCATACCACCTATCCGCAACTGGTGGCGCAACTTAGCTTTGCCACCGTCAAGGACTACGACGATTGGATCGCCCGCCTGCACGCGCTTCCCCGGGCCTTCGAGCAGGTGACCACGAATATGTCCATCGGCATCGAGGATGGCCGCGTGCCGCCGCGCTATCTGCTTGAAAAGGCGTTGGATCAGGTCAAGGAGCTGGCCGGCCAAAAGCCCGAAGACTCGCCGCTCGCCGCTCCGCTGAAGAGCTTTCCCGCCGCCATCAAGCCCACCGAGCAAGAGCGCATCAAGGCCGAAATGCTCGACGCCATCGGCAAGGAAGTGCTGCCCGCCTACAAGCGCTTTGCCCGCTTCCTGGAGGTCAGCTACATTCCCGCCGGCCGCGCCGAGCCCGGCATCTCCGCGCTGCCCGATGGCGCTAAGTACTATGCTTTCAGCATTCGCCGCACCACCACCACCGATCTGACCGCCGCCCAGATTCATCAGATCGGCCTCGACGAGGTCAAGCGCGACGAGGCCCAGATGCTGGCCATCGCGCAGAAGCTTGGCTTTGCGGATCTACCCAGCTTCCGAGCCAGCTTGAAGACCAATCCCAAGCTGCATCCGGCCTCGGCGGAGGCGCTGCTGGCAGCCTATCGCGGCTATCTTGGCCCCATGCAGGCTGTGCTGCCCAAGTACTTTGGCCGCCTGCCCAAGGCGCACTTTGAGGTTGATGCGGTACCGGAATACTTGGAAAAAACCTCCGCGCCCGCCTACTATGAGGCCGGCACGCCCGACGGCAGCCGCCCCGGCCGTCTGCGCATCGACACTTACAACGCCGCCAGCCGCAATCTCTACAGCGTCGAGGCCATCGCCTACCACGAGGGACTTCCCGGTCATCATCTGCAAATCTCTATCGCTCAGGAACTTACCGAACGTACCCACCTTCCGCAAGCACCTGGGCTATACGGCGTACATCGAGGGCTGGGGGCTCTACTCCGAGCGGCTGGGCAAGGACGTGGGTTTCTACCAGGACCCCTATTCGGACTACGGGCGGCTGGAGGCGGACATCTGGCGGGCGATCCGCCTGGTCGTTGATACCGGCGTCCACTCCCAGCACTGGAGCCGCCAGCAGATGGTCGATTACTTCCACGAGCACTCGAATATCGACGAGACCAGCATCCAGGCCGAGGTGGACCGCTATATCGCGTGGCCCAGCCAGGCGCTGGCCTACAAGATCGGCCAGCTCAAAATCCTGGAGCTGCGCGAGCGGGCTAAGTCGGCTCTGGGCAACAACTTCGACCTGCGCGCCTTCCACGATCAGGTGCTGGACACAGGCGCCCTGCCGCTCGACGTGCTGAGCGACCGCATCGATGCCTGGATCGCACAGCAGAAATCCGCCCTTCCGCGATAGGCTTGAGGCAGTTACGTTACCCTAGAGGTGGTCTTATTGCGTGTTCTTGCCTCATCTTGCTTTTTTGGAGACCTGTAAGCCGACAAAAGATGTGCGGTTTGTCCGGCTAAAAGGCTGCAGAATGAAAGAGAAAAACGCGTCAGGCGAAAAGGTCCGCATATAAACCTACATTTTTCGCGAAATGCCGACTCATAGGATCACATTTATCCATGAAATGTCCGGTTACAGGTAGACCAAAACATTAAAAAATGGCTGTTATTGGTGGTTGTTTGGTCGTTTTTAGCGCAAAATCGGGGCTGATTGGCGGCGTTTTGATCCGGGAACAGGGGACATTACCAGGATGGCCGGTTGTCCCCGGTCTCTCAATCGAGACCTGGGGCGCCCTCATTATTTATCCCCCGGACCTGCGTCACCCGCCCGCTCATCGCGATAGAGCCGCGATGAACGGGGCACAGCTTCTCACTCCTCATAGCGATTCTTCGAGGTTAATGAGCGGGCCACCTGGCATCCAGGTGAGATGTGATGTGTATCACAGATTGCAGCCATCGCCGGTTCGATACTTGAATTCCGTACTCAGGAGATCTGCCCATGAATCGTTTCCGCGCGCGCATCTTCGGTCTCACCCTGTTCGTTTTTCTGGTTTTGGCTGCGGCCGTCCAACCTGCCATGGCTCAGCTGGATCAAGCCAAGCATATTCACCATCGGCTGCTTCCGGCCGGGGATACCTGTGCCAGTTGCCACAAGGCGATCTATGACCAATGGAAGGCCAGCCCACATGCCACCAACGGTGTCGAATGCATCGTGTGCCATGGCGAGACAACAGCACCGGACTTCGCGGGCACGCCGGGGTTAAGCGCATGCGACAACTGTCACACCGATCAGGTGGCACAACTGAAGTCCGATCCATTTATGAAAGGCAGGACGTGTGTGAGCTGTCATCAGGCACACATCTTCGTGGAGCACAAGAAGGCGGCTCCGGAAGCCAAGTAATCACAATCATGCGCCCGAGGATTCCGCCAAGCACGCGGATGCGCCGCAAGCGCGTTTGCCGCGACCGCGAATCGGAATCTTCCGAGGCTCTTCTTCAATTTGTCTGATCTGTTTGGGCAAAGGCGGAACCATGCAGTCGCGTAGTTCACTCATGGGTGTGAATGTCACCAGCAATCCGGATGTGCGCGATAGCTGCTGGAGGTCGACCATCAGGAAGTAGCGCCGAATCCACGCTGCTCCTCGGATAAGTCCCATGAAGTCAGCCAGTGTTCGCTGATCTGCCCTCGGCGTGATTCCGGGTTGACGAGAATAGCCCAATGCGCTCATTCGGTGTGCTTTAGGGGCAATCGCAGGATCGGTCCTGATCAACGCTGTTCTCGCCTCAGCTAACGCGAATAGCTTCATAAACTGAATCCTGCATCTTTACTATGGCCCCGAGCGCGGCTTCGTCGCGCTGGTTGATTTTCGGGAATGGGTGGATGGGCTCTTGCAGGGTTGAAACCCCAGCCTCCCTCCAGACCAGTCCTCTCATTACGACAAAAAGCAACCGCAGGTCTCTTTCTACGTTGCTCATCAGGGTGGGGTTGGAGATATGCAGCCATCCCAGCGCCCGTTGTCCCTTCGCGCTATACTAGCCCACGAATCCATCTTCCCATCGAGGGCCTATGCACGCTTCGCCTCACCTGCGCCGGATTCTCTCGAGCGACACCGCCGCTCTCTGGCTTCTCGGCCTCGCCTTCACCGTGCTCCATCTCAGCGCAGGCGCGCGCTACGGATTCCACCGCGACGAGCTGCTCACCTACTCCAACACGCGCGACCTGGAGTGGGGATACGTCGTATACCCGCCGGTGACCGCCTTTCTGGGCCGCATCGAACTCGCGTTCTTCGGGACGTCGCTCATGGGCTTTCGTTGCTTCGCCGCCATCGCCTGCGGGATCATGGCTGTGCTCACCGGGCTCATGGCGCGCGCCATGGGCGGCGGCCGCCAGGCGATGCTGGTATCGGCATTTGCGGCTAGCATCGGAGGGGCAGTCTTCTTCTCGGGCTCCTTCATGTCCTATATGTCATTCGACCTGTTGTGGTGGGTCGCGGTGGCCTGGTGCGTGGTGCGGCTGCTCGAAAGCGGCGATGCGCGCTGGTGGCTTGGCATCGGCGCCTTCATCGGCCTCGGACTCATGACCAAGTACACCATGGCATTCCTTGTAGCCGCTCTTCTGGGCGGGATGTTGTTGACCTCGAACCGCCGCTACCTTCGCTGCCCCTGGTTCTGGTGCGGAGTGGCGCTGACTCTGTTCATTGTCGCGCCTAACCTCTGGTGGCAATATCAGCACCACTTCGTCAGCCTTGCCTGGATGCGCAGCATCCATGCCCGCGACATCGGCCTGGGACGTACGGACAACTTCCTCCTGAGCCAGCTCTGGCAAGTCCTCAATCCTGTCACTGTGCCGCTCTGCCTGGCAGGCCTGTGGTTTGTCTTTCGCCGCCCCGAGGGCAAGCCGTGGCGCATGATCGGCTGGATGTACCTTCTTACGCTCGTTTGCCTTATGGCCGTTCGCGGGCGCGACTACTACCTTGCCCCGGCCTATCCCATGCTGCTCGCCGCCGGCGCAGTATGGAGCGAAAGCCGGCTCAGGTCGCTCCCCGCGCCAAGGCAGTCGCGGATACTGCGTGCGGCCTGGACGACGCTCGGGATCGCCGGCCTGAGCCTCGCCTCCCTCATCCTCCCCTTTGCCCCAATCAATTCCGCGTGGTGGCGCGTCCAGGACGCAGTCGTCCATCAATTCAATATGCAGATCGGCTGGCCGGAACTCGCCCGCACAGTCGCTCATGTTCGCGATTCCCTCACCGCCGCTGATCGAGCCGGCGTTGGCGTGATGGCTGCTGACGAAGGGGAAGCCGGGGCCGTCAACCTCTATGGCCGAGCCTACGGACTGCCCCGCGCCATCAGCGGAATGAACTCCAACTGGCTCCGCGGCTACGGCGACCCTCCGCCCCAGACCGTGATTGCCGTCGGCTTCAAGCCAGGCGAACTGAACCAGATCTTCGCCTCCTGCCAGGACGCCGCACAGCTATGGAATCCCTATGGAGTTGTCAACGACACTTTCCGCGACCGCGACCAGGTCTACGTCTGCCGCAACATCCGCTTACCCTGGCCGGAGTTCTGGAAGCATTTCCAGTACTACGGGTAGAGTTATTCCATGGGATGCCAGGCGCAGCCTTTCCCAGGGCTTTGGCCCAGGCTATTCTCGATGGCCCACTCCGGGAGCTGGGAGCAAGGATAA
>CAWFZU010000160.1:0-8155 GCA_963820195.1 uncultured Acidobacteriaceae bacterium | reverse complement strand
AGTGTTCGTTCCGTTGAATCCGATTCCAAGGCATCCAGCAGTTGTGCAAAATCGTCCGTGTTTTCGAAGATGTGCTGGACCTCGGCCTGTGTGTATCCAAGTGGATTCGACAAATCAAAAGTGCGATAAGACGGCCAGTTGTATTTGCCGCGCAGCCTGAAGGTGATCGAGTCCCAATCGACGCTGAAGACACTGTCGGGCGCGGCGCGGCGCAGCAGCATCGCCCGGGTCCAGGCACGCGTATCCTGCGGCGGGTTGGCCGCGAAATGCGCAATGCGCGGCGGCGTGACCAGCGGCTCGGTGAAGCCGCCGGATTCGTAAGCCCAATACAGGCCGTCGTTGTCCAGGCTTGAGTACAGATGATCGATGACTTTGATCTCGGGCGAGATCCAGTCCAGGCCGGCGTGCTGATCCATGGACCTCTCAATGGCCATCAACTTCAACACCCAGTCGATGCCGCGTCGCCCCGCCGCCATGAAATCCTGTTTCACAAAACTGTTGACGGCGTCTTCCCACAGAGCAAGGATCTGTTCGTAGTGAGGCACAACGCCTTCGAAGACACCTTGAGCCGCGTAGCGCTTCGCATCTTCGAGATAAGCACTTTGCAGCTCGACAAGAGTGAGTTGCTCTCCATTGATCAGTTCGGCGCTCGCTTGCAATGCCGGATCGCGGCTGTAGCGATAGAGCGCGGCCAGCGGATCGTCGAGAATCAGGCGCGAATTGACCAGCCCACGTTCAAGCAGAGTCAGGATGAGTTGCATGGGGCCGACCCGGAAGAGCGCCGATCCGTGCGCCAGCGCGCTATCGAAAAATATGACGTGAAGGCGCGCGGGCGCTGATGGATCATTCATAGTGCTTCGTCCGCAAAGCGATTCGTCGCGCGCATTGACGATGGGCCGGTTGAATGTGGTCTGCGGCCCTTGCAGAGTTTCGAAGAAGTCGGCGCGCTGGCTGATCTGGTATGGCGTCGCGGGCCGGCCATTCTCCGCTCCCACCTTGCCTTGCCCGGTGAGAAGAATGCTGGAGATTTGAAATGATGCGAGAAACTGAAGATAATGCGCTTTGCGCCAAAAGATATTGTCGAACGCGCGGCGGGAAATCATGAAATTGAGATGGCTTCCGTAGGAGTTGCCCTGGCCATCGCTGTTGTTGACCAGCACTTGAATTTTTCTGTTGGGCGGCCGTTTTTCGTTGGCGCTGTCAAGAGCCGTCTTCATCATGCGGAGCATGCCGTGCCAGGCGGCGACATGATCGAAGGCATCGATGACTTCGGGCAGGCAAAGCTCGACATGATCGAGATCGATGTACGCGCATCCTCCGTTGCTCAACAGAAAGCGGCGGCTTACGTCTTGCGGATTGTAGGCACAGGCGCTGGTAGCCGCACTGCTGCCAGACGAAAAGCTGCATGCGGCGCGAGGAGCCGGGCTGGGCGCAGTCCACCAGTTGTTTACGTATCCCGAATGGCGAAGAGGCAAGCCATCGATCTCCGCCAGCAAGGCGCGCGAGGCCTCATAGCCAGTGCCTCCGGCGCGCTCGTCGCCAGCGATGAAATTTCCCAGCTCAATGTCTGCGCCGCACAGCCGGGGCAGCAATTCGAAAGCCGCGTTCGTAGTTGAATGTGTGTTCATCTCAGGCTGCCTCCACGCGATAGAGGTGAGGATGCTTGACCTTGCGCTCAACAAGATCGACGCGCACAACGTCCACGTCCTGAGGAAGATCGTGCAGGTAGTTGCGGGCATTGCGCGGCGTAAGCGCGCGCGGGGCTGCGAGGAAGAAGCCGGAGATGGCCGCATGCATATCCGCCGCGCAGACGCCGACAGGCCCGCCCTCCGCATCGCGAACGCAAGCGCGCTCGATGGCAAATTGCGCAATGGATTCAAGCTGCGCGCCGCTCACCAGATCCGCTGCGCGCACGACGCGCTCTTTTCCATCGCGCAGTTTCAACTTCGCCAACTCCGTGTCGCTGCTCTGAGCGAAGAGTTGCGCAACCGCCAGATCCAGCAGTGCCTCGCGCGCTTCGATCTCGCCTTCGCCGTTTGCGGCATAGGGAATATCGATGGGCATGTGGCGGCTGAGGATGGAGCGCGCGGCCTTACTGTTGGGCTGCGGGAAGTGCAGCACCAGATCGCCCAGGCGGCCCGACCGCATCAGCGCCGGATCAAGCGCATCGCTGCGGTTGGTGGCGGAAAGAATCACAATGTTACCGCGTTCTTCAAGTCCATCCAATTCCGCCATGAAGGCATTCAGCATTCTGTCGTCGATGCGATTGGCGGATTCGCCGCGGCTGCCGCCGATGGCATCCACTTCATCCCAGAACATCACCACGGGAACATGCTCGTTCGGCCGCTGCGGCCTGGCGCGCGATACGAAAGATATCGCGATAGCGCTGCTCGGTGGCGCCGAACCACATGCTGTTGAGCGCGCCCGGTTTAACGTTGATGAAGTGCGCACGTCCGCTGTGCGAGAGGCTCGCCAGCCAGTGACAAGTGGCGCGCGCAACTTTAGTTTTTCCGTTGCCGGGAGGCCCTTCCATCAAAACAGATTTCTTGCTTTGCAGCTTGTACATAGTTGCCATGCCCGGATAAAAAAGATGCAGCGAGAGCAGACGCTTCAGTTGCTCGATCTCGCGATCGAGCCCGCCAATCTCGTCGAATGAATCGCTGGGAGTTGCTTCGAGAAAATACTCTTCGCCCTTTGAGGATTCAATCTTCTCGAAGGCAAGGCCGGCGGCGCGGCTGAAGCGCACGCTGTCTCCAGCCTTGAGTCCCGCGTCGCGCAGTTCCGCCTTGGCCAGCGTCACAATTTCTTCATCATGCGCGCGCAACACCAGCCGGCCATCGGCTGTGCTGCGGCTGTAGGCGGCAACTTCACCGGTAAGAAAGCTTGGGCTGTCGGATTTCGCGATCAGGCAGTTGCGCTCGTGGCTGAGAAATACCTCGTCGCCCGGCCGCAGTTGCTCAAGCGCCACTTCATTCGCGAGCTGCACAACTCGCTTGTCGCTGTCGGTCTGCACCATCGCGCCCTGCACATCGAGCGCATTTGCGGGAGCCAGAAACACGGCGGGGAAAAAAGGCGGAGCAGTCAGCTCCTTGATCAAACTCCGCAGCTTTCCCTGCTGTTCCTGCACCGTCGAAAGCGCTTCGTGCAGGCTCACAATCCGATCAAGGAGGAAGCGGTCGATTCCCGCAGGGTTCTCCATGCCGCTATCGCGCAGCCGCGCCAGCAGCGATAAACGTTCTTCAAGCGGCAGTGAGCCCTCTTCCGCGCTGCCAATCTCTTCCAGCATTCTGGCCGCCATGCTCATTTGCTCTTCTCTATTTCTTGGCACGTGTATCCTCCTCTAAAACGTAAAATCCTCGTGGTTGCGTAACGCCTTCACGATTGCCGAACATGCTGAAGGTCAGATCAGTAAAGGCAGTATCGTTGGCGACGATGGCAATGCTGTAGGCGCGTGGAAATGCCGCGCGCATGACGGCTTCGTCGTCAGCGGAAAAAAAGTCCTTGCCCAGGCGGCAGGTCTTTTGCGCCTCGGGCGTGCAAGCCTTGTCCTTGCACCACACGCGCACCGGATGCGAATGCCAATAGCCCAGATAGATTTCTCCACGCCTGCGCAGCCGCAAAGCAGCATCGGCCGCGGCCCAGGTCTCAGGCGTAAAGGTGAGCTTCACGTTGCTGCCGCTGGTGTGCTCGGCGGGAATCTGCGCGGTGACTTCCGCGAAGATCTCTCCGGCAGACGCATCACGCCAGAGCTTACCGATCAGAATGCCGCCTGTCTCCGAGCCTTCTTCAGCATGAGTACGCTCGGCGGCTTCATCGAGCACCCTGCGGGAAACGAAGACCGGCATATCGCCGTTCTGCAGAACGCCACTTGGATTTGCCTTGACGAGGAAAGTATCGAGCGCGGCATCCTGAACCGGCAAACCCGGAGATGCATTGGCGACGGTGAGCCCACCTGACACGAGCGGCTCCTGCGGCGCCGGATGCGCAATCACCAGGTAGGAGAAATACTCTCCTTCGCGCAGCTTGTTCTGCGTGACAAAGCGGGAAGCGATCACGCTGGCGCAATCGCGAAAATGGGTCATGGGAAAATCAAACGCAACCGGCTGGTGGTCCGGCTGCTCAATTTGCACGCGGAAGCCGCTGCAGTATGGCTCTCCCTGCTTTTGCTCCCAAAGCGGAAGAACGGACGCGCTTGCATTTCCATCAAGGGCAAGTTCTCCCTTGCGTTGAAAATAGAAACGCGTCCACTCATGAACCGGTTCCCAGTCGCGTTGTATGGGCACGGTTCCGAGGCTTGATCCGTCCTCGCGAAAGATCACCACGGCAAAGCGAAATGGAAACGACAAGGTCATACTGTCTCCTGGTTGCGCGCGGTTAAAAGCTTGCTCCAGCATCGATGTTGGGCTGAAGCGTCAACTTGTCGCCGCGTTCGAGCGCATCGCCGATGCGTTCGGAGGCATTCAGGTGACGCCCTTCTCTCTCCAGCCGCGCCTGATACGTCAAGGGCGCGCCGCTCGAGTCGTTGCGGGGAAGGTTCATCTTTCCCAGCATCTCGTGCACAAGTTCTCCTACCGTGTTGTTGGTTGGAGCATTCGACACGGAAAAGACTTTTTGTCCGGAGACATCGCTGATCTCCAGTGGAATTTCGAGTACGCTTTCTGCATTTCCCATTGTCAGTTCTCCTTTTCTGTTTGGTGGTTGTCTGTTGTTGATTGATCGCGCGCAGCCAGGTAATGATGAGCTGCCGCAGCCTGGAGCAGCACTGCCGCTTCTCGCGCACACATCCGGTAAGCGATGGAGAGGGCCGCCAGGGCATGGTCGATCTCCGCGGAGGCCGCGGAAGATGGAAGGCTGACCTGAAGCCCGAAGGATTCCTGATCCTCTGCTCGCGCCGCGTATGCGCGCACCATGCGCAAGGCGCTCGTGGCCGTCAGCAGAAAGAGAGCCAGCGCATGGCGTGAAGCACTCGCCGGCGCGCCGCAGCGAAGCAGTTCCACGCTCAACTCAAGATTACTTTCGTTGATCCGGATGCCGGCAGGAGGAGCGGCTTGCGCGTCGAGTTCCACTGAATATTTGTTTGGCCCGCGCTTTGTGCAGGTCCATGGACTCTCGCGCAGCCGTTCGTCAAGATCGGCCTCCGACGCGGTTTGCGGCTCTGCGCATTCGTTGAGAAGATCAGACGAGAACAACAAGCGATTTCCTTCGTGAAAGCCTTCCAGCGCCCACTCCAGCCGGTCGATCAATTGCTGCTCATCGACAATTATGATGTCGGTGCGCAGATGAAGGCCGCTGATCGAAGAGTTCATTGCCAGCTTCACTCCACCCGCCAGCGTCTTATTGCACAGCATGGCATCTTCAAGCGCCAGTGCGGCTTTGCGAATCGCCTCAGGACGGCAGACGAGTTGAAGGAAGCTATCATCTATCGCCGCGGCAATATTCATGCGCGTGCCGTTCTGCATCACGCATTGCCAGCGCCACGGGCCGGCAGGCTCCATCTCTTGCGCGCATTTGTTGAGCACGCGATATGCGGTTGCTGCGCTCTCGTTGGCGAACTTCATTTCGGCTGCACCTCCAGGCTTAATGAGCGGCGCTTCAGAGGCCGGGGGTCGATGGGAAAGCGATGCTGGTTGGCGCGCGCCCATGCACAGGCGGGCTTGTTCAGCGCATCGTCTTCTCTCGGGTTGTATTTCTGATAAGTCAGGATGTCGTAAATCTGATAGAGAATGTCCACCAGCGTTGTGCCGGGCGCAAGCCGCCCGATGCAGATCAGCGGAAGATCGCCGCTCACATTGGGGTGCCACACTCTGGGAGTAAACAGGCGTACCATTTCAAACGGATCGGCACGGCGCAGGTAATCCTCAGGAAACCACACACCCACGAGAAACTTGCTGCCCTCTTTGATTTCGCCAAACACATCGCGGACGAGTCCCTTGCAGAGATACTCGGCGATAATGTGAGGCGGCGCCATCGGCGGAACGTGCAAGCGCAGAATGTCGCTCGACTCAGCCAGCGCCATGCCTTCGGCAAGCTGGCGCTCCATGAATCGCTGATAGATGGGATCGCCCACGCTATGTGGATGTGCGCTCATGCCGCCTCCAGTTCCCGGTGATGCCACTTTCCGCAGCTCACGATGTCGCCGGCGCGCAGCCCGATTTGCGCCAGCGTGAAGTTGATAGACTCTCCAGCAAAATTTTCGTCCAGACGCTCCAGCGAGCCAAAGCCCGCGGAGACCATGCGACGGTTGCAGACTGAGCAGTGCGCCAGCGGCCGGTTCAAGCGCAGCGCATTTTCCTTGCGTCCGCAACCCGGGCACAGCATCTCATGCACGAAGTGATGCCCTTCTACGCGCAGGCTGCCCAGCGCCTTCAACGCTGCTCCAACTGTCGTGGACTCAGGCTGGCAGCGCCACGGTTTGACGACCCAATGACGATGATCGAAGCGGCACCAGGGATTGCGCCGGCTGGTGCTGATGCGTAGATTGTGATGCTGCGCATCGATGAGCACTTGCCGTGCGGGGATCGGCTCAGAGAATTCGCTGGAGATCAGCTTGGCGATTTCCAGAGCCATCAGTGAAGCCGCGAGCGCGCCCAGCGCCGAAGACGCCATGGACGGAAAAGCGGAGCCACTGCCCGCGACGCACAGATACTCCTGCTCAATCAGTGCATACTCATCTGGCCCCCAGGCACACTCCAGACACGGAGTGTCGTGCGCGGTCGCGTAGTAGTTCACTCGCGCCAGATTCAGGCTGCCCAGAATTCCGCAATCGATCCACGGCGTCTTCAGCCGCCATGCAATCTCGTTGACGTGCTGCCGCGCCACACGGCTGTCGAGACAACTTACAATCAGCCCGCCGCGCAACAGCCCACGCGGCACGTCCTCAATCCGCTCTTGAAGTGCCTTGATTTCGAGATGCGAATTGATGAGCTGCAACTTTTTTGCCTGCGCTGCAACTTTGGGTTGGCCGATGTCGCGGCTGTCGATGTTCTGCACCGAGAGATTGGCGGGCTCATAGACATCCGGATCGACCAGAGTGATGCGCGTGATTCCGCTCATGCGCGCCAGATGCGGCAGCAAATGCGATCCGGTGTTGCCGCCGGCGCCGGCCACTACAATGTGAACTGGCTTCATTTCATCATTCCTCCGGGGTCCATGAGAAGCCGTTGTTGAGCGCCGTGGGGGAGGGACAGAAGTTGCATTTTTCGGCATAGGTCCAGCACGGGAGTTCTTCGGACTGGTGATACCAGATGCCGCAACCAGGGCAGCATACAGCAGGTGCGCCCGCCTCAATCGGCTCACGGCATCGGCCGCAGTAGACGGGCCGCTCCGCTCCGGGAAACGCGACGACCGTGGCCAGCGACTCCGTGGAAAAGAAATACTGAACGCCGTCGCCAGTGCGAATCTCGTCGCGATCAGCGAGAACACACAAGCCGGCGTGCACTGCGCGGCTGTTCACGCGAACAGCGGAGTCCAGCGAAGCGATCAACGCCCAGGCAGGCAGCGCGCCCGCATCCGCGCGGATGAGCCGCGCCGACTTCCGGCTTGCCGAGCCCATCGGCGTGTTCTCCGCATGAGGGATCGGAGTGGCGGCAAGATCGTAGAGCGCTGCGTCCAGCTTCTGCGCGCCCCAACCATTCTTGTCTTGCATCCAGAGATGAGCCATCGGTTTTCCCTCTTCTTGAATAGAATTGTGCGTTACTGAATGATCATGGGGGACAATCACTAAATTCCGCTGATTTCGCCGGCATTTTCTGTCTATCTAAAAAACTGAAACCAGAATAGTTAAGAACCAATAGACGAAATAGAATCATCTATCGCGAACACTTCCGGTCACAGGATCGGGATGCGGCGCGGAGAGGCCGTCGGCATACCCACGAGCGGTGAAAGCCCGCATGGAGAATGCTGCATTTACGGCGTCCGTCGGCTGCGCTCGGGGCTTACAAACCGCGCCCATACAGAACGCGGGCTAGATTCGAGATTTCATGGATATGCATTGGAGGCATTTCGGATTGGGCTTCGATCTATAATAGGTCAGCACATGAACAGCGAAGAGCTTATCTTTGTCACCGGCGCGACCGGCTTTCTCGGAGTGCAACTGGTCCGCGAGCTTTTGGCTCGCCAGCCGCAGGCCCGGCTGGCGCTGCTCATTCGCGACCGA
>CAWFZU010000159.1:0-9022 GCA_963820195.1 uncultured Acidobacteriaceae bacterium | reverse complement strand
GAAGAGCACGCCCAACTGCGCTCCGCGCCCCACGGCCACGGTAAGCGCGGCGGGCACAGCCAGGCCCATCGCGCAGGGGCAGGCGACGACCAGTACCGCGACGGTCGAGGCCAGCGACCGTTCCAGCGAGTGCGTGGCGATCATCCAAACAACAAAGGTGAGCGCGGCCAGGGCAAGCACCACTGGAACGAAGATCGAGCTGGCGCGGTCGGCCAGCCGCTCCATGGGCGCGCGCGAGCCTCTGCGCCTGCGTGACCATGCGCGTGATCTGCGCCAGCATCGTGGCCTCGCCCAGCGACTCGGCGCGGCAAGTTACCGCGCCTTCATAATTCAGCGAACCGGCCAACACGCGCCCGCCGGGTTCGCGGTCGAGCGGCGTGGACTCGCCGGTCAGCATCGATTCGTCCACCGTGGTGCGGCCTTCCAGAATCGTCGCGTCCACCGGGAAGCGCTCCCCCGGCAGCACCAGCACGCTGTCGCCCGAGCTGAATCTCTTCCAGCGGAACGACAGTTTGAACGCCGTCGCGAACGCGCCGCGCAGTGGCCGGCTTCAGCCGCGAAAGTGCGTCCAGCGCGGCCAATGCGCGCCGTTTGCGCGCGGCCTTCCAGCGCTTTACCCAAAAGAAGGAAGCCGATAATCAAGAGGACCGCGTCAAAATAAACCTGGCGGCCGGGCGCGGGCCAGATCGTCGCGTAAGCCGAATACACAAAGGCCACGCCGGTTCCCAGGCTGACCAGCGTATTCATATTGGTGCTTCCGTGGCGCAGGCCGCGCAGCGGCGCTCAGATAAATTCCGCGTCCCGCCCAGGCCATCATCGCCGCTGTCAAAATCAGCAGAAACCAGCGCAGCGGCTCCGGCGGCATCGCGAAGAGCCAAGGCAGCAGGCGCATCAGCGCATGGTCCAGCGCGCCCATCTTAGCGCTGAGCGGCATGGCCAGCAGCATCGCCGCCGCGCCGGCGATCAGCGTGGCGTAAGCCTTACGCTCGGCTCCATCATTGACTGATTCCGGCGATTTTTCTAGCGAACCATCAATGCGGGGAAGCACGGCGTCGTAGCCCGCCGCGCGTATCGCCTCGACCATTTGTGCGGGCGTGGCGATTGCCGGATCGAAGTCCACTCTGGCGCGATGGGCCATCAGATCGACGCGCGCCGATTCAACCCCGGCCGTGGCGCGCAGCGCTTCTTCCACATGATGCTGGCAGGAGGCGCAGGTCATGCCCAGAACTGGCAGCGTGATGGATTCTGTCGCGGGCGTGGCCATAGGATGAGTCAGGCTTCCAACTGCGCGGCAAAGCCCACCTTGGCCAGCGCGGCAACGGCTTGATCTACGGGCGCGGGATCGAGAGTGGAACTGAATTGCGCCGCGCCCACGCTCACTTCGTTGATCGTCACTCCCTCCACCGCGCTCAGCGCCTGCGTGACGCGCCGGACGCAGGAGCCGCAATGCATTCCATCGATTTTCAGCGTGAATTCCGCCATCGGCCTCTCCTGTTTGTTTGATGATACGCCGGGGGAAAAGGCGCGTTATCGTAAGAAGAGATTCAGTGTGCGGAGGCTTATGCTGAGAGAATTTCCCTCAATGCCGATGGTGGGCGTGGGCGCGGTGATCGTCGAGGCGGGCCGGGTGCTGCTCGTTCGCCGTGGAGCCGAGCCGCTCAAGGGCCATTGGTCGCTGCCCGGAGGCTTGCTGGAAGTGGGCGAGTCGCTCACCGAAGGCGTGCAGCGCGAGGTGTGGGAAGAGACTGGCCTCGAAGTCGAGCCTCTTGAATTGATTGAGCTGTTGGACAGAATTCATCGCGAAGACAACCGCGTCCGCTACCATTATGTGATTGCCGATTACCTCTGCCGCGTGACGGGTGGCCAGTTGCAGGCGGCCTCCGACGCCGATGCCGTGCGCTGGGTGGAACGCGCGGAGTGGAATTCGCATAGCGCGCTCCAGCTCGATCCGGTCACGGTGCGGGTGATCGAGGCGGGCTGGCAGCGGGCGCGCGAACTGGAAAGAAAGGAACGATGAAAGTCATGAAGAAGCTCTGGGCTGTTGCGGGGCTGCTGATTGTGGCTGCCGGAATCGGTTTCTGGGCGCGCCCGGTCAGCTATTACAACGGAGCGATCTATCTGCGCGAGTTCCTTTCCGGCGCGGAGAGCCGCTCGGTCGAGGTTGGCAGCTATCGCGTGCATTATCTTGCCGAAGGGCCCGCTGATGGACAGCCCATAGTACTGGTGCATGGGCTGGGCGGGAGCGCCGAGGAGTGGCGCAAACTGGCATCCTGGCTGGTCAAGGCGGGATTTCGCGTTTATCTGCCCGATCTGCCCGGCTTTGGACGCAGCGCGCAACCGGCCGATTTTTCCTACTCGGTCCATGATCAGGCCGAGGTGGTGGTTGGCTTCCTGGATGATCTGGGATTGAAGCAGGTGGATCTGGGTGGCTCGTCGATGGGCGGCTGGATCGTGCAACTGGTGGCCGCGCGCCATCCGGAGCGGGTGCGTCGGCTGATGCTCTTCGACGCGGTCGGCCTCTACGAAAAACCGGACTGGAATACTGGGCTCTTTACGCCCCAGACGCCCGCCGAGGTCGACCGAGCTGGAAGCGCTGCTGATGCCCCATCCGCTGAAAATTCCGGGCTTCGTTGCGCGCGACATTCTGCGCGATTCGAACCGGAACGCCTGGGTCATTCACCGCGCCGTCAATGCCATGCTCACCGGCCGGGACACCACCGACAATCTGTTGCCGCAACTCAATATGCCGGTGCTGCTGGTCTGGGGCGCCGAGGACCGCATTGCGCCGCTCACCCTGGGCTGGCGCATCCACCAGCTTGTGCCGCAATCGGAACTTGATGTCTTCGCCAACTGCGGCCACCTGGCCCAGATGCAGTGCACCGCCCAGGCCGGACCCAAGGTGGTCAAGTTCTTGAAGCGGTGAGTTCTAAGGCTTCTTGGGCACGGAATTCATGTTTTTACTCTCGACAGCGTCCAATAAAGCACGGATATTCAAAGATAGGTACTGAATTGTTTTGCGCTTCCGCAACTCGCATCCTCTGCCGCGCCGCGCTCTTCCTTGCCGCGGCGGCGATAGGCGCGCACGCGCAGTCCGTACCCAAGACCACTACCGGCTACCGCATCAGTGGCACGGTGATCAACTCGGCCAGCGGCGAGCCGGTGCGGCGGGCCACGGTCTCCGTCCTCTCCGAAGAGGCAGGCGGCCAAACCGTTGAGTCGGTTGAGACGGACAACGACGGCCGTTTTGCGCTCGACGGCCTGCCCGCGGCTAAGTTTCCTTTGACCGCGTCGAAGCGGGGATTCCTGACAGCCTTCTACGACCAGCACGAGGGCTTCAACACGGCGATTGTCACCGGAGTGGATCAGGACACAAGCGGCCTGGTCTTCCGCCTCGCCCCCGGAGCGGCGCTGCACGGCGTAGTGTCCGCCGACGGCGGCGATCCGGTTGATGGGGCCAAGGTGATGCTCTTCCTCAAGCCCCACGGCCACAACCCGGGTGAGCGAATCAAAAAAGTGGATGAGACCGCCACCGACGACACCGGCGCCTATGAGTTCGACGGGCTTGCGGCGGGTGAGTACCTGCTGGCGGTCAAGGCCGAGCCGTGGTACGCGATGAGCCACACTGCCGCAGGAGGGAAGCAGTGGACTGAAGGGGATGCCGACGCGGGACTCGACGTGGCTTACCCGATAACCTACTTCGACTCGACGCCCGATGAGGCCTCCGCAACCGGCATTGTGCTCGCCGGAGGCAGCCGCGAAGAGGCCGACTTCAATCTGCACGCGGTTCCGGCGCTACATCTGATGGCAGAGAAGGCCATCAAGCAGAGCGGAGGAGTTGCCAGTCCCGCGTTGCTGCAAGTCGCCTTCGGCGCAGACATCTCCTTCGAGCACAACCGTGCCCCGAATCCATCTGGGACTGGTGCGGCGGAGACGGACGTTACTGAATTCTATGGCGTAGCTCCCGGCCATTACGCGCTGATACAAGGCGATCCGCCGCGAATCGCGGATCTGGAGCTCACTACCAGTCAGCAGATAGGCTCCGACATTGGCGCATCCAACATGGCGGTAATGGGCAATCTGCGCAGCGCCGATGGCTCCACGCTACCGGAGAATCTGAAGATGAACCTTATCAATCGCGACAACGCTGTTCTCCAGATTCTTGGAACCACCAGCAGTCAAGGCAGATTCAGCTTTGGTATGCTTCCCGCGGGAAGATATGAAATCAGGATAGATAGCCCTGGTAAAACGCTGACCGTCACCTCGCTCACGATCAATGGCCGCATCCACCCCGGTAATCAGCTCACCGTGCGCGACAAGCCAATTCAGTTGGAAGCCACGGTGAGCCAGTCCGCAACACGGGTCGATGGTTTTACCCGGAATGAGAAGGGCAAAGGCCAGCCCGGCGTGATGATTGTACTCGTCCCCAAGGAGCCCTCGGCCTTCAGCGCCCTCGTCCGCCGCGATCAGTCGGACTCCGACGGCAGCTTCTCGCTGCGCGATGTCGCTCCCGGCCAGTACACGGTCGTCGCCATTCAGGACGGCTGGGAGCTGGATTGGGGACGGCCCGAGGTCATTGGCCGCTATCTTTCGCACGGAGTCGCCGTCACAGTGACAGAGAGCTCCGGCAAGCTACTGAAGCTCTCCGAAGCGGTTCCGGTGCAAAGCCGTTGAGAGCAATCCCGCAACCCAAATACGCTCGGACTTCATGGAACCGGGCCTGAGAGGATACTCTAGTAGAGGTTGATGAGTGGCCGGTCAAGGTTCCAACTGCGGCTAACCGGGCTGCGGCTCACTAAAGCGCCAGAGTCGTTCCAGCACTGCATTGAGGAGAGTCCCAAATTGAAGAGGAAGTCGTTTCTTGCTATTTTGGCCTTAGTTGCGGCCGCGTTCATGCCCCTGGCGGCCACCAGCCAGATTGCCCCCGATCGTCCGCCCCGCGCCGAGAATACTGAACCCGCCACCAAGTACGAGGTCTACGCCGGAGTTGGCTACACCAGCCTGAACAATGTCAATCAGTCGCGCAACGGTTTGTTAGGCGTGAACGTCACCGTCACCCGCGACTGGGGCAAATTCTTCGGCCTGACCGCCGACGGCGGCATGTATCAACATCCCTACGACTCGACCAACCCCGGCAACCCCACCGTGGATATGCTCTTGTTAGGCCCGACCTTTCACGGCCATCTCTACGGAAATCTCGACGGCTTTGTTCATGCGCTGCTGGGCATCGAACACATCAGCGGCACGAGTTCCACCCCCGGCCTTGCCTATTCCACACCCAGCATCTCCCTGGCCGGAGGATTAGGCATTGGCCTGGAATATAAACTCACTCCGCGCTTCGCTCTGCGCGCCTGGGGAGACGACATCCTCTCGTCGTTTGCCGCGAACACTAACCAGGCGGTCTGCACGAACGGAGGATGCTCATCGCATGAGAGCCGCAGCGCGCGTGCTTCGTTCGGCTTGGTTTACAAGTTCTAGCGAACCTCCGCATGAGTGGCGTTTTCAAAGGGCGCAGCCCTGAAGCCGACCTGATCAAGCATTCATGGGTCAGGAAGTCAGAAGACCCACCGCGCCGTGAGCACCAGCCCGTGATTGAAGGCGTGGAAGTGGCTGGCGGCGATCTGCATACCCGCGCCAACGGCCAAACCGGGTCGCGATTTTGGATCAGAGGGATGCAGCGCGCACTTGCCCACGATCAGCCCCGGCGTGAGGAACTCCTGCCTCTTGCCATCGTTCGTACCACCCTTGAAGAACGTTGCGTTGCTTTCGAGCCTCCGGCCAGAAGAGCTTGCCGATGCGGTATTGCGCCACGGTATTCCAGGCCACCGGACGGCCCGAGGCGGTGATGGCGGGATTGCCGGTGGGCAGGGTTGCGCCCAGCGTCGATTGCACGTCGAAGTTGCCCCAGCCCTTGCCCCCGCCCATGTTCGGCTGAACGCTGGCGTCGGTTGAGCCGTTCTTGTAGCTGCCGGTGGGGATGGTGGCCACTACCCATGCGCTCAGCGTGTAGCTGCCATGCTGCGCATTGCCGCTCAGCAGACGGTACTTGCCCAGAAACGAAACGTCGCCGAAGCCATTGATTGCCGTTGAGTTGTGCTGAAGGTATGGCGGCAGGTTGAAGGCGATCTCCGTTCTGGCCCAGGGAATCACGTTCAGCCCTTTGCTGTTATCGAAGTTCCATGTGGTGGTGAGGGTGGGCGCAATCTGACGCAACATATCGGTGCGCACCACCTGGATGAGTCCGGTAGTGGTAGTGACCAGCGGAACCGCCCAGCCGGGCTGTTTGGCTTGTGTGGCCGAGGCGTGCGCCTCCCACTGGTTGAAGAAGCCACCTGAAGCGGCGCTGGCTGAACCGTCTTGCGCGTGCAAACTGGCCGTGGTCAGCAGAATGAGCAGGGAAAGGGGAAGCTTTCTCATGTCGGTTTATTGAGCATGAAGGGCGGCGCGGGCGCGGGCAACTGCCCATAGGTGGAGGCATATCTCCACCTATGGGCGGAGATAAATGGTCCTGAAGCGGCAATCGGCTTAACCCTCCACCGTTCGCTTCAACTGCCCGCAGGCGGCGTAGATGTCACGCCCGCGCGGCTTGCGTACGTAGGCCGGAATCCCCGCATCCGTCAATGTGCGGCGGAAGGCTTCCACGGCTTCCGGCTGTGGCGTCTGGTACTCAATGCCGGGACCGGGATTCCAGGCGATCAGGTTCACCTTGGCGGGAAGGCCCGTGCGGCGGATGAGACGAGCCACTTCGACGGCGTCTTCGGGGCGGTCGGTGACGCCGCCCAGCAGCACGTATTCGAAGGTAATGCGCTCGCGGGGGCGAAGTTGCACCTGATGCACGGCGTCGATCACCGCCGCAATCGGCCACTTGCGGTTGATGGGCATGATCTGGCTGCGTATCACGTCGTTGGGCGCGTTCAGGCTGATGGCCAGTTTGGGACGGAACTCCGGCGACTCGGCGGCAAAGCGCTCGATCCCCGGTACAATTCCGGAAGTCGAGACGGTCATCCGCTGCGGGCTCAGGCCAACCTCGCGCACCAGCAGCCGTACCGCGCCCATGAAGTTGTCGTAGTTCAGGAAGGGCTCACCCATGCCCATGAAGACCAGGTTCACGCGATCTCGCCCCACTTCGACGGCGTGACGGTCGAAGACCGCCAGCACCTGCCCGGCGATCTCGCCCGCGGTGAGATTACGCTGCAAACCGAGCCTGGCGGTGAGGCAGAAGTCGCAATTGACCGCGCAGCCGACCTGGCTGGAGATGCAGATTGTGGCGCGATGCCATCCAACAATCTGTGGCTGGTAAGCCGAGGTTTTACAAGTTTGAGGATTCCTCTGGTCTGTATCAGGGCACAACTTCAGTCGTGCCGCGGATGCCGCAAAATCTACGTGGGCTTTAGCCCCTGCGAGGTGCTCTTTTGGATCGCCCGCCGCCTCCCCGTCGCTCCCGTCGCCGCTTTCGCCGTCGTCTCCCTCCGGCATCCAGACGGTTTCCACCGTCAGACCATCCCCGCTTTGCCCCTCGACCAGGTAGCGCTCCGTCCCGTCCGCGGATTGGAAAACCTGCCCAATGGCAGGCCGGCCCACCTTCCAGCCCTCGGCGGCCATCCGGTGGCGGAGCGCCTTGGGCAGTGTGGTGATCGCATCCAGCTCGGCGATTCGCTGGCGATAGAGGGCTTCGGCCAACTGACGGCCACGCCAGACCGGCTCGCCCGCCTCGACCATGAACGCAGCCAGCGCCTCCACGTCCAACCCGAAGAGGTTTTTGCGGCTCTGCTGTCCGGCGGAGTCGAGCGGAACGAGTTGGCTGTGATTTTCTCTCATGGCTGGGGCCAGCATAGAGCATTTCCCCCGCGCGCTGCATTCCCCCCAGAAAGCCAGCCCGCGCCGCGCAAGCCCGCCTTGGCCTACAATCGAATTCTGACCAATGACTACTAATCCCTGTCCACTGGGAGAACGATGACCACGGAACGCAACCTTCGCCGCACCATACTGCCGAACGGCCTGATCCTGCTGACTGAGCGCATGGAGTATATGCGTTCGGTGGCCATGGGCGTCTGGATCAAATCCGGCTCCCGCTGCGAGGCCGCCGAGACCAACGGCATCTCCCACTTTGTCGAGCACATGCTCTTCAAGGGCACCCGCTCGCGCACCGCGCAGCACATTGCCCGCGAGATGGATTCCATCGGCGGCAACCTGGACGCCTTTACCGGCAAGGAGACCATCTGCTTCAACGTCAAGTCGCTGGCCGAGCACGTGCCCATTGCGCTGGACGTGCTGGCCGACCTGGTGCTCAATCCGGTCTTCGACCTGCCCGACATCGAGCGCGAGCGCGGCGTGATTCTGGAAGAGATCAAGATCGACGAGGACAATCCGGAGGTGCTGGTCCACGAGCTGTTTACCCAGGCCTTCTGGAAGGATCATCCGCTGGGTTGGCCGATTCTGGGCACAAAGGCGACGGTGGCGGGACTGAACCAGCAGAGCCTGGTCGACTATCACGGCGACCGCTTTCACGGCGGCAACATGATCTTCGCCGCGGCCGGCAATCTGGACCACGACCTCTTCGCCGAGGCCCTGGCCGGCAAGTTTTCCACGCTGGCCGGCGGCGCTACGCTGCATGAACTGCCCGCGCCGGAGGCCGGCACACGCATGATCTTGCGCAATAAAAAATCTTTGGAGCAGGTGCAGATCTGCCTCGGCGTTCCCGCCCTGCTATGTCCTCTACTGGTTCGGTTGGGTCTTCTTGGAGGCCCACAAGCTCGACCCGACCACCGGCGAGGACGAGATGGCCTTTGCCAGCGCCTCGCTGGTGCCTCAGGCTACCGCCAACCGCGATCCGAAGAATCCCGCGACCTGGGGCAAGGTCGGCCGCAACGAGGATTGCCCCTGCGGCTCGGGCAAGAAGTACAAGCACTGCCACGGCCGGTTTGCGTAAGCTCGGCCCGAAGGCGCTTGCCGTTTTGCTGGCGCACCTTGAATGAAGGGCACCCCCGCCGGACTGAGGATGGCGGGCTTCCTGCGGTCGCGAAAC
>CAWFZU010000158.1:0-4032 GCA_963820195.1 uncultured Acidobacteriaceae bacterium | reverse complement strand
CGGCCGGCTCGCAAAATCCCAGTTGCGCATCCTCTCCATTCGGATGCTCTCCGAGCACGGGCGATTATGGAACAGCCTTCGACCACGCCTTCAACAACTCATCTCCGGACAAGGGTTTTGGCTTCAATGTCACGATTCCCATCCGCAATCGCGCGGCGCAGGCCGAGCAGGCCGCGGCGCTGATACAGTACCGCCAGGCGGAACTGAAGCTGGAGCAACTCTACACGCAGATCCGCATGAATGTGGTGAATGCGCAGTTTGCGCTCACCAACGATCGCGCCCTGGTGCAATCGGCCATCGCCAACCACGCCTATGCGCAGCAAGCCCTGGACGCCGAAGTGAAGAAGCTGAGGCTGGGCGCTTCGACTACGGCCAATGTCCTGTTGCAGCAGAAGACCCTGGCAGCCGCGCAGGACACACTGCTGGGCGCGGAGGCCGCCTACGCCAAGGATCGCGCCGGCCTCTACCAGATACTTGCGTCCACCCTGGAACACTACGGCATCAACCTGCAGGAGGCTGTCACCGGAGATGTATCGACGGCTCCGGTAGTGCCCGGACTCAAGCCCGCCACGAACAGCGGCGAGCCCGCGGCCACCCCGCCGGCCGCCCAGTAGTTCTCATCGCAGTTCAGCAACCAAGAGGCCCGGCCAAGCGCCGGGCCTCTTCGCGGATAGGGGGGAGCAAGCCCTCTGCTGATCCCCAATAACACATCCTTTTACATTCTCCAGCTAACTTCGCAGCATCGGCTTCAACCGTTATTCATCGAAGCGAAGCAAGGACTGCGCCACGGGATGAAAGCTCTTGCGGTGCAGCGGAGTGGGGCCGAGGCGTTCAAGAGCGGCAAGGTGCGCGGGGCAGGGATAGCCCTTGTGCTGCGCCAGGCCGTAGCCGGGATACTCGCGGTCCAGCTCCACCAGCAGGCGGTCGCGATAGACCTTGGCCAGTACGCTGGCGGCGGCGATGGAAAAGCTGGTGGCGTCGCCGTGGATGACGGCCTGCTGCGGGCAATCCCAGTCGATGGTGTCGCGGCCGTCGATGAGCAGAAAGTCGGGGCTGAGCGCCAGTTGCTCCGACGGCGCGGCGCATGGCCAGCAGCGAGGCCTGGCGAATGTTGATGCGGTCGATGGTCTCGGCGTCCACCTCGGCGATGGCCCAGGCAACAGCGTTGGCGCGAATCTCCACGTCGAGTTCCGTACGCTTCTTCGCGGTCAGCTTCTTTGAGTCGGTCAGGCCTTGCAGCGGCAGCCGTGGGCAAGAATCACCGCGGCGGCGACCACCGGCCCGAAGAGCGGTCCGCGGCCCACCTCGTCCACTCCGGCAATGCGCAGCGCGCCGCGTCTGCGCGCGGCCTCTTCCAGCGTCCATCCGCAAGGCGGAGTGTTAGCCATGCTTCCAGTATAGGAAGAGGGGCTGCGATTCGATTCTTTAAACGAGGAAGAACGGTGCAATACTGCGCACTTCCGCTGGAAAACAGAAGAGGCAGCCCGGAGTGAGGCTGCCTCTCTTGCTGCTGCTGAAGCCGCTGGTAGGCGGTTTACGGCAGATAGTAGCGGAAGCTTGTGAAGACCATATTGTCGCCGCCGTGGGCGCCGCCACCGGGATTGGTAGTGCCGCCCGCGCCGGACCAAATGTCGCGCTCCATGTAGCTGTACTGGAGACCCTGGCGAAGACGGCCCATCGGTCCTTTGTAGATGTCATACCAGTAGCCCACAGTGCCTTCTTGAACATCCTTGGTGTTGCCGCCGCAGTTAGCCGGGGCTGAGCCGTTGCCGAAGCCGGTTCCGCTGTTGCTATAAGTGGTGCCTGCCGCAACTTCGGTGTTGCAGCCTGACATATTGGCCAGCCAATTGCCGTAGCCGACGTTGGCCGTGGTGCTGAGGATGTCGCGATTGATGTAATCGCCGCCGTAGTTGAGGTAGACCATGAGGCGCGGCGTGGGATTGAGTTCCACGGTGCTGAGGGCGGAGAAGCCGTGCAGCGGAGAGATTAAGCCGGAGGGCCTGATGGTCACGTCGGCGATGGTGGAGGAGCCGTAGCGGCCGACGCCCTGGCCCCACAGGCCCTTCAGGCCGATAGTGACCTTTTTGTTGGCGAGTGGTCCGCGGAAGCCTCCGCCGATGCCGGCTCCCATCTCCGTGTCGTTGTACGGAGCCGCGCCGGTTTGATAGATGCGGTCGCGGAAGCTGCGCTCGATGCCGAAGAGCTCAAAATGACCCCAGCCCGGCTCAAGGGCCAGTTTGGCTACGAAGTCGGGAGCGATATTGAAGGAGTAGTTGGCGGTGGAGTTATAGAGTCCACCACCGGTTCCGCCGCTGCCGAGCAAAATGGTAGTGCCGGCGTTGAGGACGATGGTGCCGGCAGGATTGAGGGTCTCGGCGTTTTCGGCGGAGACGCCGAGGAATGCCTTATTGCCGATATCTTTGCTCACGCGGAAGCTGTACTGCCGCGTCCAGACAAAGCCGGCCTCGTACTGGGGGTCAATGCTGGATGGCAGAATTTCAGTACCGCGTGTGAGGCCTTTGGTGGTCTCAGCGGCCAGCGACCATCCCTGGCCTCCGGAGAAATCCCATCCGTTGTTCAGCTTGGCATCGGCCCAGAGCTGGCGCTGACGCAATACGTAGCTGTTGCTCTGATTGTTGTTGGAGGTGATGCCTGTGCCCAGCCAGTCCATCTCGTAGTAACCGGTCATGGTCATGTAAGGCAACTTTCCGATGGCTTTGATGGCCAAGCGGGACTGACGGCCCGTTCCCTGGAACTCGCTCATCTTTGCCAAGTCGGAGTTCTGGAGCGGAATGCCGGTGAAGGCGGTATTGAGACCGCCGCCGGTGGCCGCCGTGCGGTCCACAGTTTCAGCCGCCAGGAAGCTGCCCGCGGGAGAAAGTGTGATGCCCTTATAGTGCAGCACCTCCGGATTTGAGACTTCCTTCTTGATCTTGGCCGTCTCGTCGGAAACTGTAGTGGCCAGCGACGCCTGATTGCCCTTGAGGTCGGTGACTGTGGATTGCAGTGTGTTGACGGCAGCGGCGTTGTCGGTCACCGCCTGCTGCTGCGCCTCGGCCGCGGCTTGTGCCCTGGCGGCGGAGGCCTGGGCGGCGGCGGCAGCTTGCTGGGCCTGCTTCAACTCCGCGTCCTTCATGGCCAGATCGTTCTTGAGGTCGTTGATCTGACCCTCCAGATCATGGCGCAGTTCCTGAATCTGATCTGTAACGGAAGGTTCGGCAGGCGCCCTGAGCCTTCTGACTTCGACGGGCGGAGGAGGCTCAGGCTTGTGAGCCTTTCTGGTTGCAACGTGCTTCTTCACCGGCGGTTGAGTGTTACTTGACTGTCCATAGGAAGCAACAACGCAGACTGCCAGCATTGCCGCGGCAGTGATCTGGAGTTTGAATTTCATGGGGCCTCTCATTGTCCTTTCAAATCGGTTTGAATCATGGCTTCGCGCGTTTGGCGGATATACTCCCAACGGTGTATGGAACGCACATCGACGGCCAGAAATATGATTCCGCGCAAGCTGAGCTTTCCTGACCGCTTTCGTATTAAGACTCGCAGAAGAATATGAATATTTGACGAATTCATCCACTTTTAACAAAGCTATCGTCTGAATTCACACTTCGAATAGAGCGATAATTTAACCTTCTTTTAACATAGAAAGTTATCTCGATTTGATAATGCATGGCCGGGTTAAGCGCTATGGGCGCAGCGCACTGTCCTGGCCCGCGCCGAGCAGGTTAGCCAGCAGGCGATAACTTCCCGGCACTAACTACGCGGTTGGTGATGGGGGCGGTGGCGGCGAGATGAATGTTAATTTGCATTGGGGGTGTGGCCGGGCGGGGTTGGCGCACTGGGCGGTGTGGCAGGTGTGGCAGTAGGTGGCCGGGCATGGTGGTTGCTATTGTCCCGGCTGTGGGGGAAAATGGTCGCTCCTGGGCCATGACGTCAATGTGGCGGTGATGATTTCGTCCTCATCTGGTCACTGATCTCATGGTGAGCAGCAGGTCGGCGGCGGCGGCGGCGTGGTGGATGTGATGATGGGGA
>CAWFZU010000157.1:0-5947 GCA_963820195.1 uncultured Acidobacteriaceae bacterium | reverse complement strand
TAAGTCTCGCCTTGATAGGACATGATTTCAGTCTTGACGCAAAGCGCCGTAGCATTAATGGCGTTAGCTGCTGAGAGAAGCATCTACGTTGGCAGTGCTAATGATTCACGAAGATTCCCCTGTCAAAGCGCCGCCGGCTACTTTTGCAGCCAGAGCACCACGCATAACCCGGATAGTGTGGGGTCGAGTCTGCAGCTTACGGGGCCTCTTGCAACTACCATCACAAGATTGTCGGGGTGTTAAACTCATATTTTCCTCCTTACTTGGCAGTACTGTACCGGAAGATCGGACAATAGAAGGCAGTTGCGTGGATTATTTTTCCTGCTTTCGGCGAGCAATCAGCATAACGCCATAGAAAAGGGACGAAACGCACAAGAGCGCCGATCCAATATCAAGCGCACCGATAGCAATCTGAGTATATGCAGTCGAACCAACCCCTCCCTGTACACGGTCATAGAAACTAGTGAATTGTTCTTCAATTTCGGGATAGAACCAGATGGCAAGTATAACTGTCAGCATGAAAAAGAGGGACGAGAGGAAGATTCTTTTGAGTGTCTGCACAATTCCACTCCAGAGGGCAATACTGGGGTTATGATATACCACAACTAGAAAACGAAGCTCGACTCTATGCCCGTAACCAAACCAACCCGCAAACCCGCCGCGAAGAAACCTTCCCAAGCACCACCAAGAGGCGCCCTCGCCCCCGACCGCATTGTCGCCATCCTCGCCGCCCTCGACGAAGCCTATCCCCGCGCCGAGTGCGCCCTTCGGCATCGCTCGCCCTGGGAGCTTCTGGTCGCCACAATCCTCTCCGCGCAATGCACCGACGTGCGCGTCAATCTGGTCACACCGGAGCTATTCCGCCGCTTCCCTACCCCTCAGAAGATGGCCAAGGCAACGCTGCCGCAACTCGAAGCTCTCATCCGGACGACGGGATTCTTTCGCAACAAAGCTAAGTCGATCCAAGGCGCGGCGCGCAAGATCGTCGCCGACTTCCACGGCCAAGTCCCGCAAACGCTTGCTGAACTCATCACCATTCCCGGCGCGGCCCGCAAGACGGCCAATGTCGTTCTTGGTGTCGCCTTTGGCAAGGCTGAAGGCGTGGTAGTGGACACGCACGTCTTCCGCATCGCGCGCCGCCTCAGCCTGACCAAGGGCGAGACGCCGGAAAAGGTCGAGCAGGAGTTGATGCGCATTCTGCCGCAAAGCCGCTGGATCGACTTCTCCCACCAGATCATCCACCACGGCCGCCAGGTCTGCGAGGCTCGCAAACCCAAATGCGACCGCTGCAACCTGGAGCAGCTTTGCACGGCGAAGGACAAGACCTGGCGGTCGTGAGTAAGCAAACTCAACCGCAGGTCCTTCGGCTCCGTTTGCCGAAAAGAACGCGTCAAACTCCGCTCAGGATGACAGTGTTATAGGGGTGCGTTTCTTTAGGAGTGGATATAGAGGTAACTGCTTTGGGTTCTCGGTTTCCCACCCAACTGGTTGACGAGTCAGCGATGTAAGACACGCTCGACAGCCGCAATCAACCCCGGAATGTCGGAGTGATTCGCCTCGGCGGCGGGCGGCCAACCCAGATCACGCAAAGTCTGGCTGGTGATCGGCCCAATCGAAACCGCAGGAACGCCCGCCAACGGCCAGGCAACTCCAGCCACTCGCGCCGCCTCCGCCAGATGTGTCGCGCTGGAGGAGCTGGTGAATGTTGCAGCATCCAATCCTTCATGGCCTGCTCGACGCAGTCGCTCCGGCGCGGCGTCGGGCAGGACGTTGCGGTAAGCCTCGACCACGTCAACCTCAGCGCCCGCGGTCCGCAGCGCATCGGGAATTACGTCACGCGCAACGGCGGCGCGAGCCAGCAGGATTCTTTGCCCCGCAGCGCGCGACAGCAGTCCCTCAACAAGGCTTTCGGCCACGTACGCTTCCGGCACAAAATCAACCTGCAATCCTGCCACCCGCGCCGCTTCAGCCGTCGCGTCTGCCAACCGCCGCCACATTCATGCCGAGCTGGCTGCGCCAGCGCAATTCCCAACGCCGCCGCCCGCTCCGCAAGCGCCCGAACCGCATTGGCGCTGGTCAGAATCAGCCAATCGTAACTGTCAAGCTGGCGGAGAGCCGCATCCAGCGCCGCAAAACTCTCCGGCGGGCGAATTTCCAGCACCGCAACCTCGACCGGCTCGGCGCCCAGCGCGCGCAAGCCCTCGCTGAGCTTGCCGGCCTGATGCGCTGCGCGGGTAACCAGCACCCGGCGGCCCGCCAGTGGCTTCGCACTCAACGCAAACCTCCGGCAACAGCAAGCAGCGGACCCGCGCCTGCTTCGATCAGCTTTTGCGCTATCTTTCGGCCCAGCGTCGCCGGCTCCGCGCCAACATGGAGCGCGATATGGTAGATGCGGACAGACTTCCCGGTTTCGGGAGCGGCGACGACGGCAAAGAATTCGTCCCAAAGCGCTTCATCCGCGCTGGACTCCTCATTCAGCCACGGCCGGCAATGAATGCCGATTGGAACCTGGCAGCCTCCGCCAAGCGCGGCCAGCGCGGTGCGTTCGACGGTGACCGCAAAGCGCGTCGCCGCATCGTCGAGGAAGGCAATCGCCGCCATCGTAGCCGCGTCGTCCTTGCGAGTTTCGATGCCCAACGCTCCCTGCCCGGCCGCTGGGCAAAACTCCTTCGGCTCCAGCCGCTCGCGCACCCATGCGGTCTTTTCCAGGCGATCCAGCCCCGCCGCAGCCAGCAGAATCGCGTCCACCTGCCCTTCAGCCAGCTTGCGCAGCCGTGTGTCCACATTGCCGCGAAACTCGACGGCCTCAATGTCGGGCCGCACAGCCTTCAACTGCGCCCGCCGCCGCTGGCTGCTGGTACCCACGCGCGCGCCCTCGGGCAACGCCGCCAACTTTTCAAAGTGTACCGACACAAAAACGTCGCGCGGGTCCACGCGCGGAGGCGTCGCCGCCAGCGCAAACGGTTCCGGCAACTCGGTCGGCAAATCCTTGAGTGAATGAACGGCCAAATCCACGCGCCCATCCGCCAGCGCCTCCTCAATCTCTTTCGTGAACATTCCTTTGGAGCCGACCTGCGCGAATGTGACCTCTTGCAGCCGGTCGCCGGTGGTCTTGATGATCTCGATTTCGACCACGTGCCCCTGGCCGCGAAGCAAGGCGGCAATATAGTTGGCCTGCCAGAGGGCCAGTTGCGAGCCGCGGCTTCCGATGCGCAGGTTCATTTGCGTCCCGCCTCGCTACTGTCGCTCACTTCTGCTTTTTCTGTTGCATGATTATCCGTACCTGCGGGCAGCGACCAGGTCTCGCAGAGCGCTTCCAGACGCGCGGCATCGTTATCGCGCGCAGCCTGCTTGAGCGCCTGCATGGGCGGATGAAGAAATTTGTTGACCAGCCCGCGGGTCAGCGCCTCGACCGCCGCAATCTGCTCGGCGTTCAGCGAACCCAGCCGGGCCTGCGCGCGCCGCAACTCCGCCTGACGAATCTCCTCGGCCTGCTGCTGCAGAGCGACAATCGCCGGAGCCACATTGACGGTAAGCAGCCGTTGGTGGAAGCGCTCGACCTCGGCGGCAATCAGCGCCTCGGCATCGGTGGCCTCGCGGCTGCGCTCCACCATGTGCGCAGCGGCCACGGCTTGCAGATCGTCGATATCGTAAACAAAAATGCCCTCCAGCTTGCCCATCGCCGGGTCCACGTCGCGCGGCACGGCTATGTCGATAAAGAACATCGGCCGGTTGCGGCGCCGATGCAGGAAGGCCTGGCCGTGCTCGCGGCGGAAGATGGGATGCGGCGCGCCGGTCGAGCTAATCACGATGTCGGCCTGGTAGGCCGCGTCGTAAAGCTGGTCGAATGGAATCATTTGCCCCGCAAAGCTCTCCGCCATGCGCCGCGCCCGCTCCAGCGTGCGGTTGGTCACCAGAATCGCGCCCGCTCCCTGCTGCACCAGATGCCGCGCGGCCAGTTCGCTCATCTTGCCTGCGCCCACCAGGAAAACCGTGCGCCCTTGAAGCGAGCCGAAGATTTTGCGCGCCAGTTCCACGGCCACCGAGGCGATGGAGACCGAGTTGGAGCCGATCTCCGTCTCTGTGCGAACCCTCTTGGCGGCGGCAAAGGTGCTCTGCAAAAGGTGCTCAAGCTGCCCTCCAACGGTGCCCGCGGCGCGCGCCACGGCAAAAGCCTCTTTGACCTGGCCCAAAATCTGCGGCTCGCCCACCACCATCGAGTCCAGGCTGGCGGCCACGCGGAACAAGTGACGCACCGCCTCCTGGTCGCGGTGCTCGTAGAGGTGCGGAGCCAGCAGCGCCGGGTCCAGGCCAAAGTGCCGCTGCAAAAAGCCAGCCAGGCCGACAGCATCCGACTCCACCGCGGCCAGAATCTCGACCCTATTACAAGTCGAGACGATCATGCACTCGGAGACGCCGGGCTGCGCGGCCAGCGCGCGCGTGGTCTGCGGCAGATCGTCGCGGGAGATGGCGATTCGCTCGCGCACCTCAATGGGCGCGGTCTTGTGGTTGACGCCGATGAGGACCAGGCTCATTGCGGACCGAACCTGTGCACGCGGCTGAAGACGTTGGCAGCCAGCACAGCCAGCATCACCAGGAAGACCGCGCCGGAGAGATACACGGCCCGGCGTCCGCGCAATCCGGCGCTGCGGCGAACAAACAGCAGAGTGACGTAGATGGCCCACATGGCAAACGACGCAATGACTTTGGGGTCGCGGAAGTAGCCCGCGCCGAGAGCGGTCTCCTGCGCCAGAACCGAGCCGATTACCAAACCGACAGTCATGCAGGGAAAGCCGAACTCCAGCATGGCGTGGGCGATGCGCTCCAGCGTGTCCAGCGGCGGCAGCCAGTCCAGCGGAAGCCACCAGGAGTCTTCGCCGGGCTTGTGCTTGCTCTTCAAGCGGCGCTCCTGAACCAGGTAGAGGATCGAGGCCAGCAAACTGAAGCCAAGCGCCACATAGGCCGCCAGCAGCGCGGCAATGTGCGCCACAAGCCAACTGAATCGCACCCCCTCAGAGGGAAACATATAACGGTCAACGCCCAGCGAAGGCACAAAAACCACGAAGAAAGTTATCGGTAAGACAAAGATTCCAAGCGAGATCGCATCGTAAAGCCACCAAACCAGAAAGAACACTCCGGCAAGGACGAAGCCCAGCAGCGACTCCATCTCGCGCACCCCCACCGGCATCAAGCGATGGGCCTGGACGAGCATCTCGACGCAAGAGACAAAGTGAAAGAAGAAGGCCATGCCGGCCAGGTGGACACAGGTCTTGCGCCAGCGGGTCAGTCCGTAAAGGACGGCCGGAAAGACGGCGACAGAAGCCGCCGCATAGAGGATTACCGCAACTCGCAGCCAGAGCAGATACATTTCGCTTCTCACCATACGGGTGCAAGAAACAGTATACTGTGACGCTAATCGCGCGCGCGGGATGGAAGGCGTTGAAGGAGGGAGCAGGGGGCTTCAGGCTCCTGAATGTAATGCAGAAAAAGAAGGCCTGCAGGCCCGGGCCCTACTCCCCGGGAGTGAAGAGGCATCAGGTTCAATGCACCTCGGGCTGCGGACTTCACCCGTGGACTATTCCCGCGTTCTCCCTGCCAGGAGAAGGTAAAGATCCAGTGGACGGGGGGGGGGCGTGGTTTCCCAGGCCCCCGGTCATAGTTAGGTCTTCTCATGGGTCCCAAACTTAGGACTCGAACACTCGAAAAATAATTCTTGACAAGATATACCTGATATACATATGATGCAGATGTAAGAACTGGGGGGAAGAAATTGTCACAGGCAAATGGATTCGCATCAATTCGTCTCGATGATGAATTGAAAACGGAACTGCGGCGGACTATGCGCTCGACGGGCGCCGAAAAGTCGACGCGCAGCGGCGGCAATCTCCGCGTCCTGGGGCCTGCTCGCCCGCGAGGACGAAGAAGCCGAGGCTGACGAGGCCCGCGC
>CAWFZU010000156.1:0-4408 GCA_963820195.1 uncultured Acidobacteriaceae bacterium | reverse complement strand
CTGGTGGGCGGCAGCCATGAGCGCCGCCGCCGCGCCGGAACCGAAAACGTGCCCGGCATTGTCGGCTTGGCCAAGGCCGCGGAGCTGGCGATGCACTCGCTGGAAGATGGAACCATGGAGCGCGTGGCCAAGCTGCGCGATCGGCTGGAAGCGGGCATTCTGCAGCTTCCCGGCACCGGCGTCAATGGAGGTAACGCTCTCCGCGCCGCCAATACCACCAACATCTGGTTCGACCATCTGGAAGGCGAAGCGCTGGTGATTGCGCTCGACTTGAAGGGCGTAGCCGTCAGCGGCGGTTCGGCCTGCCACTCCGGCGCAACGGAGCCAAGCCATGTGCTGATGGCCATGGGGCTGGACAAGACGCGCGCCCGCGCCAGCCTGCGCTTCAGCCTGCTCAAGACCGCAACCGAGGCCGATGTGGATTATGTTTTGCAGGTAGTTCCCGAAGCCGTCGCGCATCTGCGCGCAATCTCGCCAGTGGCGGCGGGCACCGCGGGCTGATACTCAGGAGACAGTGACTCTGTCGGTGGCTCCGATCCGGTAATCGTCCAAACACAGCGAAGATCTGTTGCAATCTACGGAATATTCTTCTTCTCCACACTCCACTTCGGATCTTTGCAGATGCCGCAATCGGCGCCGGAGAAGAGCTTGGCGGCTTGCTTGTCGCCCTTTAGTTGCCAGTCCAGCCACGCCGAGCCGTAGCGCCCATACGCGCCCGCGTTGGGAGCACGATAAATCGTTCCTTCATAGTGTTGCGCGCCATCACGGATCGCAATCATAATCGGAACCTGGTTGATCCTGCTGTAGTCGTCCTTGGCATTTTCCAGCTCAATTCCCTTGCTTCCCGTGACATAGAGTATTGGGCTATGAATCTTCTTCAGATCGTCCTTGCTCACGCTGGGCATCGAAAAGCCCTGCGGCGGTCCACCGGCCGTGCCCGGCGGCGGTGTGAATGTGGGCGGATGGATAAATGCCCCGCTGTTCCAGATGATCGTCGTCGTGATGCGCGGATCGGCTGAGGCCTCCAGCGCCTGCAATCCCCCGCAGCTCATCCCCATCACCGCGATCTTCTGCGTGTCCAGCCTCAGATAATAGACGCTCTCCGGGCGGCTGTTCTCCTTCACCGCCCAATCGATCCCGTCGAAGAGTTGCGATGTCGAGGTCGTTCCCTGCGCCGGCACCAGATCGATCGACGCCGCCGGCGGGCCGATGGCAACGATCAGATACCCGTGCGAGGCAATCTCGCTCAGCAGATTGCGAAACTCCGTGGCGCTGTTGGCGCAGGCGCCGTTGCCCCAGGCCACAATCGGCAGCAGGCGCGACCCGCCAAACACGCTCAGATCCCGCGGACGGAAGATGGTGTGCGTCTTCAGGCTCTCTTCGCCGGTCAGAACCGCCTTGTACGCTCCGGTTCCTCCATCGCCCACCGTCAACATCAGCGCCCGCCGCCCCTTCGCCTCCGGCGTGCCCGTGTCGAAGGCGATTGTGCCGGTCACGCTGGCCTCTGCCTTTTGCGCCCGCGCGCAGAACGAGGTTCCCAACACCGCCAGGACAAATACCCCCGCCCAAATGCATCCACTCTTCGTCTTCATCCCGTTCTCCTGTCCTTCTCGGTTTCATCTTGCCAAACTCGGTGTCAGTATAGCGGATCAAAGCTGGGGTCACGGCCTCCTCGCGTTCATCGCACAAAACGAGATGAACAGGGCACAGTTCCGGTGCAACAGAAGTTGGCCGTGCAAACTCTATCTCACCAGAACAAATCAGTGGATTGCTCTCCAAACATCTGGTGAGATCAGAAGATCGTTACCCGACTACAGGTTCCTACATAGAAACAGGCTTGTAAAATGGAGGAAGCAAGGCCGTCTTCCCCATGACCAAGCCAGAAACCATCGCCGTAGCCATGTCCGGAGGGGTTGACTCCTCGACCGTCGCGGCGATGCTCGCCCACGAGGGTGGCCCCGATGCGCAAAATACCGTCGTCGGCCTGACGCTCCAGCTTTGGGATCAGACGCGGCTGGCGGGCAAGCATGGTATCCCCGACGCACCGAAGGCCGGCCGCTGCTGCTCGCTGGATGATGTGTATGATGCCCGCCGCGTTGCCGAGCATCTGGGCATTCCCTACTACGTCGTCAACCAGCAGGAGCGCTTTGAAGCCGATGTCGTCCGCCCCTTTGTCGCCGAGTACCTGGCCGGGCGCACGCCCATCCCCTGCTCGCTCTGCAACAACCACCTCAAGTTCGATCAGCTCCTCAATACCGCGCAATCGATCGGCGCCAGCCACATCGCCACCGGCCACTATGCGGTGAACGAGTTCGACCCCGGCCGCCAGCGCTGGATTCTCAAACGGCCTACAGATTTAGGGAAGGATCAGACCTACTTCCTCTTCGGCCTGACGCAGGAGCAGCTCGCCCACACGCTCTTTCCGCTGGGGCGGATGACCAAGCCGGAAGTGCGCGAGATCGCTCGCCAGCACGGCCTCGCCCTGGCCGAGAAGCCCGACTCGCAGGAGATCTGCTTCATCCCCGGCGGTGACTACAAGCAGTTCCTCACCGCTTACCTCGAAGAGCAAGGCCAGCAGCTTCCCGAAACAGCGGGCGAGTTGACCGACTCAAGCGGCCAAGTGCTAGGCCATCACGAAGGCATCTTCAACTTCACCGTCGGCCAGCGCAAGGGGCTGGGCGTCAGCTCGCCCACGCCGCTTTACGTGCTGGAGATTGATCCGATGAGCCATCGCGTCACCGTCGGCGCGGATGAGGAGCTGGCCACCCGCACGCTGCGCGCACGCGGCCTGAACTGGATTTCGATTCCCGCGCTGACCGAGCCGATGCGCGTGAGGATCAAGATTCGCCACCGGCATGAGCCGGCCTGGGCGACGCTGGAACCGGCTGGCCCCGATGAGGTCGTCGCCACCTTCGACGAACCGCAGCGCGCGGTTACGCCCGGTCAGTCGGCGGTCTTCTATGACGGCGATGAAGTGGTTGGCGGAGGATGGATTGTGTAGGAATTTCTGTTTAATATCAGAGCTTATCCGTAAATTGCGAGTTTTGTAGCGCCGCTCACCAGAGCGGCTGTCGTGCAGGTCTCCAGACCTGCACCCATCGCCTCTGGTGGCTTGGAAGCCGCCAGTACAGCCGGTCTGGAGACCGGCGCTACAATTTGGCTGGATTCCCAGGTCCCAAAATCGGGACCTGGGGCACCCATCTGTTGAATTCAGTCAATAATTCCCGACTACTCCGGCAGCACCAGTTGACCCTTGACCTCGAAGCCCTGCGCGAGCACCTGTGCGCCGGTCTTCGGCTGGCCGCCGCCGACCGAGAGGGTGTACTGGCCCTCGGCGACGATCGGCTCCCCCGCTTCCGTGACCATGCTCATGTCGCGCGGCTTTAGCTCGAAGCGCAGCTTCTGCGAGGCGCCCGCTTCCAGATGAACCCGCTGGAAGCCGCGCAACGCCCTGATCGGCGCGCCCGCCACCTTGGGAAATTCGAGGTAGAGCTGAGCGACCTCATCGCCGGCGCGCTTACCCGTGTTGGTGATGGTGACTTCGGCGACAACCGGGTTGCCCGCCGCCACCGAAGCGGTGGGAACGGTGAGTCCGCTGTAGGCGAAGGTGGTATAGCTCAGGCCGTAGCCGAAGGGATAGAGCGGCTCACCCTGGAAGTAGCGATAAGTGCGGCCCTTCATCGCGTAATCCTCAAAAGGCGGCAACTGATCGACGCTCTTATAAAACGTGACCGGAAGGCGTCCGGCGGGGTTATTGCGGCCGGAAAGGGTTTCAGCCACGGCAGCGCCGCCCTCTTCGCCCGGATACCAGGCGTCGAGGATGGCGTTGGCATGGTCCTTGGCCCAGTTCACGCCCAGGGCGCTGCCGTTGGCCAGCACCACCACCAGCGGCTTGCCGGTTGCGCCCAGCGCCTCGATCAGCTCTTCTTCCGGCTTGGGAAGGTCGATGGAGGTGCGGTCGCCGCCCTTGAAGCCCGGCTCATCCACCTGCATCTCCTCGCCTTCCAGTTCGCTGGTGATGCCCACCACGGCCACCACCACATCGGCCTTCTTCGCCGCCTCAATCGCCGCCGTTTGCGGCTTCATATCCACCTTCGACCACATCAGCTTCGCCGCGATCTCATCGTTTCCGAATCCGAACGCGCTATCCGCCTGAAGTTTCGCCGGCTTGTTCGCTTCCAGGTGAACATGGCCCAGCTTGGCCGACTTGCCGTCGCCGCCGTAGCTCGATGTAACATTCTTGCCATCCACCTGCATGCGGAAGAAGCCGGTAGCCGCCAGGCCAAGGTTGTAGTCGCCTGTTTCCGTGGCTGTCAGCATCCCCTCCCAGTGAATAAGCAGAGGCTTCAATGCAGCCGCTTCCGCCGGCACACTGCTGGGGGATGCATCGATCGTGGCTTCCACGCGC
>CAWFZU010000155.1:0-3136 GCA_963820195.1 uncultured Acidobacteriaceae bacterium | reverse complement strand
CGCCTGATTCTTGCGGAGAGCGACAAGAAACTGGCGCTATAGGGGGTGCCGATTCTACTGGTATAACGGCGGCTGATCCCGATTCCCTGATTCCTGTATTACGTAATGTCCTCGGTGTCGTAGACCAGGCCGCCGCGCTTTTTGGGGACGCCGTGGACGGAGCTGAGCAGATCTTCGACGACGTCTTCGAGCTGGCGCTGGCTTTCGATCACGGCGCTCATGCTCTTCAGTTCTTCCGGCTCGATCACGCGCTCCACCAGGGCGACGGCGTGGCATTGGGCGACGTGGTCGAGGTTCAGCCCCTCGGGAGTCTTGGCTTTGATGCTCACCTGGTCGATGCCCAGGCCCAGCAGGTCGGCGACGCGGGCGCGCATCTCGCCGGAGATGGGGCCGATCTTGGGCGCGGCCAGAATCAGCGTGGTGTCGATGTTCACGATGCGGTAGCCGGCGCGTTGCAGCGTCTTCCATGGCCAGGTTGAGGAAGATGGCCGAGTCGGCGTCCTTCCAGCGCGGATCGCCGGGCGGGAAGAAGCTGCCGATGTCGCCGGCGGCGATGGCGCCCAGCAGGGCGTCGGTGATGGCGTGCAGCAGCACGTCGCCGTCGGAGTGGCCGGCCAGGCCCTCCGGGTGGTCCAGCGTGAGTCCGCCGATGCGCAGCGGCACGCCCGGCTTGAAGACGTGCGAGTCATAGCCAAATCCGATCCGTGTTTCCATGGTTACCGTGCCTGTTCTTCGGCTAATCTGCGGCGATTCCATTGATTCAGCCGCTCTCAGCGGGCGCGCTGGCGCAGGTAGAACTCGGCCAACTCCAGGTCGCCCGGCTGGGTAATCTTCAGATTCACCGGAGAGCCATGCACTACGGCCACCGGATGGCCGGCGCGCTCCACGACCGAGGCCTCATCGGTGCCGATAAATCCGTCCGCCATGGCCTCGGCGAAGGCGCTCTGCAAGAGGCCGTAGCGGAAGCCCTGCGGCGTCTGCGCCAGCACAATAAACTCGCGCGGAATGGTGGAGGTAATCAGCGCCCCGTGCGCGGTCCGCTCCACCTGCTTGATGGTGTCCACGGCGGGCATTCCGACGATGGCCGCTCCGTGCTCAAGGACCGCGTCGATGGTCCGGTCGATGGTGGCCGCGTCGATCAGCGGCCGGACGGCGTCGTGGACCAGAACAATATCGTCCGGCTCGGCGGGCAGAGCGGCCAGCGCATGGGAGACCGACTCCTGGCGGTTGTCGCCGCCTTCGACGACGTGCACGCGGCCGGCAAAGCCGTACTCGGCAATCTGGGCCTGGACGCGCTCCATCTCCGGCTTGCGCACGGCCACATAGATCGCCGTCACCCGCTGCGACCGAGGCAAAGGCGCGCAGCGAATGGATCAGGATGGGAAGGCCATCGAGGATGAGAAACTGTTTGGGCTGCGGGCCGGCCATCCGGGTTCCCAGCCCCGCAGCGGGAAGAATCGCAAAAACTTGCATACGGGTTGGAGTATACAACGAAGGGGCCACCTGCGGTGAGCCAATCGTTCGCTTGTCGCTCGCAGGAGAGAAAAAACGTCCCTCGGGGGCTAGTGCCGTTGCAGGATGAGTTGACCCTGGACTTCTGCCGGTGTCCGCTGAACCACCTTTTCTCTTGATTTTGGCGCTGCTGTATGCGCGGCCTTCAGCAGCTTGCCTTTACCGTCGAAGGTCATGGTCCACTGCATCGGCCGTGGAATCGCCGACACATCGGTAAACGAAATCACGGCGCCGCCACCGGGTGACATCATCAGGGTGCCCGTAGGGGCGGCGGGCAGCTTTTTGATATTGCTCTCTTCCGGCGGCCCGATCTGCGGATGCGCACCCGCCAGCGCAGCGTAGCACAGGCCGGTTGCAAGCCATTCGGGGGCGTTGGCCGGATGCTCTTCAGCCCGGATGTGGTTGAAGGCCGAGACGGTGAGCGCGTTGATGGGCGCGGGCGAGAAGAGCGAATAGCCGCGGCGCAGAATGGGGATGATGCGTACATGCCCGTCGCCTGTGCGCGGAATCGATGCGGAAAAGACGCTCACATCGCCGGCGCCGTTGTTGCGCATGAACTGGAGAAAGAGGTGATTGGGAAGCGCGGAGCAGGCTATCTGTTGATCATTCCAATTGCCTTGGTTGAATTCCAATCCGCCAACCCCGGCTCTTTCGTTGATCGCGGACTCCGCGCCGGCCGCCAGATCGCGATCTTGCGGGGTCATCCGGTCAAAAGAGCGGAACTCGACCGACGGGGCAGATTCGGGCGCATCACTGCCGAGAGAAAAAGGCACGGGGTGCTGAGCAGGCTGGCGCACAATCCCGGGTTGAGGCGTGGAGGAATCCTGATCCTGAGCTGATGCGCTGGCGCAGAGCAGGGCGATGGCGGCAAGGACCCGGAGGGCGGGGAGGATTCTGAATCGTTCCATGCTGCCCTTAGCCTACCACCACTGCGTGGGGGCACTGCGTGCGGCAGCCTTTCGGTTGAGAGCATTTGAAACTACTACGCCGGGCGAACCGTTGGTTCAGAGCACGGAAAAGACAAAAAGGGCAGCCTGATGCAGGCTGCCCTTGTGGCCCAGGAGGAGGGTAGAACACGCCGGAGCTTGCCAGTTCCGGCGACCAATAATCGGTCAGTCCAAACGGCCAGACAACACAGCAGATTAGTGCGCTGCCGGATGGTGACCGGCTGCCGGTTTGTGCGCCGGGGCAGCAGGCTTCTTCTTCTCCAACTGGATTTCTCCGTCGCGCAGCACGATCTGTGCGGTTTGCGCCAAAGTAGCCGTGGCTGGAACCTGGGTGAAGGTGTCGTAGGTTCCCACCAGCGTAGTCGCCGGCGGGATCTTGTACTCGAAGCCAACGGCGGGAATATCCTTTTCCACCAGGGGCTTCTTCATATTGACAATGAAGTCTGCATACTTGTTGTCCTTGGCGTCCTGGGTTACGGCAACCTTGATCACCGATGCGCTGGCATCGATGACAATTCCCGGGACCGGCGTAACCTGATTCTGCAGGACGGCCCACAGCTTATCGGTGTCTTCCTTGGCTCCGTTGGCCAGGATGAACTCCGTATCGACCAAGGCCATTTTGCTCAGGTCAGGAGTTTCCACAATCGCCTTGTGGGCAAGCTCAGCAAGAACAATGA
>CAWFZU010000154.1:0-6024 GCA_963820195.1 uncultured Acidobacteriaceae bacterium | reverse complement strand
GGCCAAAGTCCATGTCAGAATCGAACGAAAGCCAGAAGATCACCGCCACCAGCCTGCGCCTCAAGATCGGCCTGGCCGAGATGCTCAAGGGCGGCGTCATCATGGACGTGATGAACGTCGAGCAGGCGCGCATCGCCGAAGAGGCCGGCGCCACCTCGGTCATGGCCCTGGAGCGCGTCCCGGCGATGATTCGCGCCGAGGGCGGCGTCGCCCGCATGGCCAGGCCCGCGCTCATCAAGCAGATCATCCAGGCCGTCTCGATCCCGGTGATGGCCAAGGCCCGCATCGGCCACTTCGCCGAGGCGCAGATTCTGCAGGAGCTGGGCGTCGACTTCATCGACGAGAGCGAGGTCCTCACCCCCGCCGACGAGGCCCACCACATCGACAAGCACGCCTTCACCACGCCCTTTGTCTGCGGCGCGCGCAACCTGGGCGAGGCTCTGCGCCGCATCGCCGAGGGCGCGGCCATGATCCGCACCAAGGGCGAGGCCGGCACCGGCGACGTCGTCCACGCCGTCCGCCACATGCGCCAGATTATCCGCGAGATGCGCGCCCTCACCGTGCTTTCAGCGAGCAGGAACTCTACGCCGCCGCCAAGGAGCACCAGGCCCCCTACGAACTGATCCGCATGGTTGCCCAGACCGGCAAGCTGCCCGTGCCGAATTTCTCCGCCGGCGGCATCGCCACCCCCGCCGACGCCGCGCTGATGATGCAACTGGGCGCCGAGGCCATCTTCGTCGGCTCGGGAATCTTCATGAAGGGCAACGCCACGCCCCTCGACGTGGAGAACGATCCCAAAGAGCGCGCCGAAGCCGTCAGCCGCGCCTGCGCCATCGTGATCGCCACCACCCACTACAACGACCCCAAGATTCTGGCCGAAGTCAGCGAGCAGGTCACCGGCACAATGAAAGGCCTCGCCGCCGCCGGCATCGAGTTGAAGGACCAGCTCCAAACCCGCGGCTGGTAACCACCTGCGGTGGGGCAGCCGCTCGCTATCCGCTCGCAAGAGACTCCGTTACTTCCCATCCTTGCGCCAACAAAAGTGCATACATGAGTACCCAGCCATTGAACAAATAGATGAATCTTCGGTAACTTTGTTGACACATTTTGTGCAACTATGGTAACTTCCGTGGGTAGTGGGATTGAAATCTTCTCCTCAGACCCGCGGCCACGCGGGTCCACACGGCAAACAGTTCCACTAAATCCACAAACTTGATCTGAGATGGGAATCGCCCTGCAAGACGGAAGAGTGGGCGATGATGTCACCACTGCGAATCCCTGGGTGAAGCGTAACAATTTCACCACCATCCAGCGATTGTTCATCCCCGAACATCGCCCCAGCTGCGTAAGCAAAGGAGGAGGTCAACATGGGTTATCCGAAGGTTCAAATCCTGAACTCCACACCCTATAACGCCAGCGGAACGGTCGTACTCGCGACCATTTTCTGCTCCAACGACGATTACTCTGTTACACCCACCAATACATGGACCGGCCCGGAACGCGGAGTTTGCCTGGTGAGCGAAATCAATGCCAGGGTCAAGACTCCCAATGGAGACGTTTGGGCGAAGTCCTATACTTCATCGGGAACCTCGTACAGCCAATACGCGATTGTCCAGACGGGCCCCACCACATTTGAGGTGAACCGTCGAGTGACTGGAGTTGAGGACAGTCCACCGGCGGACTATGTGGAGCCGACGACAAAACAGAAATAGAAGCAAATAGGGATGACACATCCCGCCCTCTGTTGGATTACGGCGGGCGGGATGTTGTCGTTTTCGAAGATATTTTGGAATACAAGTCACCGCGTGCCCAAATGCAGGAAGCGATGCGGAGAAAGAGTGGACTGCCACCCGCTTGAGTAGCCGTCTCGGAATAGGTTCCTGCCGCCTCTTCCGCTACAATTTCATCCATGAAGCTAGGCGAGTTGGCAACCAAGCTGGGCGCGGAGCTGCGCGGAGACGCGGAGCTGGAGATCACTGGCGTAAAAGGGATTGAGGAGGCCGGGCCGGCGGAGATCACCTTCGTGGCCAATCCCAAATACGCGGGACTGGCGCGCAAGACACGAGCAGCGGCGGTGCTGGTCGAGCCGGAGTTCCCGGAGATTGAAGCGGCGACGCTCAGGCTGAAGAATCCTTATCTCGCCTTCTCGCGCGCGCTTGGCCTCTTCTATCAGCCGCCGGCCTACGCGCCGGGGATTCATCCGACGGCGGTGATCGATCCCACGGCGGTGATAGGCGAGGGCGCGCACATTGGAGCTTATGTGGTGATCGGTCCGCGCGTGAAGCTGGGCGCTCATGCCACGCTGCTGCCTCACGTGGTGCTTTATCCCGGCGTCGAGGCGGGTAGTCATTTCTTTGCTCATGCGCACGCCGTGGTGCGCGAAGACTGCATTCTGGGCGACAACGTGACGCTGGAGAATGGCGCCATCATCGGCGCCGACGGCTTCGGCTTTGCCAAGAACGACGAAGGCCACTGGGAGAAGATTCCGCAGTCGGGGCCGGTGCGGCTGGGCAACCGTGTGGATGTGCAGGCCAACGCTACAATAGACCGTGCAACCGTGGGCGAGACGCGCATCGGCGACGGGACCAAAGTGGACAATCTCGTTCAGGTGGGGCACGCCTCGCACGTCGGAGAGAACACGCTGATCTGCGCGCAGACGGGCCTGGCCGGCTCGTCGATCATCGGAAACAATGTGATTCTCACGGGACAAACCGGCGTGGCGGGCCACTGCACGGTCGGCGACGGCGTGATTCTAACTGCGCAATCGGCGGTCTCGCACGATGTGCCGCCAGGGAAGGTCATCTCCGGGTCGCCCGGCTTCGACAATCGCGTCTGGCTCCGGGCGGTGACCCTCTTCCAGCGGCTGCCGGAGCTGCCAAGCGGCTGGATCGGGTGGAAAAGAAGCTGGCGGCCCAGGAGCATCAGCCGAAGGCGCGGACGGGAAGCAGATATGAAACATTTCAGCCGCGATTCTGTCTGCTGTCGCTTTTCGCTCTCGCAGCATGCCACTCCTATCACGTGGATACTACGGTCGAGAACCGCACAGGCGGCGCGATTCAATTGCTTGAAGTCGATTATCCCAGCGCCAGCTTCGGAGCCAACACTTGGCTGCGGGCGCTGTCTTGCCCTATCGCATCCAGTTGCGCGGCAGCGGGCCGCTTAAAGTGCAGTACACGGGAAGCGATGGACGGAAGACGCAGGTGGAAGGGCCTATGCTGTCTGAGCGGCAAGAGGGCCGGATCGAGATTGTGCTCTTGCCCGGAGGAAAAGCGGAGTTTCATCCCCATCTGACTCCGCAACCCTGATCATGCCTTCTGCACGGAAAGGGCGCGGCCTTGACCGCGCCCTTTCCGTGCATCAGCGCACAATGCCTTTGAAGAGCGGGGATTGCAGAAGGCTGTTGAACTGCGCATCGGTGGTGGCGAAGTGGAGCGACATGCGCCCGGCATCGGAGGAGATGGAGGTAGCGGTCAGCGCCTGCTTTTCCGGCTCCGTGCCGCTCGCCTTGCGCAGCGCCAGCCCGGCCTGCAAGAGCGAAGTCAGCGTCGCCGAGGCGAAGCTGTCGCCGGTAGAGATGGTGAGATCGAACTTGACCCCGTGCTGGAAGTCCATCGAGTACCAGGAGGCCTGCAGGTGCTTCTTCACGGTGTCATAGTCGGTGAGCGAACCTGCCTCGCCCAGGATCTGGCGCATCATCGTCTGGGTGCCTTTCTGGTCGAGGATGCTCCACAGTGGCTCCGAGTCCACGGACTTCATCGCATCCATCATTGGCGCGTTGGTGAGCAGGCTGGGCGAAACGCCATCGCGGGCATCCAGTGCCTTGGTCACGGAATCGCTGCCGCCAAAGACCATGGTGGAGGGATCGACGAAGCAGACCACCATGCCGGTCTTGGCCAGCGGATAAACTTTGTTGGTGCGCACCAGAGTGGCCTTCAGATGCTGCTTGCGGAAGTTGGCCATAATATCCTGCACTGAGAATTGGCCCTGGGCGACGCCGACGGTGTCCAGCTTGTCGTCCCCATCCTTGGAGCGAAAGAGGGCAAAGGCCAATTGCTCGACATCGTGGTTTTCGTTCAGGCCGGACTTTTTCAGCGCATCTTCAAAGCGCTTGAGCTCGGGCGGCATCACGCGCGCGCGCAAATCCATAGCCGAGTTCGAGTTCTCCATCGCGTGGTAGTCGATGGCCACCAACTGCTGCACATCGTGCGGAATGGCGGTGCTGGCATTGGCGGACAACTGTGCCGCCGGGAGCGAACCGGCCGCGGCAAAAAAGATCGCGGGAATTGCAACTCTCAGAATAGCCTTCAATGAATTCCTCCACAGGCGCGGCAATGGTCAACAAGCCGTTCCTGTTCCATATTCATTTTACCCGTTTGCCGGGTAGGGGAGCGGTGCGCCTTTCAAGCCGGCCTGGCCGCTGAGGCCTCTCCCGGCCAGGCCAGAGGAGCCTCAAGGCGGCGCTCCAGAATCTTGGCCTGCGCATCGAACCCAACTAATTGACGCATCCACTCGCTCTCCCGCTCACAGGCAGCCTCGGGAAGCAGGCCGATGATCTCGCCTTCGACGGGCGCGGCCTTGTGGCGCAAAGCCAGCGCCGTGGCCGCGCGAAAGACCTGCGAGATGGGCGTAACCTCGAAATCGGTAATGTTCATGGAGAGCTGCGCGCGGCCGTGGACCAGAACTCCCATGGCCTTGACGCCCTTCAGTCCGCCGGAAGCGGCGCGAATCTCACGGGCAATGGCGCGCACCATGGCAACGTCAGCCGAATCGAAATAGATGTTATAGGCCACCAGAAACTTGCGCGCGCCCACCGCGCATGCGCCGGCTGTGGGATGGATCATCGGACCGCCAATGTCCGGGCGGCGCGAGGTCTCCTTGCCGCCTGCCTCGATCAACCCCTCGAACTGCCCTCGCCGCACCTCTTCGAGATTCGCCCGGTCGGGACGGGCGGCGGCCGCCTCGTAAAAGAAGACCGGCACGTTGAAGCGGCGCCAGATTTCCAGGCCCGCCTGCCGGGCCAGCAGCGCGCACTGCTCCAGCTTGATGCCGGAGACGGGCACAAAGGGAATCACATCCGCCGCGCCGATGCGCGGATGAACCCCCTGCTGGCGGGTCAGGTCGATCAGCTCGGCAGCCTTGCCCGCGCCGCGCACCGCCGACTCCACCACCGCCGCCGGATTGCCGGCCACGGTCACCACCGAGCGGTTGTGGGCTTCATCCATCGACCAGTCGAGCAGATGCACTCCCTCGACTCGCATCGCCGCAACAATGGCCTCGACCCGCCGGGCATCCCTTCCCTCGGAATAATTCGGTACGCACTCAACTAACGGTCCGCTCATTGTCGCTTTCTTTACTCACTTCCAGAACGTATAGCCCAACTGCACCTGGATGCTGGCGTTGACGCCGGGGTTGCGGTCGCCAAGCGAGGCTGAGGAAATGTGGACGCCGCTCACTCCCAGATCGATCGACCGTTTGGCCCGCGTGAAGTAATGAATGCCGACACCGCCCTGCGGTGCAAAGTTCCACACACAGGTTCCGCCGTCCAGGTAGACCGTCTGGCCGTTGATCGTCTGCGTACCCAGATAATTTGGTGGAAATTTGTGGGTTGTATAAATCAGCCCGCCCGCGGCCTGGAACCAGGGCTGAATGCGCTGCGATTTTGTCAGAAAGTTCCAGCGCAAAATCACCGGCGTGAGGCTGACGCCGCGGAAGGTGCCGCCGCCGAACAGCAGCGAGCAGGTGTAGGGTAGCCCCGTCGTCTCGTTGGTACAGATATAATTCTCGTAGTGTGGGGCCGTCGTGTAGGCCTGCCAGAGGGGCATGATATTGCCGGCGAACTCGAACTGGCCGGAGAGGATTCCAGCATGAAAGACCGGCGTCAGCGGCTTGCCCAACTGGAAGCCGGCCCAGAGAAACTTGTACTGCGAGCGGTCGCCAACGCCAACTCCGTAGTTGACGAAGGGGCCGTACTCCCAGCTTTTGTTATGGCGGACCTGGGCGACGGGGTTTTCCGCAGCAGCATTA
>CAWFZU010000153.1:0-10105 GCA_963820195.1 uncultured Acidobacteriaceae bacterium | reverse complement strand
CAGGAAGAACTCGACGATGTAGTGCTGCCGCAGGAGGTCGCGGGGGAAGCCGAAGTCGTGTTGCCGTTATCGGCGACGGTTTTGTCGTCGGTAAAGCTGGCCTGCAAAATCAGCGCAATCTGGTTTGTGATGTCGAACTTGATCTTGTCGTCCAGTTCGGCAACCTTCGGCGCGGGCTTCGTTCCATCCATTTCGTCGGGCGGCATGCGATAGCCTAGGCGCTTGAACATATAACCGTTCTTGTTTAACGCTGGTGGAATGGTGTGGCAGGTGTAGCACTTGACGCCATATTTGCGGGCAAATGCCGGAATCGCGTGGCCCGGCTGCGGCAAGAGCAAAATCAAGCCAAGCACAACCAGAGTTGCTTTTACGCCTGAGGTCCAGAGTTTCATGTGCGGAGCTCCCTACCCGCTTCTACTGCACGGGTGAAGCCAAAGCGCATTCAACGTAATATCAACCACTTACAGCAAAGCATCCCCGGTCTTTGGGGAATTCATTCCACACAATCCAGATTGGCTTGGGGATTCGATTCCCCGACCGGTTGTTCCTTTTCGCGTTTAAGTAGCGTATAAAAAGTCTTCCGGTCGACACCAGCCTCGCGCGCCGCGGCGCTCACATTCCCGCCGCATCGCGCCAGCACGGCCTGCGCGTAGGAGAGTTCAAAGCTGGCCAGATACTGCTCTCGCGCCTCCTTCCACGCGAGCACGGAAAGATTGGAGGCCGCGGCCTGCACGGGCGGGAAATCCTCCGCCAAATCTCTCGCCTCCAGCAGTCCGCCCGGATGCAGCGCCGACAACCTTTCCATCGCATTCTTCAATTGGCGGACATTGCCCGGCCAACGCTCCCTCATGAGCGCCTCGTAGAACTGCGGTGATCCGGACAAACTCTTCCCATAGCGGCGAGAGAATCTTTCCAAAAAGAAGCGCGCCAGATGGGGAATGTCTTCCGGCCGCTCACGCAACGGCGGCAGCTTCACGGTCACCACGCTCAGCCGGTAGAAGAGCTCCTCGCGAAAGCTGCCCGCCTTAATCTTGGCCGGCAAGTCCTGGTTGGTGGCGCACAGAATGCGGCAATCCACCTTCACCATCGCCAGGCCGCCCAGCCGCCGAAGGGCGCGCTCCTCCACAAAACGGAAGAGCCGGGTTTGCAGCTCCACGCTCAGGTCGCCGATCTCATCCAAAAAGAGCGTGCCGCCGTCGGCCGATTCGATCAGCCCCTTCTTTGTGCGCTCCGCTCCGGTGAATGCGCCGCGTTCATAGCCAAAAAGCTCGCTCTCAATCAGCGATCCCGGCATGGCGCTGCACTCTACCGGCACAAAGGGCCCATCCTTGCGCCGGCTCTGCTCGTGCAGGAAGCGTGCAGTCACCTCCTTGCCGGTGCCACTCTCGCCCAGAATCATCACCGTGGCGTCGGTCGTCGCCGCCCGGCGGCATTTGTCTACCTGGTCTAACATCGCCGGGCTGCGCGTCTGGGCCGCATCCGATTCGCCCAGCGCCTCCAGCCGCCCTTTGAGCGTCTCCACCTCGCGCTCCAGCTTCGAGTGCGAGAGCGCCCGCTTGACCACCAGCAGCAGATCCTCGCGCTTGAAGGGCTTTTGCAGGTAATCGAAGGCGCCGTTGCGAATCGCCACTACCGCGCCTTCCACCGAGCCAAAGGCAGTCAGAAAGACGATGGGAAGCCCCGGATGCGCCTCATGCAGCCGCGCAAAGACCTCTTCACCACTGATTCCCGGCATGCGTATATCGAGCAGCACCAGATCGGGCGGATCGGCCAGGCAATCTGCCACACCCTTCACCGGGTCGGTGCAAACCGCAACCGTTGTTCCCGGCAGGCGCAGCATCCGTTGTATGTTCTCGCCCAGCGCGGCTTCATCGTCGATCACCAGAATGCGGCTCAATCGGTTGTCCCTCCTGCAAACCAATGGTAGGGCTGGCCGCGCGTAAATCGCGCGGGCGGCAGCTCGATCACAAAGCTCGCCCCGCCGCCCTCCCTGGTTTCATAGCGGATGCGGCCATCATACATATCCAGCAGGCTGGCAGCCAAAAACAGTCCCAGCCCCAGCCGCTCCCGCCCGCTGCTATGAGAAACAAAGGGCTCGAAGAGGTGTTCGCGAATGCTCTCCGGCACGCCCGGCCCGTTGTCCTCAATCCGGGCCACCACTTTGGCGCCTGCCGTGCGATAAGGCTCAAGGCTCACCCAGATCCGGCCCTCCTCGCGCCCCTTCAGCGCTTGCAGTGCGTTGCTCAACAGGCAGCGAGCAACTTCGCCCACTACGTGCTCCGGCACATCCACCCGCGGCGCTTCTCCAAACTCTTCCACCAGCTCCACTCCCTGGTTCTGGGCCGAAAACCGCAATGCATCCAAAGCCTCTTCCAGCGCCTTCCGCGGCTCCGAGGCCTCGAAGACCTCGCTGCCCCTCTCCCGCCGCAGCGCCTGCAAAAGCGTGGTGGCGATCTGGCTCATATAACGCGTCTCTTTGAGCATCTGCTCCAGATCGGCGCAAAGAGCGACGTCCTCCTTGCGCTCTTCCAGCAGCACCTCGATGCGGCCCGCCACTATCGCCAGCGGATTGTTGAACTCGTGCATGAACCCCGCCGTGAACTGGCCCAGCAGCGTCAGTTGGTGCGAGAGCCGCGCCTGCCGGTCGGCGACCTTCAACTCCTCGCGCAGACGGTTCGTACGGAAGCGAACGGTCTCCAATTGCAGCTTCAGTTGCGCCACTTCTTCTTTTGCTTTGACCGACTGTGCCAGCAGACGGATGCGCTGCCCCCGCAAAAACAACAGTGCGGGCAGCGGCGCGAGAAGAACGGCAACGATCGAAGTCACAATCGTTGAGAATATCGAGCCAGAAAGAACCCAATAGCAGAGGCCCAGAAGCGGCAGAACCCAGGCCCCGCTCAACAGAAGCAGAGGGCCGCTCCGCTCGTTGAGGTTCCTGAAATCATCATCTTCTTTCAGCTTCCCTGACATATTGATCGAGTATAGTGCTTCATGCGGATCAGACGGCAGCGGCAATCAAGAGAAGCACTCATGATCAACCGAGACTGCATTCTTCTAATCTTTACTGTTTGATTCCGCGGATTCTGTCTTTTGATGGAACGGACGCGGAGATGCCGCTGTGGCTAACTCACCCCAAGCGAAAAAACCGCACAACCCGCTGCGATTCAGCATTGGACCGTAATCCAACTGAATCGACTGCAGCAAATGAAAGCGTATGTGTGCATCTGTTGCCTCGATCACCTTGATAATCGTGCAAAGCCGCTTGCAGGCGTTGAGGATGCGATACCCTAACAAAGTGCTGTATTTATTGCACTAATATATTCTCTATTGGTGCCCGGAGGGGGACTTGAACCCCCATGGCCTTGCGGCCTGCGGATTTTAAGTCCGCTGCGTCTGCCAATTTCGCCATCCGGGCAATGGATCGAACGAACCCAAGGCAGTTTGCGAGATCCGCCCCCGATGTATCGTTCCGTTCATACTCCACCTCCTTGAATTCTAACTGGAAAGACTCTGGAGGAGACAGGGAGAAGGCATTCTCCACTTGTTGCCCTTTGGAGGCACGGCGCTTGCCGGCGATGGTGGCCGGGAGTACCCACGGCTCTGGCGGGGAACTTGACTCCGAGCTTCCATCCAATGCCCGGTGCGCAGGAAAACGGCTCAGCGGGATTAGACTTACCACGGAGGGATTCCATGAATAGGCTGACGCTTGGCTCTGGAATGATCGCTATGCTGGTCACGTTCGCATCTCCGGTAGTTTACCCGCAGTTTGCGCCGCCCAATGCCGGCGCCGCCCCGGAGAGCGCTTTTTCGATTCCCCTGGCGCAACTGATCCAGCCGGAGACTCTCAACCGTTTGTTACAGGCGGGCGGGGCTGAAAAACCCCTGTTGCTGCAAGTCGGCTCCCATGTTCTTTTCGCGGAGGCTCATATTCCCGGATCGGAGTACGCAGGGCAGGGCTCGCAGCCGGCGGGTATTCAACAACTACAAAACCGCGTGAGCGCCCTTTCGCGGAAGAAACTCATTGTGCTCTATTGCGGATGCTGCCCGTGGAATCGCTGCCCGAACGTGGAGCCGGCATTCGCCAAGTTGCGGGAGATGGGCTTTACCAACGTGAAGGTGCTCTATCTCGCCGATAACTTTGGAACGAACTGGGTGGAAAAAGGCTACGCGGTTGAGAAGGGACGCTGACATCATCCAATCGACTACCATGAGAATGCGCGTAGCTGTGCCGTGCCGTTGGATGCTGGTCTGCATGCTAGTGGGCGTTTGCTTTGCTGGCGGCGCGGCCCTCGCGGCTGAGTCGCTCCTCCACAAAAATGCGCCTGAGTTCGTTCTCATGGATTTGAACGGCAAGAGAGTGAACCTTCATGCATACCGCGGAAGGGTTGTGCTGCTGAACTTCTGGGCTACCTGGTGCGCTCCCTGCCAACTGGAGATGCCGCGCTTTGTTGCGTGGCAGAAACAGTATGGTTCGCGCGGCCTGCGGGTCATCGGTATCTCCATGGATGACGATCCGGAGCTGGCGCGTAGACTCTACAAAAAGTTGCGCTTGAATTACCCGGTCATGATGGGCAATGAGAAGGTCGGAGAGTTATACGGCGGAGTTCTCGGGCTGCCGGTCACGTTTCTCATCGACAGCCATGGCGAAGTCCGCGCGCAGTTTCAGGGCGAGACGGATCTGAACGCCATGGAAGAGCAGTTGAAGGCGCTTCTCCTTCAGCCTTGAGGGGTCTGGCCGATCCGTCCCCACCGGACGCAGATGATAACGTCCATCAACTATTGCGCCTTGCGGTATTGGATGCTCTCGCCCTCCAACCGGTACTCGGCCGAGCAGGAGTCGCCGCCGCAGATCATCGCATCGCCGCCGCACAGTTGGCGGCGCGTAATCAGTCCGATGGTTCCGCAACGCGGGCAGGAGAGGACGGCTACGAACGAATTGTGCGCATGGCCAAACTGCGCATGGTTTTCCAGCATGAATACTGTTCCGGGGTCCATTCTTTCGGGAATCCATTCTTCCAGAAACTGCAAATCGGCTGACATAACGCCCTCCGGTCGGTTGAGGAACCAGGGCTGAGCCGGATCATCCCGGCCGGCCCTGTTGTGCAACAACAGCAGGCTGCGAATGGCATGACGGAGGCTGAGGATGCCTCTAATTCAAAACAGTGTCGCTGGCATGAGCCGGTAAGTCAACCGGGAAATGTGCGCGGGAAGTATCGTTGCAGGTTCCTCCGGCGTGGAAAAGCCGTCTGTTCATCATTTATTAACTCCCGCCGTCTTGACCTGCGCGCCGGCCACCGCGTCGATGGCCCTGTAGGTTTCCATGTTGCGCAGGATGCTCTCGACGTACCCGCGCGTCTCGGTGAAGGGAATGGATTCGACAAACTCGTCGATGCCCTGATAGGGTCCGGCGGCCTGCCAGTCTTCCACGCGGTTGTCGCCGGCGTCGTAGGCGGCCAGCGCGTACTCGGTTACACCGCCGAATTTGTCCAGTGTCTGGCGAAGGTAGCGAGTTCCAAGACGGATATTGGTGACTGGGTCGAAGAGTTGAAAGCTTTGAAAATTGCTCATGCCCTCCTGGCGCGCCAGCGTTTTACCAACCGAAGGCAGCAACTGCATCAGCCCGCAGGCATTGGCCGTGGAGACGGCCGAGGGGTTGAACTCCGACTCCTGGCGAATCTGCGCGGCCACCAGATACGGGTCCAGATTGTTTTTAACTGACTCGGCTTTGATGGTCTCCCAGTACGGCTCGGGGAAGAGGATGCGCCAGTACACCAGCGGAATGGATTTGATGGAGGCGGAAGCGGCGTAAGGCAGCGCCCGCTTGATCGCTCGCAGTGGCGCGAAAATTCTCGCCATACGAGGCGTAGATCTGCGCCTCGGCCAGCGCGCTCCAGGAGGCGGAATCCGGGTCGGCGGCTATCTCTTCGGGGATGTAGTCGTTCAAGCCCGCGTTTGCCAGCAGGCGCGCCTTGGCCAGGTGCGGGCTGTCGGCGGGAAAGCTCTCCATGAGCGAAGGCGCGGGCGGAGGCTGGAAGCTGTCCAGTTGCGGCTGCGGGCCGGGCTGCGCCGCCGCTGGGGCATTGCCCAGAGCGGCCAGCCGTTGGCGCGCCATCTGGGCATAAAAGAAGTGCTGGTAGGCGCGGATGATGGCGCGATAGTTGGCCGCGGCCTGAGCCGGCTTGTGCTCCTGCGTCTCGTAGAGGCGTCCGCGCCAATAGAGGGCGTTCACCGCTTCAGGGGCAGTGGGATAGAGCCGAATCTGCTCGTCGAAGAGACGCGCAGCCTCGGTGTAAAGCCCTTGCCGGTAAGTGAGCCAGGCGGCCTTCCAATTCGCCGCCGAGGCATGTTTGCTGTCAGGAAAGTGCGTGGCCAGGTAGCTGTAATACTCAACCGCTGCCGGATACTCGCGCCGCAGCAGATACGTATTGCCGCTGTCGTAGAGCGCCTCGGCCAGCCAGGAACTTTGCGGGAAGCGCGACTCCATTTCAGCCACGAAGCGCCGCTGATTGTCCAGATCGCCGCGGTTGCGGGCCATTTCCATCAACAAATAAAGCCGCCGCGCGCCATTTTCATCCGGCGTGTCGGGCAGCGCTTCGGCCTCGGCCGTCGACAGCAGCTTCAGCTTCAGATCACAGGCCGCCGCGGCCACGGCAAAGCTCGCGCGGCTGGTGGCGTCGAGGCTTGCATGGCGAGCCAGCGCGCGGTATTGCTCGCCTGCCTCCTGGTAATGGCCGGCGTTATAGTAAGCGTCGCCCAGGCTGCGCAACTCCGCAATGGTCAGGCTGCTCTCCACGCCCATGGCGGTGAGTTTTGCCCGCGCAATCTCCGCCTCGGGGCTGAGCGGATGAGCCAGCAACAACTGCTTGAAGAGGCTCCCGGCCTGCTGCTCATGGCCGAGCGTGAATGCCACCTCGGCTTGCGCGAGCTGATAGCCGGGACGGTTGGCGGCCTCGGTTCCAGTCTGCGGCTGTGAGTACGCGCTCGGCGCCGGCCGCATCCTTCATCGCCAGCAGCGTATTGGCCTCCAGCTCCGGCGCCTGGGCTACAAAAATGCTCTCCGGATAGCGTTCAACAAAGCCCTTCAGCAACGCTTCGGCTGTCTCCTCATTGCCCACCTCGTGGTTGGCGCGCGCGTTCAGAAAATCGGCGTAATCGGCCAGCTCCGCGCCCGCCTTCCGAGCCAGGCGAAAATCTTCAATCGCCTCCCCATAGCGCTTGTCCAGCAGGTAGGCGTGGCCCAGCGCCAAGTAAGCCGCCGCCGCCGCCTCGCCGGTGTGGTGCTGCGCGTACTTGGTCACGCCCGCGTACGCCGCCGACGTGCGCATGGTCGCCAACTGCTGGGCCATCGGGCGCAGCTCAGTCGAGGCCACAAAGGCCAACTTGATCCGCGCCGTGTGCACGCGCCGCGCCGCCCTGACCTTGGGGCTGACGGGCTTCTTTGCAGCCTTGCCAGCCTTGCCTGCGGGCTTCGTGGACTTCTTCGCCGCCACGCTGGCAGGCTTGGCTGCGGTAGCGCCTACCGGCTTCCTGGCCGTCGGCGATGGCTTCTGGGCTGCTTTCTGGACCGGCTTCTTGGTAGTCTGCGCAGGCTTCTTTGCCGGGGTGGAAGCCGAGTCGGCCGGCGCGGTTGCCGAGCCGCCGGAGGATTGCCCCGCAAACGGCAGCACCATCAGCAGCGTGGAAAGCAGAACAGCAAGGCGGCGGGAAGCCAGCCGCGGAACGAAAGTTGGGGAAGACGCGACCCTCATATCTTCACTTTAATTTGCTTTCGCGCACCATGCTGCAAACGGGAACCACTGGCGTTACCGCATCGGGCTCATAGTGGGACAGATTCTCCCTTTCGAAAATCACGCGAGCCGCAATCTCACTGTTTGGCCCACAACCCCGGAGTCCGTTACACTTGTCTATAGCGATCCAAACGCAAACGCCCCACAAGCGCAAAGGATTTCCGCAACCAACCTCCATGCCGACCATCCAATCGATTGCAGGAGAACTCGAGCCGCATCCAGACGTAGCCCTGGTCGAAAGGGTGCGCGGCGGAGATGTCTCGGCCTACGATTTGCTGGTCCGCAAGTACGAGCGCCAGCTCTTTCGCATCGCCCAGCACATCACGCAGAATCGCGAGGATGCCGAGGACGTCATGCAGGACGCCTTCCTGAAGGCGTACGAAAAGCTCGAGCAGTTTCAGGGCAATTCGAAGTTTTACACCTGGCTGGTGCGGATTGCGGTCAACGAAAGCCTGATGCGGCTGCGCAAGCGGCGCACCGGCAAGATGGTTTCGATCGACGAGGACATCGAGACCGAAGAGGGCAGCGTTCCCCGCGATCTGGCCGATTGGGCGCCCGATCCGGAGCAGAATTACAACCAGTCCGAACTGGCCGAGATTCTGCGCAAGACCATTCAGGGGTTGCCACAGGGGTTTCGCATCGTGTTTGTGCTGCGGGACGTGGAAGGACTTTCGACCGAAGAGACGGCGGAGACGCTGGGGCTTGAGCATTCCCGCCGTCAAGTCGCGCCTGCTGCGCGCGCGGCTGCAACTGCGCGAGCGCCTGAGCCGCTACTTCCGCAGAAAAAAGGCAGGAGAGATCAGGAGAAACGGGGGTTGAAAAGTGACCTGCAAAGAGTTTCTCGCCCTTCTCGACGACCTGATCGACGACTCGGTGACCGCCGAGATGCGCGCCGAACTGCAAGCCCACCTGGGCCGCTGCGAGCACTGCGAGGTCATCCTCAACACCACCCGCAAGACCATCGAAATCTATCGCTCCCACGAGATCTACGACCTGCCCGCCGGCCTGCGCGACCGCCTCCACGCCGCCATCATGGCCCGCTGCAAGAAGGGCTGCTGACCACCTGCGGTGGGGCAGCCGCTCGCTTTTCGCTCGCATGAGATTTACAGTTCGGCTGCCCCACCCTTCTGGCACTTGGCGAAGAGTGGGATTCCACGATCTCCCGGCGCGGCTGGCACACCGCAGGTGGTGGCACTACCCCCGTCGCATGATTTACTCTCAGAGTTGCTATGAAACTTCAGCACACACTTCTGCTTCCCGCCTTGGCCGCAGCCTTTGCCGTTGCGGCCTACGCCCAAACCTCGAATGATATTCCCGACGCGCCTGCGGCCACCGCCGCCGCCCTGATCCGCCCCAACGGCCCCACCGTCGTGATGGACACCTCCATGGGCCGCATCACCTGCCAGTTCTACCAGAAGCAGGCGCCCAAGGCAGTGGCCAACTTCATCGGCCTGGCCGAGGGCACGCAAGAGTGGACCGACCCCACCACCCATCTGAAGCACCACAAGCCCTACTTCAACGGCACCATCTTCCATCGCGTGATCCCCGGGTTCATGATTCAGGGAGGCGACCCCACCGGCACCGGCACGGGCGATCCCGGCTACGCCTTCCGGGATGAGTTCGATCCCAATCTCAACTTCGACAAGCCCGGCCGCCTGGCCATGGCCAACTCCGGCCCCAACACCAACGGCAGCCAGTTCTTCATCACCGAACAGGGTTACGACTCGCTCAACCAGCACTACACCCTCTTCGGCCAGTGTGACGATGCCAGCGTCGAGGTCGTCAAGGCCATCGCCCGCGTGCCGCGCGACGGCAACGACAAGCCTCTGACGCTGGTGGTGCTGAAGAAAGTCACTATCGTGCGCGAGGGCCAGCCGCTGCCGCCCGCGCCGGTCGCCGCTCCCAAACCGTAACCAGCTGTTAGCTATCATTTCTCAGTTTTCAGCTATTTATGTTGCTGAAGCCGGTTTTGGTATTTGAACCATGAAAAATGCAAATATGAAAAGCTGATAGCTGACAGTTGAAAGCTGGAAACTCAGAACCCAGGAGTTTTCATGGCCCTCGCAGCAGGAACCTACGCCGTCTTCACCACCACCGAAGGCAAGATCACTGTCCGGCTCTTTGAGTCCGACGCGCCCATCACCGTCAAGAACTTCATCGAGCTGGCCGAGGGCTCCAAGGAGTGGACCCACCCCACCACCCGCAAAAAGTCCACCGACAAGCTCTTCGACGGCACCATCTTCCATCGCGTCATTCCCGACTTCATGATTCAGGGCGGCGACCCCACCGGCACCGGCATGGGCGGGCCAGGTTTTTTT
>CAWFZU010000152.1:0-6665 GCA_963820195.1 uncultured Acidobacteriaceae bacterium | reverse complement strand
CCCGCCGGGCTGACAAGCATGAGTACAGGAGATATCAGGAGCAGGAATTGGACTGATTCCGAGAGGCAGGCGATACGGCGCGCCAGCAATGCGCAGGCCGCGGGACGCGATCTGCCCGAAAAGGAATACGAGGAGATTCCGCGGCTGAGCAAAGAGCAGCTCGCGCATCTGGTGCGGTTGCGCGGCGCACGGAGCAAGGTCGCGGTGAGCGTCCGTCTCGATCCGCGGGTGCTCGAATGGCTGCGCTCCAAAGGCGAAGGCCACCTGACCCGCATCAACGATATTTTGAGCAATCTGATGGAGGCGGAACGGCGGATTGGGGCGGGGAGATAGGGCAGCCCGGGTCTCAGAAGCGAGGCCTTGGGCACGCGGCACCAGGCTCAGGATTCTAATCGAAGCCGGGAGTGAACGGCCGCCATTAGCTTCACGACAAATTCGGCCCGGATTCGGTAGTCTTCCAACTCTGTCACGATTTTAAGTTCTCTCGGGCGGCAACATTCGCTGTAAGTCGTGCCACTCCAGCACCAGCACTCCTGATCAGGCTTGATCGTCGCGAGATGTGCCTCCGGTCCTGATGGCGCGCAGGGCCCGGGCAGTAACCGTTCCAGAAGAAATCTGTTCCGCGCGAGACCTCAGCCATTGTGATCTTGTCATGCGACTTTCTGCTATGGACGAGTTTTGGTCCTTCGTTGGTTCGCCTGTACAACGCTCTGGTTTTGAGCCAGATCAGGTACTTCGCAAGAAATGTTGCGGTTTGGTCGAGTTGCTGCTCCAGTCGGCTGCTGTTTCTATCGAACTGCTGGACGGCCCCGGAGTAGATACACAGCGCTGGGAACGGTTTGCCGTTGATGTGAATCACCCTGTCCCCGCGCAGATGAGAACATTGACTAAGGCGCGGGATCATTGGAGGGTCCAGCAGATAGGAACGCGGACGCTCTATACCCGGGAACTCAAGAAGCAAAACCGTAAACGGCTCGGCCATGTCGATCAAATATGGATCGAACCTATGATTTCTTCGATCGGGCAATTCAACGTCGAGACGTCCGCCATTAACCTTGAGGGGAATCCCATCTTCAATGGCCTGCAAAACGCGGCGGGCTGTAGCGTCATCAGAGAACGGACGAATGTAGCCTTGGAATGCACGGCTCGCGCCGCTGTCGTCGGGAATATTGCACGCGATGAACTGCGGATAGTCGGACAGCTCCGGCGCCGCTGTGGGCGGCGCCGAAAAGGGGAACAGGTAGGAAGAGGCAGCCATTTAGCATAGCCAGCATGTTCCGTGGGAAGCAGCAGGAACGACCGTCCGTGGTGGCGGCACGATAACTTTGTGCGGCTTCGGCGGGCAATCGGGCAGCCAGTCGAGGTTGTTGGGCCTCTCGCCGTCCGGTTTGGTCTTCAGGTACTTCTCGCCGTTGCGGGTCTCGACAATGATCTCTGCGACGTGGCCGTCCGGGCGCTCGGAATAGAAGGTATCTCCGCGGTTCTCGATGCGGTCGATCGCTTCCGCTTCGCTGAAATTGTGGAAGGTATTGCCCGGCCCGTAGCAGCCAAGGCTGACGATGTCTTCATGCTTTTCGCGCTTTTGGGTGCACGAAACCCTGTACCTAGCCATAGTGGACCTCCTTGAGTCCTTGTGAGGTCCGCCTATTCGAGATGGTTCTTGCCGATCCCGGTCATGTGCGACATAATCGGGCTAGGGTACTATCCGGTAAGAACGGGTAGCGGGCGGATGTTCGCCACCAGCCGGTTGTGGTTCCAGCCACAACCGGCTTCATTATTTATGTCCAAGTGCCCTTTCGTAGGTTAAGGTGCGGTAATGGGCCGATTCCAACGAGACCCAGTAAGATTCCGCGATTGCTTGCTCATTGTGCCTCCCGAACCGCATGAAGAGCCTTTCTATCCCCTCTGCCGGCATGAGTAATGCACTTCCAAAGGCGTTCGCCTGCCACTCTGTATCCTCGCAGGCTTGGTGAGGATTCCGGTCGCGATGGAGAGCCACCTGGGAGATCAAGCTCATTCCGTCGAGTCGGATAATTTGGTCAGTGTGCAGGCAGGCATGGCCGCACTCGTGTGCAACAGTCGAACGCGCCCTGACGTGGTCTTCTTGCAGTAATTCGTATGTCGCCCCGGACAATACGATTTCGAGGCGACCCGAATCAGGGTTCCATCTCGTCAGTCCCTCCTGCTGACAATCTTCCACTGCTTCACAGAGCGTTATACTTCCGGCGCGACACCTCACTGTCATAACCGGAATGATTTGGTCAAAAAAGTTCCGTGCGTCAAAACGGTCAAGTGGACCTAGTTGGAGCTTCTTTCGAAGCTCGGCCGCATTTTGCTCGATTGAGCGGTAGCCTTCCTTACTGTCGGCGCGGATTCCAGTGAGAGGTTTGGTCATTGTTGCTCCGTGGTTTAGAACATTTCCTTCTGCTCTTGGGTCGCGATTTTGATGATCTCGTCAAGCTGGTTATCCGATAATCCCCCCCGTGCAAGCTCCACGAGCGCTTGAAATTGTTTCTCGCCAAAGGTTGGGTCGCATTCGATCATCTTCCTTTCTGTCCAGACAGCGGTCTTGAGCGTGTGGAGGTCCAGCTCGAGAACTTGTGACAGAGCCGGAAGCCTTTCCATCGTGAATGGTGGTCGTTTGCGGCGCTCCACCTCAGATACGTATACCGCAGTCACGCCTAGCGCGTCGGCGACATCCTGCAATGATTTGTTCAGCCTTCTTCGACTCGTTCTGATGAGTTCTCCGAAGGACTCGCCGTTCATAGCCCCTCCTCTCCGGTCTTGCTGTTGCCGTTCTTAACAACCTGCCTTAAAGATTAAGGCTACAGCCTCAGAAAGTCAAGGGGCGATGCAGAAAAATACATCAGAAATCGCAAATTACCACCATCTACCGCCGATGGGAACTCTGGAGTGCGATGTGATTCAATGAAAGAGATGGCGATTCCCCGGAGATCGACGGTGCGCGGGCGTGCGATTGCGGCGACGCGGAAGGTGCGCGAGTACGCGATGGTGGCGCAGCGCGCTGGCGTCGACCTCGCATCCGGTGCTGGCGCAGATTATCCCGGCGCGCTTCTGCAACCTGAGCTGCGGCTACTGCAACGAGTACGACAAGGTGTCGCGAGCCGGTGCCGCTGCGAAGAGATGTTGCGGCGGATCGACCACCTGGGACGGCTGGGGACGGCGATGATCGGCATCTGTGGCGGCGAGCCGCTGACGCATCCGGAGCTGGACGACATTATCCGGCGGATGCGGCGGACCGGGGCGATTGCCGGAATGATTACCAACGGCTACCTGCTGAATGTGGAGCGGATTGAGCGGCTGAACCGGGCCGGCCTGGACCACATGCAGATTTCCATCGACAACCTGGAGCCGGACGAGGTGTCGAAGAAGAGCCTGAAGGTGCTGGACAAGAAGCTGGAGATGCTGGCGGAGTACGCCGAGTTCCACGTGAACATCAATTCGGTGGTGGGCGGGGGCTTCAAGAATCCCAACGACGCGCTGGTGATTGGGCGGCGGGCGCTGGAGCTGGGCTTTGAGTCGACGATTGGGATTATCCACGACGGCAGCGGGCAACTGAAGCCGCTGAAGGAGGACGAGGCGCGGGTCTACTTCGAGATGACGCACCGGAGGAAGACCAACTACTCGCGCTTCGACAAGTTTCAGGAGGCGATTGTGCAGGGGCGGCCGAACGACTGGCGCTGCCGGGCGGGGTCGCGCTACCTGTATATCTGCGAGGACGGGCTGGTGCATTATTGCTCGCAGCAGCGCGGGTATCCGGGCGTGCCGCTGGCCGAGTACACCACGGCGGACGTGAAGCGGGAGTTTTTGACGGCCAAGAGCTGCGCGCCGAATTGCACCATTGGCTGCGTGCACCGGATCAGCTATATCGACCACTGGAGAGCGCCGCAACGGGGCATGATCCGGCCGGAGGAACTGAAGGCCGAGCGGCCGCCGCTGGTGCAGATTCAGGGCGGGAAGTAAGAGGCCCGTGGCTAATGCCGCGTGATGTACAGGCTTCTTTCAGGCCTGAAGGCTCCTGCTCCCTCCGTTTGCATTCTTGTAAACAAGGCTGATTGAGTTTGAGGTCTCCCAGGTCCGAAAAGCAGGATCTTGAGTAATGCGGCCTACCAGACTTCCAGATCGAACTCCCGATACTCGCGAATCAACTCGAAGTCCGCGCGGTTGCTGGTAATCAGCTTGGCGCCATGGGAGCGGGCGGTGAGCGCGATCAGCACATCGAAGTGCAGATCGCGCAGTTTTTGGGGCTCATAGCCTTTGTCCGCGTATATCTTCGCCAGTATCCTGCCGGATTCAAGCCAGTTCTTCTCCGTCGACGTCAGGATGGGATGGCGTTCCTCAATCTCCTGAATCACTTGCCGGTCCACGTGCGTGGTAGCCCCACGCCAAAGCTCTGCCAGCACCACGGCGGAGTTGCGGACCACGCCTGTCAGGTTCAACATCCGATCAAGGTAGCAGTTAGTGCGAATCTGGTCGATCAGCACCGAGCTGTCGAAGACTACGATGTTACTCATCGTACCCCGCAAAGGTTCCTTTGCCGCCGTACTTCTTCATTGTCTCTTTGAAGTCCTTCAGCGCGACTATCTCCCTGAGCGCGATATGCACGGCCTCGGTGCGCGACTTGGCTCCCAGGGCGCGCACGGCCTCATCCGCCAGTTTCGTGTCCAGTCGAATCGATGTGAGAGTGGCAGCCATTTTTTGCTCCTTCTGTATATATGAATCTTGATCTTTGTGTATACAATTGTCAAGAGCCGGGCGTTGCAGTTCTTCCCTTCGCCGCAGGCGAGTCGGCCCCACCGTAGTGCCCGCAGGCGCCATTTACAATAGCAACTGTGCAACCCGAAGAGTCTTCGCCCATCATTCTCGCCGAAAAGCTGACCAAGGTCTACGCGGCGGGCCGAGTTCCGGTCACCGCAGTGCGCTCAGTTTCGCTGGCCGTCGAGCGCGGAGAGTTTGTCGCCATTGTTGGCCCTTCGGGTTCGGGCAAGTCCACGCTTTTTTACCTGCTGGGCGGGCTGACGCAGGCCACCGCGGGGCGCGTGGTGATCGACGGAGTGGACTTTGCCTCGCTCTCGGACGGCGAGCGCACGCAGCCTGCGCAAGCACCGCATCGGCTTCGTCTTCCAGAAGTTCAACCTGCTGCCGACGCTCTCGGCGATGGGCAATATCGAGATTGCCTACGCAGTGAGCGGACGCGCCAAAGGGAAGAATGGGCAGCCGCTGGACCGCAAGTATCTTGACCACCTCAGCGATCTGCTGTCGATCCAGGGACGGCTTGAGCACAGGCCGAGCGAGCTGAGCGGCGGCGAACAGCAGCGGGTGGCGATTGCGCGGGCGCTGATTTGCCGGCCGGCGATTGTGCTGGCCGACGAGCCTACCGGCAACCTGGACACCAAAAGCTCGGACGCGGTGCTCCAGATGCTGCTGCGCTCCAATCGCGAGCTGGGGCAGACTACGCTGATGATTACCCACAATCCCGAGGCGGCGTCGATTGCCAGCCGCATTCTGCATATGCGCGACGGAGAGATTGTGCGCGAGGAGAAGGTTTCGCGGAGTTAGGAGGCCTCGCGCGGCGGCGCTCGCGGTTTGACCGGATTTAGGCACCCCCGGTATACTCAATCTTGCACTAAGCGGGAGTAGCTCAGTGGTAGAGCATTGCCTTGCCAAGGCAAGGGTCGCGAGTTCAAATCTCGTCTCCCGCTCCATTCCGCCCACCGGCATACACCGGATTGGCTATGGCGGCATGGGTCGATCCGCAGGTATTTAGGCAGCCCTGCCAAGGCGCGGTACCCAAGTGGTAAGGGAGAGGTCTGCAAAACCTTTATGCGCCGGTTCGATCCCGGCCCGCGCCTCCAATCCTTTCAATAACTAAAAGCAGCCGCAAACGAGATGCGGCGTCTCACAGGCCATACTCTTCCAGCCGAATCTTGCTCAGATCGATCCTGGTTCTCATGGCGGCGATGAATTCATCTTCATCCTCCGGCAGAGCATCCGCCTGCTTCGAGAGCCGGTCGAGCCAGCGAACTTCGGTCTTGGAGATGGGGAACGCGCCTTCGCCGTGGGCGCGCCTGAGCAGCGCCAGGGTATCCAGCGCGGCCCGGCGCGTGCGCAGATACGGGGTTGACTCGGCAATCATGCTGGTTGCAAGCTTCACCACCACGTCCGGGCGCAGCACATACGCCTGCGGATCGAAGCCACAATCCGACTTCACGAACCAATCCCGCAGATCGCGCGCGGCGCGCGGCCCTTCAGAAGAGGCAACGTTCATCAGCCGCACCGCGTAGACCAGTTGTTCCAGCGAAACCGTGGGCGCCATCGCGCTCAGCAGCTTCACATTCTGTACCGACTCGTTGCTCCACAGGTCCGCCGCGGCTTTGGCGATGTTGCCGATGGGCGACAGATGCGCGCACGCGGCTTCGGCGCCTTCCAAAGAGATGGGAGTTCCGGTGATGGCCTTCAGGTAAACGGCCTCGTAGGCGCAATCTTTGCCCGGCCCCACCGCGCCGCGTTCGTGAGCGACCAAACTGCGCGCCACGCTCATCACACGCACCACCGACGCCCACACTTTGGGAATCTGCCGCTGATCCGCCAGCACCATCGCCGTATTGCCGAAGCCGCAGGCTGAATCCCCGGAGGGAATGCTC
>CAWFZU010000151.1:0-7129 GCA_963820195.1 uncultured Acidobacteriaceae bacterium | reverse complement strand
CGATCACGTCGCGATCAACAGCGTCGCCTTCCAGGTTTCCTTCCAGCGCCGCGCCGTGAATCTTGATGTGCTCGACCGCAACCGGCTTTGCACCCGGAACCGCCGGCGGCACCATCGTTTGAACCTGAGCAAAGAGCATGGTCCCCAGTGAAGCGGCCATCCCCAGTAACACTACACAACCTAACTTCGAAATTTTCATCGTTGTCCTCATTCGAAAACTGGTTTCTACTGCATTCATTCTCTTGCAATACAAACTACTGGATCGGATACGAGTAGATGCTGACGCTGAACGGAGGTGCATCGATCATCTCCGGAACCACGCCGAGCGCATGCTCGTCCACCGAGACCTCCGGCTTCTTGCCGAGCGTCACGACCGCATCCAGCTTGGAGGGCGCCATCTGCCACATCTTCCCCGCGCTGGCCAGCTTCACGCCGTTGATTGAGAGCTTCATGCTCTGCCGGGCCTCCGATGGATTCAGCACGGCAAAGGTAAGCGTCTTGCGATCCTCGCTGAGCGCGGCGCTCACATCGAGCGGATAAGTATCGCTGCCCGGATTCACCGCCGGCTGGTCGCCGCCGACCGGGAAGGTAACCTTGGGCTGCGGCGAGTCACCAGAGACCTCAACCGGGATCACGCCGAAGTGATCGCGATACATCTTGAAGAGCATCCCTGTGGGATTGAGAATTGCTTCGGTGCGGTTCGAGCTCATCATCGCCGTCGCAAAGGTGAAGCAGCCCATTTGGAAGATATCCGAGTGGCGGAACATCTCGTGGAAGGCCCACGCGTAGGCAGGCGTTGTCTTGTAGGAGCCGGGTCCGCCGCCAAAGTACGCCCATTCGTCGATGGCAATCGGCACCGGCTTCGTCCGCAGACTCGGGATCAGTTCCAGGTATTTCTGGTAGTGCTCGTACTTCGCGCGAACCTGAACGGCAGGTGCGCGCATCCACTCGATCTGCGAGAGCGGCGGGTTGATCGGCACCTTCTTGCCGAGCTTCATGTCCGTGTGCTCCGTGCCGGAGGCATAGTAGTGCTCGCTGAGCATGTCGATGTTGTCCAGGTCGTGCGCCAGCAAATAACCGCTCCAGTCGGCCGGCGTCAGATAGTCGGGAACATATTTGCCGCCGATGCGCTTGGACTGATCGGCGCCCTCCATCACGTCGGGCATGGCGCCGCCGGCTATCAGCTTGATCGTGGGATCGACCTGCTTCATCGCCTTGGCGAAGAGGTTGTGCTTGAGGGCGAACTGCTCCGGTGACATCGCGCCCATCTGGTAGTCGCCCCAGGGCTCGTTGCCGACGCCCCACAGTTTGACGTTGTAGGGCTGCGGGTGGCCGTTGGCGGCGCGCCACTTGCCCATCGGCGTGGTGACGGCGCCGTTGGTGTACTCGACCAGTTCGCGCGCCGACCAGGCGTCGCCAAAGCCGGCATTGACGGTGATGTAAGGATCGACGCCGAGCAGGCGGCAGAGCGTGAGGAACTCATCCGTGCCCACGTCGTTGGGCTGCACGGCGTGCCAGACCGGATCGAAGATCGGCGGGCGCTTGTCGATGTCGCCTACGCCATAGCGCCACTCGTAGGCGGAGACGAAGTTGCCGCCGGGAAAGCGAAGGACGCCGAAGCGCAGTTGCTTGAGCGCGGCGATGACCTCCGCGCGGAAGCCTTCGATGTTGTCGGCGGGCATCAGCGAGACCGCGCCGATGTGGAAGGAACCTGTGCCGGTTGCGGTGATCTCGATGCGTGCGTCGTCGCTGTCGGCTTTGGCCTGAAAGCTGAGCGGAACCTTGCGGTAGGCGGAGGTTAGCGCGGCGAGTGTAATCGTCTGGCGGTCTCCTGCCTCCTTGCCCCAGATCAGCGTTACCTTCACCACTGCGCCTGGGCTGCCCGCCAGCACGATACGGCCTGTGTACGCCTTACCCTTGCGCACCACAATGCCCGACTCGGCAATGCCGCGCGGCGTCTTCGCATCCAGCTTCACCAGCGGCGTCTGGTCGCCGGTATAGGGGGCTTTCTTATCCATCGTGACGACTCCATCGCCGCCGATCGGCGCCCACCAGCGCGCGATCGGGCGCCGGAACCGGGGATTGCCCGCCGCATTGCCCATCAGTTGCGGAGGCTGCGGCGCGGTTGCCGAGACCGCATAGTAGAACTTGCGGTCGGCCAGCAACTCGGCCCAAACACCTGTGTTGACAATGTCCCCGCCGTGCTCCAGGAACTGGCCGTAAATGTACTTCGAGATCGGCGCTCCGGTCTTCGTGGCGTCGATTGCGACATTCACCGCGGGCGTCTGCGCCGCGGAGGCAATGGAGAGAAAAAGCGCAGCCAGCAACAACGCCGGCATCTTCAAAGAGGATATTCTTATTGACGATTGCATGGAAAATAGCTCCTTAACAGAAATCACTAGATGATTGTTATGGCTCCAGCGATAGGACTGTCACCGACTTTGGCTCAACCGTCAGCGCCAGCCTGCCGCCTTTCACCGTTGCGGAAATGGGCTTCGGCGCAACTGTGCTGGGTGCGGTAAATGTGTTCACGCTGTCAACGGCAGGCGCGGTCAGCGTCTCTCCCTTCGCCGTCTTGACTGTCATGCCGGTGATCTCCGCATCGATTTCCACCGGTTTTTCCGGATCGAGGTTCGTAATTTCAAGCCACAGCTTGCCCGTCGCGTCTTTGGCGGCGAGAGCATCGACGCGCGGCAGGGTGATGCCGTCGCGATGGAGCGTGCCGGGATCGAAATCGACCGCAACAAACGTTGCATCCTGGAAGGGCACATACATCTTGAAGACGTAATAGGTCGGAGTGAGGACCATTTTTTCTTTGTCGGTCAGGATCATCGCCTGCAGCACGTTGATCATCTGGGCGATGTTGGCCATGCGCACGCGATCGGCATGGCGCGCGAAGATGTTCAGGTTCAGCGACGCCAGAATCGCGTCTCTCAGGCTATTCTGCTGGACAAGAAAATGCTCGTTCGTGCCGGGCAGCGGTGTATACCACGCACCCCATTCATCGACGGCAAGGGCGACCTTCTTCTGCGGGTCATACCTGTCCATGACCTCCTCCTGCTTGCGCAGGAACTCATCCATAAAGAGCGTGGACTTGAGGGTTCTGGCGTAATCGTCAACGCTGAAGCCGGTAGAAGGCATGGAGAGCGGCCAGCCGCCGGGCGTTGTGTACCAGTGCACCGACAGGCCGTCGATGTCCCAGGCCCAGTCGTGATGCTGCCAGGCCTTCATCACGGCCTCGGTCCACTCAGTCTCGGGAAAGCCCGGGCCGACCGCGATCTTGAGCATCTGGTTCTTGTCCTGCTGGGCCGGATTCATGTTCCTGACGAAGTGGCTGTAGATCTTGAGCTGGCTCAGATAGTACTCCGCCGTCATGTCGCCGCCGCAACTCCAGCTCTCGTTGCCGATTCCCATCATGCCGACCTTGTACGGCTCCGGATGACCGTTGGCGGCGCGCTCTTTCTCTAGCGCCGTAGGAGCAGCCGCGGTCATGTACTCCAGCCACTCGGCCGCTTCCTGTGGAGTTCCGCTGCCGACATTAACCGAGACGTAGGCTTGGCTGCCGATCTGCTGGATGAAATCCATGAATTCGTCGGTGCCAAAGGCATTCGTATCGACCACGCCGCCCCATGTGGAGTTGAGCGTGGCCGGCCGCTGCCCGGCTGGTCCAACTCCTTTGCGCCAATGGTACTCGTCTGCAAAGCAGCCGCCCGGCCAGCGAACGTTGGGCACCTTCAACGCTTGCAGCGCGGTCACAACGTCCTTGCGGATCCCGCGCGTGTTCGGAATCGGGGAATCCGGGCCGACCCAGATGCCCTCGTACAAGCCACGTCCAAGATTCTCCGCGAACTGGCCGAAGAGGTTGCGGTCGATCTTGGCTCCGGCCTTGGAGGCGTCGATGGACAAGTGAGCTGTCTGTGCGATCATCGGCGGCGCGGCGGAAACCAGCAGCAGTATAGAGATGCGGAGGATAAAGCGGCGCGCGGCGAAGTTCATGACGGCTCCCAGAGAGAATGTAGCGATTCGGCACGGACATATTCTTGCAGCTCCGGATGGTGGATATCCGCTACGCCGGAGGCTCGATGCATGAAAACGTTCTCTGAGAATTGAACTATACAGAAGCGCTCTTACCGCGGGCAAGTCAGATCTGCCCGTGTGATTTGGATCGAATTAGTCGATATATATTCGCCCCCGCCGGAATCGCTCAAGAAGTGGCCCGGCAAGACAACAGCTCAAATAACTTCCATGTCGCGGCTCATTCCCAGCAGTTCCGCCAGGGCATTAACCTCGGAGCTGCTGGCGCTCATCTCTTTGCAGACGAGATTCAGCCTGAGTTCGCGCGTCTTGCCGGCGCTCAGAGGAAGCGCGACGAACTCACCGCTCTCGAGTTCGGCCTGGATACGGTACTCCGGCAGCCAGCCGAAACAAAGCCCACTGCGCACCGCGGCGATCGCCGATTCGATTGAGCCTACCGGAAGCATGGACTGCGCGGGATGCCGCGGCTGATGCTTCAATCCTCCGGAGGCAAGGCTTTCGATCACCACCAGCATATGCTGCATCAAGTCGGAGCGCGAGAGCCTGCGCCGGATCGAGAGGAGAGGATGATCGCGGCGTACGACGGCAAGCAATCGGATCATCAGGATGGGCTTGACGAAGAGTTCGCGCGTGATCAATCCGGTGATGCAGATTTGCGCTTTGTGGAGCGAGAACTCCGTGTCCGCGGAGAGAAATGCGCCTTGCCGGAGGATCGTCCTCACATGCGGAAACGCGCGTGAGAACGTAGTCAGGGCGGCGAAGAGGCGGTCTTCGGGATAGATGCAGTCCACTGAAAGCCTGACCTCGGAGGCTCCGCCCGAGGCCATCAGCCGGGCGCGCTGCTCAAGCCGATTAAAACCGTCCAAAATCGGCTCCGCATCAGCCAACAGGAGCCTGCCCGCTTCGGTCAACCGCGCTTTCCTGCCTTGCATCTCGAAGAGGCGGAGCCCCAACTGCTCCTGCAGGCGTCCGATGGCGTAACTGATGGTTGACTGAGAGCGGTTGAGTTGTTTGGCGGCAGGAGCAAATCCTCCCAGTTGCACCACGGTCTGAAGGATGTGCCAGGCGTCGAGCGTTGTATCCATGATGCAAGAATAAATCGAGGGAATCGATAGTCCCGGTGGAAAAAATGCGGCTATTCGAGGAGAAGCTCCGTCCCTTATCATGATGCTGGTTGAAGAGATTGTTGGAAGCTATCCGGTAAACGATTTCCGGTGAGCGCTTTCGACCGTGGCTCTGCTTGCCAGTCTCCCTGGCTGCGAGCTTTCAAGACAGGAAATTCAAGTTGGAGAGGAATTCGATGAAAAAAATTGGATTAGCACTATTTCTGCTATCAAGCTGCTGCTGGGCGCAGAGCACGGACAGCTTCGTGCCCGCATCCACCAATGTTCCCGGCGCTGCATATCCGCGTGTCGACAGTAGCTCCAGGGCCCAGTTCCGCGTGAAAGCTCCTGACGCCACGACAGTCAAGCTCAATTTCTGGAGTGGGCCGAAGCTGGATATGGAAAAACAGCCGGACGGATTCTGGACCGTCACGACGCCGCCCCTCCCGCCAGGACTCCGCTACTACACATTGATCATCGACGGCGTGGAAGTCAGCGACCCCAGCAGCTATGCATTCTATGGCGGCAGCAAGGACGCAAGCATGATTGAGATTCCGGAAGCGGGGGCGACATACTACTCCGCACAACAGGTTCCCCATGGCCAGGTTCGCGAAATCTGGTACCACTCAAGCGTGACCGGGGATTGGCGTCACGCGCTGGTCTATACGCCGCCGGGCTACGACGAGCAGGCGAAGATGCGCTATCCCGTGCTCTATTTGCAGCATGGCGGCGGCGAGGACGAAACCGGGTGGATCAGGCAGGGTCACGCCAACTTCATTCTCGACAACCTGATCGCCAGCAAGGCCGCCAAGCCGATGATCATCGTCATGGCGAACGGAAACGCCCGGCCCGCCGGTTATATCCCTCCCGATCTGGCGGGAAAACCCTTCGGCTCACCGGAAATGATGAAGGCCATGCACGATATGTCGCAGGCCTTTGAAGACGATATGACCAAGGTGCTGATTCCCTACATCGATACGCATTTCCGGACCATCGCGGATCGCGATCATCGCGCCATGGCCGGCCTTTCGATGGGCGGAATGCAGACCTTCCAGGTCACCTTTGACCGTCTCGATCTCTTCTCTTACATTGGCGGTTTCAGCGGTGCGGGCGGGATGTCGATGATGCGCGGCGATCAGAAGTTCGACACCAAGACGGCCTTTAACGGGGCGCTCGCTGATCCCGCGGCCTTCGCTAAGCGCGTGCATCTGCTGTGGATCGGCGTGGGCACCGAGGAGCCGGCGATGATGCATGCCGGCATCGTCAAGCTGCACACTGCGCTGGACGACGCGAAGGTCGCGCACATCTTCTATGAATCGCCCGGCACCGCGCATGAGTGGCAGACCTGGCGTCGCGATCTGAAGGACTTCGCGCCCAGGCTCTTTCAGTAAAGCTGCTCTGAGCGCTAAGGACTATGATGATTCATGGAAAACCAAGGCCGGTTTTCCATGAATCATGATTTTTTATCTGATCTGAAAGAGACCAATTCGGTCTTACAGGAGTAATGTGCGAAAAGCTGACTTGCGAATTCCTGTTGCGATGATTGCCCTCTTGTGCGCCGGCAGTCTGTACTCCCAAAGCCTTGACAATCCAGCCTATTTGAACCCCGCGCTCTCCGCGGAACAACGCGCCGCCGATCTTGTTCACCGCATGACGGTGGAAGAGAAGGTCTCGCAACTGGTGAATCAGTCGCGCGCGGTGCCGCGGCTCAACGTTCCAGCATACGACTGGTGGAGCGAGGCCCTGCATGGAGTGCAAAGGCCCGGAGTCACCGAGTTTCCCGAGCCGATTGGCCTGGCCGCCACCTTCGATCCCGATTCAATTCACCGCATGGGCACGGCGATCGGCGTTGAAGGAAGAATCAAGCACGCCCAGGCCATGCGCGCCGGTCATAGCAATGTCTTCGAAGGCCTTGATTTTTGGGCGCCGAATCTCAACCTCGTTCGCGATCCTCGCTGGGGACGTACGGTTAAGTGTACACGACACATAAC
>CAWFZU010000150.1:0-20670 GCA_963820195.1 uncultured Acidobacteriaceae bacterium | reverse complement strand
CCTTGTGGAGAAACCTGACAGGGGAGCAAGACTCTCCGAACAGGCACTCCGTCTTCTGGACGGCGCACGGATGCCGGAACCTTGGTCTATTTCCCCCCAATTCCTACGCGAGAACGGAAGGGAATATGTGAACTAAGCCGCGATGCCTTGAGGGTATAGAGGATTTGGGGGGAAGTGCCGTTGCCTTCCCCTCTACCTACTGTGCATATTCATCACTTCCCGGATCATCAGGCTACTTCATCTTGAAGTAGAAGACTGCCGTAGCAATTAAGAACGGAAAGAATGTTGATAACTCTATGACACTTTCACGAGTGGCAGAGCCGTATGGGAATCGCGCACTTCCTGCCAATTTATAGGCAGGGTTTGAAAGATAGGTTGCGCTTCCGAATCCAAGCCACGCGATAACCCAATACGGATGTAGCCAAGTTATCGTCAGACGATAGGCGTAAGCCATGCCTACCGCCCACAATATGCTTAGCGGGATTGCAAATGTAGCTTGTACCGTGTAAAACAAAGTGCCCATCACCCACCCAAGTCTGCGCCCTACCGGTACCGCAGCAACACACCAGATCAAAAAGAACAGCACGACTTACCTGCTTTCTCTGCGGCTACTTGTACAGGTCTTTGCAAGATTGAATGCCTTGATCGGAAACCAGTTCAAGCGATCTTACGTTCGGGTCATTCAGATCATTTATCAATCTCTCTTGATCGTCTGGGCTGAGCCTCCCTTTTGCTGGGTGCCAAGTTGGGTAGTCGGACAGCATTGAACGTGAAAGCGTGGAGCAAATTTGGCCGGTCTTGGTATCCAAGGCAAGAGTAGTGACAACCCTGTCATTAGTTGCAGGAAAGGGGATGAATCTCTGGTAAGGGCGCTCGTACAAAACCATAGCAGCAAGGACAAAGGCTGCTCCACAGAACAGCAGACAGAGTTGTGTTGCGTTTAAGGAAGTGCATCGCTGATAGATGTTCCTGAACAGACTCTTGACGTTCATAACGCCTCTCGAAAATTCCCATTGCCCAGTCTTGCTGGAACTTATCGCATTGTCCGCGATTGAACGATTCCGTACACGGGTTTTATGGATTGTCCTTTTGCCGTAAATGCCTCAACTTCAATCCCTTTGGGCGTAAAACGCGCGTTGAATGTTTGGCCCGCGATCAACGACACACACTTGGACCATCTCCACGCCTTATCGCATTCGATGATGTACGCATTGCCGTCAGACGCCTCTATGAGCATCATGTTCAGCATATGCGGCCAGCGGATTGTGGTGTCGTAAGAATTGCAGTTCATCTGCATACTGGAGTTGGTCGTTCCATTCCCCCATGTCGTATTGCCCGCTGTATTTGCCGTAGCAAACGTGTTTGCTGTGCCGGAAATGCTGCAATTTGCATTGGCGCTATTGCCGAGTTGTTGCGTGTAAGGAACTGATTGCGACTGCAAGACTCTGATGGATAATAGGCCAGTAGGTAAGTCATCGGGGCGACTAAAGAGCGCAGTATCAATCTCTGGATTGACTTCATAATCAGATATTGTTATATCGGATGTGATGCCCTGCGCTGTTATGTGTCTTTTGAACGGGTAGACCAGACCAGCCACAGTTCTAAAGTCCGAATATTCGGTTACTGTATCCCCCGAACGCGAATGATCGACAGCAGACAAGATTCTGCCCGTTTGCGGGTCAATTTTCCAGACTGTATCTCTTTGGGTTCCGGCAAGTGTGAGTCTGATTGCCTTGACTGCGACGTTCCCTATTTGTTCTTCACCCGCATATGCAACGCTGAATTGGTCGCTGTGCATTGCAATATAGGCAAGATCGAATTTCATTCCCTCTTGGATGGAAGCGAGATCGTCTCCAGTCACCGAAGAAGTGTTCTTTCCTAACCGCCTATAGCTAATGTCATGCGTGACGACCTGAATGTATGGCTCTGCGCCCGATGTATTTCCGCTCATATAGAAGCTATCGGGAAACACTCGTATTTTGTCCCATTCAAAAGTCGTGGTTTTGCCCTGAGTAGTGCGGACTTCGCTGCTCTTGCTGCGAATGGCGCGAACGGATGCGATTGTCTCGCGTGAGCCAAAGGCGCTAATCGCTTTTTGTAGCAGTTCCCTTGCCTCTGTGTCCGGCGAAACTGCCACGGCAGGATGCTCGCCTGCCCCCATCGCGGCAATCATGGCGTCTAGGACCGATTCTCCGACGCCTGCTTTTTTCAACTCAATCAGCGATTGCGGGGAAGTGTCGAACTTCACGCTCCCCTGCTTAATGGTGAGCACGATTGTTTGCTCTCCAATGCCCGACTTGACCATATCGAGCACGTCAGAATTGGTCATCAAGCGGCGAGAGTCTTGTCCAAGGGCCATCATCGAGGAGACCGCGAACAGCACAAAAGCTAGGACAGTTCTTTTCATGGCATTCCTTTCTTGCCAGTGCCTCGTATTTGCCTCAGACGCGCGCGGAGACGTGCGCCGTTTGGCTCATATTGATCGACTTAGCCTAAAGGCAAACTTAGCCGTTAGGATAAACCGACACTTGAGGAGTGGCAATAGATGTGTCCGTGCGGCTGGGCCGACGAATCCGGGAACTGAGGACTGCGCGGGGATGGCATCAGGCGTATCTGGCTGAATTGTCTGGGCTTGGGAAGATTTTCATCAGCCAGCTTGAGAACGGACGCAAGCAAGCATCCATCGGGACAATCGACGTTCTGGCCCAGAGCTTTGAACTGACCATCTCCGACTTTTTACAGGGCGTATAGCGCCTCTGATTCACTCTTCCACCAGGCCCCAAAACCCCTCCCAACTAAATTCAAACGTGCTCAAGCTGGCAAAGCCATCAGAGAACCGTAGCCGCGCGGTCGTTACCGCCCTGCGTTCCGGCGAGCCTCGCTTGGGTTCATGGGGCAATATAAATGACTGAGATAAACACTACTTTCGAGCCGCTGATGAACGTGGAAGCGGCGGCGCAGACGCTCTGTCTGCATCCGAAAACGCTGATGAAGATGGCCCGCGAACAGCGGATTCCCGCGTTCCGCATCGGGCATTATTGGCTCTTTCGGGCCTCACTGATCGACGCATGGCTGAAACAACAACTACAATCGACCGCAGCTAGTTCGTGCGCGTGAGAATGGAGCAATTTGAATGGCCAAACTCACGAGACAGACGTTTCAGCACGGTTCTTTGACAACTGAGAAACGCAAGAATGGCGAGCAGATTTGGGTTTTCCGCTGGAGAGAAGCTGGACCGGATGGAAAGCGAATCCGGCGCAAGACAATCATTGGAACCTTGAAAGAGCTACCGACCAAGGCCAAGGCGGAAACGGCAGTTGCCGGTCTGAGGCTGGATATTACCAAGGAACAGCCCGAAAGGCTCAAGGGCGCTATCACCGTCAGAGAACTTGCCGCCCACTACCAGAGCACGGAATTGGATGAGAAGAATTCCACCAAGGCATTCTCTACGCGGGAGTGCTACAGGGGAATGATCGAACAGTACATCGTGCCGAGATGGGGCGACTACCTGCTGGGGGACGTACGGACGATAGCCGTGGAAAGCTGGCTGGGCGAGTTGCCTTTGTCCAACGGCTCCAAGACGAAAATCCGGGGTGTTTTTCATGCGCTGTACAGTCACGCGCAGCGTTATGAATGGCACGATGCCAACCCGATCACCAAGGTCCGCCAGAGCACACAGCGAGCGAAAGAGCCAGACATCCTCGAACCGGGTGAACTAGCACGGCTTCTTGATGCTCTACCGGAACCGTTCAAGACGATGGCCTTTACAGCCGCCGTTACTGGACTGCGCCGGGGAGAACTGATCGGGCTGAAGTGGCAGGACGTTGACTTCGGCGCGGGAGTGATTCGGCCTGTCCGTTCGGTAGTCTGCCAAAACATCGGCAAACTGAAGACGGCAGCATCGGCAAGGCCCGTAGGCTTGGACCCGAATCTGGCAGAGGCTTTAACCAGCTTGAGGGCAAATTCTCCGTTCAACAAACCGGAGGATTGGGTTTTCGCAAGCCCGGAGTCTGCCGGAAAACGTCCCTATTGGCCGGATTCAATTCTCACTCGTCGGCTGCAACCAACGGCGCAACGACTGGGAATCGCCAAGACGATTGGGTGGCACACGTTCCGGCGCTCCTACGCTAGCCTCCTGCTATCGAGCGGGGCCGATGTGAAGGTCTGTCAAGAATCACTGCGTCATGCCAATGTACGAATCACGCTGGGGCTATATGCTCAGTCGTTCGCAGAAGACAAGCGCACGGCTCAAAGCAAGGTCGTGCAAATGATCCTTCCGCAGAGCGCACTGCCTCTTGCCAAGGCCGGATAATAGGAACCAGCCGCACCCCTTCACAAAGCAGGTTCGGAAGGGCGTTCGATAGGTGCAATCGGGAGATTTCGCTTATTGGACCTTAGTGGACCCACAAAAACAGAAAAGCCGCCTTGCGGCGACTCGTAAGTTGTTGATTCTATGGTGGACCTGATCGGGATCGAACCGATGACCTCTTCCATGCCATGGAAGCGCGCTCCCAAACTGCGCCACAGGCCCACACATTGCTGGAATGCAACTTCCCTATTGTCTCCGCTGCGGCTGGATTTCGTCAAACCCGGCTGCCTAACCGCCACTATCCAGGAAACCAACCCCCGGTTGAACGTTCCAGCGCTGCCATCTCAGCCCACAACCTTTCAGAAGATAAATAAATCTTGCGTGACCGGGAACACTGGAGGGTGTTCCGGTGTCTAAGATAATAGAGGGCGCGGGACGCATGGCTTCCGAGCCAGTGTCTGTCTCCCGCGCACTCCGTGGCAGCATTGGATTTCTGGCGGCGCTTTTTCAGCCGTTGGAGCGAGTGGCCGCAACGGGAAACCGGGCTTTTCCCGGCGCATATTTGGCAGGCGCCAAATTTGCTTCTGTTGCGGTAAGGTGGGAGGATTCTGATATGCAGGCGGACCTCACCATGGGCAATCTTGCCAGTGCGCTGACGTTTCAATCCGAAGAGGCGGCTCTGATCGCGGAGCTTCAGGCCGGCTCCGAGGAGGCATTTGCGTGGCTGATCGCGCGCTACCACCAACCGATCTACTCGCTGCTGGCGCGCGCCGTGCAGGACCGCGCCGAGGCCGCCGACCTGACTCAGGAAGTCTTTGTGAAGGTCTTCCGGGGGGTGGGCAGCTTTCACGGCGAGTCGTCGCTGCGGACGTGGATTTATCGGATTGCCCTGCGTGAGGCCTCTAACCAGCGGCGCTGGTGGACGCGGCACAGGCAGCCGGAGATCCCCATTGAGCAGGAGATGGTCGAGAGCGAATCCGGGCAGCCGGTGCTGCTGAAGGAGATGCTGGTGGACCCGGCCGAGTCGCCGTTTGAGGCAGCGGAACGAGAGGAGAACCGGGCGCGCGTTGAGGCGGCTTTGAAACAGGTGCCGGAGCCATTCCGCACCACCCTCATCCTGCGCGACATCGAGGGTTTTATTTACGAGGACGTGGCGGAGATGCAAGGCGTGAATCTGGGAACGGTCAAGTCGCGGCTGGTGCGCGGACGCGCTGCCTTGAAGGCGATTTTGACGGCTCCGGCTCAGTGCGCTGGTTCTCCGGAGCGCGCGGGGTTTGAGTTGCCCCTGGGAGAGGAGGCGCAATGAACGGCTGTAATGCAATGCGGACAAGGTTTGCCGAGTATCTGGACGGTCGTCTGAGCGGACGCGAAATGCAGAGCGTCGCCGCCCATCTGGAGGGTTGCCGTGAGTGCGCCGGTGAGTGGAAGTCGCTGGAGCAGGTGCAGTCTTCGCTGGCCGCTTTGGGGCCCGCGCCGGTGCCGGAAGACCTGCTATTGAAGATTAACGTTGCCATCAGCCATGAGCGCGCCCGCCGCCGCCAGAGTCCCTTCCACGCCTTGGATCTGGCCTGGAAAAACACCCTTGGGCCCTTCCTGCTGCAGGCCTCGGCCGGTTTTGCCTCCGCCGTGTTGCTGCTGGGAACGGTCATCGTGCTGGTCGGTATGTTTGCCCAGCCGGAGACTGTGCAGGCTACGGCCGACGAGCCGTTGGGTAATCTCACCGCTCCACACTTCCTCTATCTCTCCAACGTTATGGGCGACAACCAGATCGGCGTCGTCTCCGGCCCGGTTGTCATCGAAGCCTATGTCAACGGCGAGGGCCAGGTCTACGACTACCGCATCATCTCCGGCCCCACAGACGAGGCCACCCGCGCGCAGGTGGAGAACCTGCTCTTGTGGAGCCGCTTTGAGCCGGCCCGCCGCTTCGGCCAGCCGATCCCCGGATTGGCGGTATTATCCTTCGCCGGCGTATCCGTGCGCGGTTAGCGCAGGCAGAATATAAGTAGATGACGGGCGGCGATTTGCGCGTGCCACTGGCGAATTAACTCGACCGGCGGCGGAATCTTTCTTCGCTGCCCCAGCGCCACACTCTCAGGATGCGGAGATAAGACGGATCGATGCTATTCAATTCACTTCAGTTTGTCTTCTTCTTCGCGGTAGTCACGACACTTTATTACGTACTGGAATGGCGCTGGCGCTGGAAGATGCTGCTGGCCGCGAGCTGCTTCTTTTACATGTCGTTCATTCCCGCCTATATATTCATTCTATTTACGACAATTCTAATCGACTACGTGATGGGAATTATGATCGCCCAATCTGCCGGCCGCAAGCGGCTGATCTATCTGCAGATCAGCATCGTCAGCACCTGCTTGGTGCTGTTCATCTTCAAGTACAGCGCCTTCTTCGGCATGACGATGCGCGAGTTGCAATCCTTACTGGGAGATGCGCAGAGCTTTCCCGTCACACATATCATTCTTCCCATCGGGCTCTCCTTTCATACCTTTCAGAGCCTCAGTTATGTGATCGAGGTCTACCGCGGCAAGCAGAAGCCGGAGCGGAACTTCGGCATCTACTCGCTCTATGTGATGTTCTATCCGCAGCTGGTCGCCGGCCCCATCGAGCGCCCGCAGAACCTGCTTCATCAGTTCTACGAAGACCATCGCTTTGAGCTCTCCAACCTTTCGCGCGGACTCTCGATGATCGCCTGGGGACTCTTTCAGAAGATGGTCATCGCCGACCGCAGCGCGGTGTACGTCAACAATGTCTACAACCACTGGCAATATCAGTCCGGACTCTCGCTGCTGCTGGCCACGCTGCTCTTTGCCGTGCAGATCTACGCCGATTTCGCAGGTTACTCCTCAATCGCCATCGGCTGCGCCCGGGTCATGGGCTTTCATCTGATGACGAACTTCAATCATCCGTACTTTTCAACGAGTTTCGCCGAGTTCTGGAAGCGCTGGCACATCTCCCTCTCCACCTGGTTCCGCGACTATGTCTATATTCCGCTGGGCGGCAACCGGGTCTCGATCTCTCGCCACTACGTGAACCTGCTGCTGACCTTCGCCATCAGCGGCCTGTGGCACGGGGCTAACTGGACCTTTGTTATATGGGGAGCATTTAACGGGTTATTACTTGTCTGCGAGATCTTTTTCGTCAGCCTTGGATGGCATTACCCCAGGAACTTCGTTGGAGAGCTTCTGCGCCGCACGGTCGTACTCGCCTGCATCTGCGCGGGCTGGATATTCTTCCGTGCGCAAAGCCTGCACGCGGCCCTGAGCATCATGGGCCGCATCGCGACCCAGACCTCCTTCAGCGTGTGGAGCATGGGCGTTGCCGTCTCGCAATTCGCCGGCGACATTACATCGGTCGCCATCGGCACGGTCACCATTCTCTTCGTCGCAATCATGTTCGCCATCGAATTGCGGCGGGAATTCATGACGCAAAGCGCGCGCGAGGCCTTTCATGCCTCACTCAAGCATCAATTCACCGTGACGGTACTGCTCTTCGAAGCGATTCTGCTCTTCGGCGTGCTGAGATCGTCGGCCTTTATCTACTTCCAGTTCTGAGTTTCGGGGAAGGCAACTTATATGAGTCCATCAGCGACGAATGAATACGCGGCACGGCAAGGCTGGCTCTATCTGGGCAAGATCGCCCTTTGCGTCTTCGGCATTCTCGTATGCCTCGTGACTGTGAAGCTCCTCACCGAGGACAAGCTTGCGCCCAGGCACTTCGGGCTGGGCGGAGTGCTCTCTCAGCCCAGGATCGAATTGCTCCTGATGGGTTCCTCGCATACGCGCAGGTCCTACGACATGCGGCTGCTGGAGAAGGAGACGGGGGTTGCGAGCGAGTTTTAGATATCCTATGACGGGACGGACATGAGCACGATGGCGCAGATGCTGGATTATCTGGCTGCCACGCCGGAGCATTGCCCGCGATTTGTGGTCGTCGAGGCGTACAGCGCCTTGCTGGGCCGCGAGCCAGATCTGCGCGACCCGCGTTACTTCTCCGAACGCGCCGCCTACGTTGAAAGCCGCCATACTCCACTCCTATCTTACCCAGCGCGATTACAGGTCGGCCACGCTCGATATCTTCGATTTAGTCGTCAATCGCGGCAACGATGAGATCGTCTCCTACCCTCTCTATCTGCCCATCGCGGAACACGGCTCGTACAAGGGAGGAAGGACGGATAATTTCTTCCCCGGCCTCTCACCAGAGAGCTTTCGCCGGTTAACGCTGCCGATCGATTCCGGCGTTCCCGACCCAATTCAGTTGGCGGGGCTGTACCACATCCTCGATCTCGCCCAGAGCCATCACATCGCGGTAATCTTCATCGATACGCCGATGCCGCATCCGATCACGGTGAATCCGAATATTCAGTCGCTCAAGAAGGACTTCAGAGAAATTCTCGCCGCTCGCCACATCCCGTACATCGACGGCGATCAGGGCTTTCCCATCGACGATCCCACTCTCTTCTCCGACCATAATCACCTTTCCACCAAGGGACGAGTGGAGTTTACCCTGCGCATTTATAAGGTATTGACGGACTGGATGGCCTCCCAGCCCGCGGACCGATAATGGTAGCTATGAAACGGCGAAGCTCATCCGGTCATGGATGAGCTTCGTCCTGCCTGGATGTTTCTGATGCGCAGCTATGCATGGGAGTGCGCCGCAGTGGCGTGAATCGCGCGCGGCAGCGGTTCCTCGTTCGTGGCCAGATAGCGGTCCACGGCGGCGGCGGCCTTGCGGCCTTCGCTAATCGCCCAGACCACCAGCGACTGTCCGCGGCGCATATCGCCGGCGGCGAAGATGTTCTCTACCGAAGTCTGATAGTCAGCGTTGGCGGCCACGTTACCGCGGCCGTCCACAGCCACGCCAAACTGTTCGAGCATCCCCGAGCGCACCGGCCCCAGGAAGCCCATCGCCAGCAGAACCAGGTCCACGTCGAGCGTGAACTCGGAGCCTTCGATGGCTTCGAACTTCGGCGGCGGCCCTACGCGCACCGCGTGCAACTGTTTCACGTGGCCCTCGGCGTCACCGGTGAATCGCACGCTATTGACGCTCCACTCGCGGATGCCTCCCTCCTCGTGCGCGCTCTCCGTGCGCAGTTGCAGAGGCCACATCGGCCACGGAGTCGAGGCGGCTCTCTGAGCCGGCGGCTTGGGCATGATCTCGAACTGGTGTACGCTCAAGGGGCGCTGGCGAAGGCTTGTGCCCAGGCAATCCGCGCCGGTGTCGCCGCCGCCGATGATGACCACCCGCTTGCCCTCGGCCAGGATGTCCAAAGCTGGATCGAGATGATCGCCCTCGCAGCGGCGATTCTGCTGCGGTAGATACTCCATCGCAAAGTGAATGCCCTTGAGTTCGCGGCCGGGAATCTTTAAGTCGCGCGGCTGCTCGGCGCCGCCTGCCAATAAAATCGCATCGTAGTGCTCAGTGAGCGCTTCGACCGGCACATTCACGCCGACGTGCGCGTTGGTCACAAAGGTCACGCCTTCGGCGCGCATCTGCTCGATGCGGCGGTCGATCACGTGCTTTTCCAGCTTGAAGTTGGGAATGCCATAGCGCAACAGGCCGCCGATGCGATCGGCCTTCTCGTAGACGGTGACTGTGTGGCCGGCGCGGCGCAACTGCTGCGCGGCGGCCAGTCCTGCTGGCCCGCTGCCGACGACGGCGACCCTCTTGCCGGTATTCTGCTCGGGAGGCTCAGGGTGAATCCAGCCCTCATCCCAGGCGCGCTCGACGATGCTCTTCTCCATCAGCTTGATGGAGACCGCCGGCTGGCTGATGCCCAGCACGCAGGCAGCCTCGCAGGGAGCGGGGCAAATGCGGCCGGTGAACTCAGGAAAATTGTTTGTAGCGTGCAGGCGGCGAATCGCCGGCTCCCAACGGTTGTTGTAGGCCAGGTCGTTCCAGTCGGGAATCAGGTTATTGACCGGACAGCCGGTGTGGCAGAAGGGAACGCCGCAATCCATGCAGCGCGCGGCCTGTTCGCGCTGCTTCTCTTCAGGAAATGGCTGATAAATTTCCAGCCAGTCGTGAACCCGCTCCTCGACGATGCGGCGGGCGGGTTGCTCGCGTTCAATTTCCAGAAATCCTGTCACCTTACCCATGCACCACCTCGGTAGCCGCCGTCACGGGCGACGAAGTTGTAGGAGGAGTGTAGACCGTTTCGACGCGCTCAATGCCCAGGACACGCTTATACTCGTGTGGGAAAATCTTGATGAAGCGCGGCTGCGACTCGGCCCAGTGCTCCAGTATCCATGCGGCGTGCGGGCTTCCGGTCAGGTCGCGATGGCGTTCGAGCAGGCCTCGCACCCGGACTACGTCCTCTGGAGCAGCCAGCGGCTCCAGATCGACGCTGGTCTGGTTGCAACGGCGCGCGGTGAAGTCGCCCCGCTCGTCATAGACGTAAGCGTAGCCGCCGCTCATCCCGGCGGCAAAGTTGCGCCCGGTCTTTCCGATCACTACCACCGTGCCGTTGGTCATGTACTCGCAGCCGTGGTCGCCCACGCCTTCAACCACAGCAATCGCACCGGAGTTGCGCACGGCGAAGCGCTCACCGGCAATGCCGTTGATGAAGATTTCGCCGCTGGTAGCGCCGTAGAGCACCACGTTGCCCACCAGAATGCTCTCCTCGGGCAGGAAGCTGGACTCCTTGGGCGGGTAGACGATAATGCGCCCGCCGGAGAGCCCCTTGCCCAGATAATCGTTGGAGTCGCCTTCCAGTTCGAGCGTCACGCCGTTGGGAACGAAGGCGCCAAAGCTCTGCCCAGCCGATCCGTCGAACTTGAAGTGGATCGTCTCGTCCGGCAATCCCGCCGAACCGTAGCGCATGGCAATTTGTCCGCCCAGCATCGCCCCCACCGTGCGATGCACGTTGCGGATCTCAAAGCTGGCACGGACCGGCGTCTGCGATTCCAGAGCCGGCGCGGCGGCCGCAATCAGCTTGTGATCAAGCGCGGCGGCCAGGCCGTGATCCTGAGCCTGGATCTTGCGGCGAGCCACGCGCGAAGGCATCGTGGGCGCGTAGAGAATCGTGGAGAGATCGATGCCCTTGGCCTTCCAGTGCTCGGCGGCAACGGCGGCATCGATCTTGTCCACGCGGCCCACCATCTCATCCACAGTGCGGAAGCCCAGCTTGGCCATCAACTGGCGCACCTGCTCGGCAATGAAGAAGAAGAAGTTGACGACGTGCTCGGGTTGGCCCTGAAAGCGCGCGCGTAGCACCGGGTCCTGCGTGGCAATGCCCACCGAACAAGTGTTCAGGTGGCACTTGCGCATCATGATGCAGCCCATGGTGATCAGCGGCGCGGTGGCGAAGCCGAACTCCTCCGCGCCCAGCAGCGCCGCGATGACCACGTCGCGACCCGTCGCTAGTTTGCCGTCGGTCTGCACTTTGATGCGGCCGCGCAGATCGTTCAGCAGCAGCACCTGCTGCGTCTCGGCCAGGCCCAGCTCCCACGGCAGCCCCGCGTGTTTGATCGAGCTGAGCGGCGAAGCGCCGGTGCCGCCGCTGTCGCCGGAGATCAGCACCACGTCGGCGTGCGCCTTGCTGACGCCCGCGGCCACCGTGCCCACGCCCACTTCAGAGACCAGCTTGACGGCGATGCGCGCCTTGGGGTTGACGTTCTTCAGGTCGTAGATCAGTTGCGCCAGATCTTCGATGGAGTAAATGTCATGGTGCGGCGGCGGCGAGATCAATCCCACGCCGGGAATCGAGTGGCGCGTCTTGGCGATGATCTCATCCACCTTGTGGCCGGGCAATTGTCCGCCCTCGCCGGGCTTTGCGCCCTGCGCCATCTTGATCTGCAACTCGTCCGCGTTCACCAGATAATTTGTGGTCACGCCGAAGCGGCCTGAGGCCACCTGCTTCACGGCCGAGCGCCGCGAGTCGCCGTTCGCGTCGGGCTTGAAACGCTCTTCATCCTCGCCGCCCTCGCCGGTGTTGGACATTCCGCCCAGCCGGTTCATGGCAATGGCCAGCGTCTCGTGCGCCTCTTTCTGATGGACCCGTAGCTCATCGCGCCGGTCGTAAAGCGCTTGACGATCTCCTTCGCCGGCTCGACTTGCTCCAGCGGAACGGGATTGTCGGAGTACTTGAGTTGCATCAACCCGCGCAGCGTGCACAGATGGCGGTTCTGATCGTCCAGCAGATCGGTGTACTCCTGGAAGGTCGCCGGATTGTTCTGCCGCACGGCCTGCTGCAGCTTGCTGATCGTCTCCGGATTCAGCAGGTGATACTCGCCATCTATGCGGAACTGATATTGGCCGCCAACGACCAGCTCGGTTTCAGACTCCGTAAGCGGCTGGAAGGCGAACTTGTGCTTGAGCAGCGCCTCGCGCGCCAGCACCTCCAGCCCCACGCCCTCGATGCGCGACGCGGTTCCGGAGAAGTAGTCGTCAACCAGCGACTGATTCAGCCCCACCGCCTCGAAGACCTGCGCGCCGCGATAGCTTTGCAGGGTGCTGATGCCCATCTTCGAGAAGGTCTTCAGCAGGCCCTTGTTGATGGCCTTGATGAAGTTCTTTTCCGCATGAGTGGCCGCTGACGCTGTGCGGCAACAGGCCAAGCCGCTTCAGGTCGTGCAGGTCTCGATGGCCAGATAGGGATTGATGGCGCTGGCGCCGTAGCCGATCAGCAGGGCAAAGTGCATCACCTCGCGCGGCTCGCCGCTCTCGATGATCAGCGCCACCTGGGTGCGGGTCTTGTCGCTGCACCAGGCGGTTATGCACGGCAGCCATGGCCAGCAGGCTGGGAATCGGCGCATAAGTGGGATCGACGCCGCGGTCGGAGAGAATCAGCAGCGTGTAGCCGGAGTCCACGGCGTGCGAGGCGCGGGCGCTCAGATCTTCCAGCGCGTGCTTCAGGCCTTCTCGCCATCCGCGGCGCGGAAGAGCGCCGGAATCGTGGTGGCCAGCAGATCGCCCGAAGAGACGCGGCGCAGCTTTTCCAGATCGCGATTGGTCAGGATCGGATGCGGCAGCTTGAGCGTGTGGCAGTTGTCCGGCGCCTCGTCCAGAATGTTGCGCTCCGTGCCGATGTAGCTGATCAGCGACATCACCAGCTCTTCGCGAATGGGATCGATGGGCGGATTGGTGACCTGCGCAAAGAGCTGCTTGAAGTAGTTGAACAGCGGCTGCGGACGGTCGGAGAGGCAGGCCAGCGGCACATCGGTGCCCATGGAGCCAATCGGCTCCTCGCCGGTCGCGCCCATCGGCGCCAGCAGAATTCTCAGATCCTCTTCGCTGTAGCCGAAGGCGCGCTGGCGGCGCAGCAGCGGTCTCGGGATTGGCCACAACGTTGCGCGCGGAGGCTCCGGCAACTGGTCGAGCGTGACCTGCTGCTCCTTGAGCCAGTTCCGCATAAGGCTGCCGGCCAGCTAATTGTTTCTTGATCTCATTGTCGGAGATGATGCGCTGCTGGACTGTATCGACCAGGAACATCCTGCCGGGTTGCAGGCGGCCCTTCTTGCGCACGTCCTTGGCCGGCACATCCAGCACGCCGGCCTCGGAGGCCAGTACCACCAGATCGTCCTTGGTCACAACATAGCGGCCGGGGCGCAAGCCGTTGCGGTCCAGCGTTGCGCCAATCACGCGTCCATCCGTGAAGCACAACGCCGCGGGGCCGTCCCAGGGCTCCATCAGCGAGGCATGGTACTCGTAGAAGGCGCGCTTGTCTTCGTCCATGTCGGGATTGCCCGACCAGGCTTCGGGAACCAGCATCGCCATCACGTGAGGAATGCGAACGTCCCGACTGCACCAGGAACTCGACAGCGTTGTCCAGCGAAGCCGAGTCGCTGCCGCCGGGCATGATCACCGGAAAGAGCTTGTCGATCTCGCTGCCGTACAGCGGGCTCTCCAGAATCGACTGGCGCGCGTTCATCCAGCTGACATTGCCGCGGATGGTGTTGATTTCGCCGTTGTGCGCCACGATAGCGGTAAGGGTGCGCCAGCTTCCAACTGGGAAAGGTATTGGTGGAAAAGCGCTGGTGAATCAGGCAGAGCGCGCTCTTGACCAGCGGATTGGCCAGCTCGTAATAAAACTTCTCAATCTGCGGCGCCAGCATCAGCCCCTTGTAGACGATCGTCCGGCAAGAGAGCGAGGGAATATAAAAATCCTCCTTGCCCTCGATCTCTGAAGCCACGATCTCGTTTTCCGTCCGGCGGCGAACCTTGTAGAGCAGGCGCTCGAAGGCCTCCTCTTCCAATCCCTCCGGCTTTCCCAGGAACAACTGCTCAATGTAGGGCTGCGAAGCGCGCGCCTCGCGCCCGATCACGATGCCGTTCACCGGCGTGTCGCGCCAGCCCAGTACCGTCAGCCCCTCTTCCTGCGCAATGCGCTCCAGCACACCCTCGCATTGCAAACGGAAGTGCTTGTCCACCGGCAGAAAGCACATCGCCACGCCATAAGCGCCCGCCTCGGGCAGCCGCGGCATCCCCAGCACGCCGCATTCATGCGCATAGAACTCATGCGGAATCTGAATCAGAATGCCCGCGCCGTCGCCCGTCTCCGGATCGCAGCCCGCCGCGCCGCGATGGGTGAGGTTGATCAGCACCTCCAGGCCCTTGCGGATAATATCGTGGCTGCGGACGCCGCGAATGTTGGCGACCAGCCCCATTCCGCAGGCATCGTGCTCATTCCGCGGGTGATAGAGCCCTTGCGGCTGTGGTGTGCGGGTACAATGATCCAATCTCTGCATGGCAACCTTTCTTGATGAAAAATTTCCCTGCGAAGTGCAATTTCCGCCTGAAAGACACTGCTGGTGAACGATTTCTTTCTAGGAAAATCGCCTCGTCCTTCATTGATAGGCCCGGCGGAGCAGGCCCGGCCGCGTCTGGGGCTTAGCTAGAGTCTATAGTATAGCGAATTTTTTTAATCCTCGCAGCACACCGTGCCCGTCCCTCCGCCCAGTGTCCCATATCCCGCCACTCAAAAGGGGGACGCGGGCTTAGCGGTCGGAGTCCCGTAGCCATTTTCTTGCGCCGTAGGCGCAATGGTTGTTAGCCCAGCGCTTCAGCGCTGGGAAAACGCAACCAAGAATGCCGCCGGAGTCCCATAGGGACGGCGCAAGGACATTGATTATGCAGGAAACTATAGCCCCTGAGGGTATCTCCGATTCCGCATCACGGCGTGGCAGGAACGTCGCCATACTCAAGATGGATTAAGGTACGGATCGGCACAACCTTCCCGTTCATGCTGCCCGGATTGTACTTGGACTTGAGCAACGAATTAATCGCGGGCTTTTCCAGTGCCGGCCTTTCGCAGTGAATCACTTGTGGGTCGGAAGCATTTCCCTTTTTGCTGATAGTGAGCACAATATCGCAATCGCCGTTTCCTTTGGTTGAAAGAAATGCCAGTTCCCCATATCCCTCGTCGGAAAAGTTGGCCATTGATGGAGGAAAGGCTTCCTTTGTGAGTGAGTACACGCCATCCGCGCTGGGTTCGGTGAACAAAGTTCCTGGAGGAGAGCTAAAACCGTAGCGAATCGCGTAGCGAATCGGTTTATTAACCGGATGGTTGAATCTGTCGAACAACATATATTTGATCACGATGTGGATGTTGACCGACACAGGCTTGCCATCTTCGGTCATTGCAGGCTTGAACCGGTATTTAGCTACCGCTGCCAAACTATTCTGTGCGAACGACGGATCGGAGCAGTGGATTATTATGATGTTTTCCGGTATTCCATTCAAATCAATAATCGCTGAAAGAAAGCACCGGCCATTGATGTTCTTGGCCCGTGCTTCGTCGGAGAATTCCGCTTCAATATTATTGATTGGCACGGGTGGTTTGATCTTTTTCACTGCCCATTGATCTTGCGGAACAGGAGCATCCGCAGGCTGCGCCGTTTGCTGCGCGCGTCCGAGGCCTGCCCCAAACCCCATCATCAACACAATCATCCAGAAACTCCGCATGAATCTCTCCCGGAAACCTGCAAGCAACATTATCACACCAGACTCCAACTCCCGCAGCAGAAAGGCATAATCCAGCGCAATCTCCTTCAGGTAGTCGTAGCGTCCGCTCGAACCGCCGTGCCCGGCCTGCATATTCGTCACCAGCAGCAGCAGATTGTCATCCGTCTTCAGCCTGCGCAGCTTGGCCACATACTTCGCCGGTTCCCAGTACATCACCTGGCTATCGTGCAGCGATGTTTTCACCAGCATCGCCGGATAACTCGCCGCCTTCAAATTGTCATAGGGGGAGTAACTCAACATATAAGAAAAATAAGCAGGTTCATTAGGGTTGCCCCACTCCTCATACTCCGGAACGGTCAACGGCAAAGTAGCGTCGAGCATGGTGTTCATCACATCCACAAACGGCACGTGCGAAAGCACCGCGCGCAACAAATCCGGCCGCAGATTCACGACCGCGCCCATCAGCAATCCGCCCGCAGACCCGCCTTCTATCGCCACCCGCGTCGGGTCGCCATAACTCGCCGCAGTCAGGTATTCGACAGCGGCGATGAAATCCGTAAATGTATTCCGCTTGACTAGCATCTTGCCCGCGTCGTGCCACGGCTTGCCCATCTCGCCGCCCCCGCGGATGTGCGCATAGGCCATCACCACGCCGCGATCCAGCAAACTCAGCCGGTTGGAGCTGAAGCCCAGCGGCAAAGAATATCCATAAGAGCCGTAGCCATAAACGTATAGAGGATTCCGTCCCTCTATGCGTTTGTCTTTGCGATAAACCAGCGAGACCGGAACCAGCACGCCATCGGGCGCGGTGGCATGAACGCGCTCGCTCGCGTAGAGTGTGCGGTCGAAGCCGCCGGGAATCTCCAACTGCTTGAGCAGCACTGACGCGCCCGTGGCCACGTCGTATTCATAGACCGAACTGGGCGTCACCAGCGACTGGTAAGCGTAGCGGAAGGTCGGCGTATCAAAAATCCGATTCACGTACGGCTGGGCGCTGTAAGCCGGCTCGGGAAAACTGATCTCGCCCGCCTTCACTGCCTCCGGCCCGTCGCCTTCAAAGCGCCAGACGCGCAGCCGCGGCAGCCCCTCCTCGCGCTCGCAGGCGATAAAAAAGCCGGCGAAGATGTCAATCTCCTCGATCATTACATCGTCGCGGTGAGCAATGAGTTCCGTCCAGAACTCGCGCCCCGGCGGGTCCACAGGCGCGGTGACCAAACGGAAATTCCGCCCGCGATCATTGGTGCGGATGAACCACAATCCATTGCGATGGTCGAGGTAGTATTCGTGTTCATCTTCGCGCGCGCTGATGAGCGTGAACTGGCCCTCAGGCTCGCCGGCCGGCAGCACCCACGACTCGGTGGTGATGTGGCTGGCCGACTCCATCACAATGAACTTGCCGTCGCGCGTGCGCCCCGCGCCCAGATTGAAGCGCTCGTCATCGTCTTGATATACCAACACATCTTCAGTGGGCTGCCCACGCAGTGGCGCCAGAGCTGGTACTGGCGCTTCTGCTCCTCATCCTCGACGGTGTAAAAAAGCGTCCGGTTGTCCGCCGCCCAGACGACCGAGCCAACGCGCTCGACCTCGCCTGCCAGCGTTTCGCCGGTCTCCAGGTCCTTGATGTGCAGCGTGTACTGGCGGAAGCCCGTGGTGTCGGTGGTATAGGCCAGCCAGCGGCCATCACCGTGATGTCTGTCGCGCCAATCGAAAAGAAGGCGTGGCCCTCGGCCAGTTGGTTGCCGTCGAGAATCACCTGTTCCGGCGTGTCTTCGGTTGCGTTGGGTAAGCCGTGCGTACGGCAGTGGATGGCGTACTGCTGGCCTTCTTCGGTGCGCGTGTAATACCACCAGTCGCCATCGCGAAAGGGCACCGAGACGTCGGTCTGCTTCACGTGCGACAGCATCTCCTGGTAAAGCTCCTCTCGCAGGCCGTCGAGCGGAGCCATCACAGCCGCGGCGTAGGCGTTTTCGGCCTCCAGGTACGCGGTCACTTCAGGGTTTTCCTTGTCACGCAGCCAGGCGTAGTCGTCCGTCAGGACGACGCCATGCAGAGCAGTCTCTTTGTGTTCCTTGCGGGCGATGGGGGGAGGAAGTTGCGGATTTTCTGTCATTTCCTTATCAGTGTAGTGCAAATACAGCTAACGATGCGGAAGATGGGAGCGAGATTCTCTGAAGACTGAAACCGCTAGGGCTTCGCTACCTCTTCAACTGTCATTACATTGAAAGTTGCATTGAAAGTCTTGGCCTTTTTACCCACAGGACATTTGATGGTGACACCTTTCTGATTAGCCTTCACAACTTCGTAATCTTTTCCTATCTCAACATTGCATCCAGCCCAACCTGTAAGCCCCTCTAGTGTGTAATGTAGATTGCCTATCGTCGTTTCAATGAACTGCTGACCAAAAGCGGTGTGATAAGTTTTCTCTCTTTCGGTGGCTTGGTGAATAGAACTAACGTGCATTGTCTGAAGTTGTTTTGTGGAGCTATCGGTTTGTCCAAATGCACTGAATGTTAACATCAAACCAAATGCGATAATCATAGATGTGTGTTTCATGATGAACCTCCATTATTTGTTATTATAACCATTAGCTAAAGGCTGCCAAAGGGAACCTTCCGCTCGCCAAACTCGTACAATAGGAAGCGATGACAGGCATTCGCCGCATACATTCCGCTCTTTTCCCGCTGCTCGTGGCAGCCGGCATTTCCGTCTTTGCCATCGCCGGACAGACCGCACAAGCTGAGCGGGTTGAAGATCTTCCCCAGCCCACCGATTACGTCAGCGACTTCGCCCATGTGCTCTCGCCGCAGGCGATTGCCCGGCTGGACTCGCTCTGCTCCCAGCTCGATCACACGCAGACAAATGCGCAGATCGCCGTGGTCACCGTCCGCACCGTTGATGGCGACGATCCTGCCGACTTTGCCACTCGACTCTTCTCAAAAATGAAGCTGGGCCAGAAAGGAACCGACCGCGGGGTTCTGGTGTTTCTGGCCGTTGACGACCACAAGCGCCAGATTATTGTCGGCTATGGGCTGGAAGGCATTTTGCCCGACGGCAAGGTGGGCGACATTGGCCGGGAGATGGTGCCTAATCTGCGCGCCAACGACTTTGACGGAGCGGTGATAGGTGCCGTGGACGAGATTGCGCAAGTGATCGCCGCCGACGCCAAGGTTACCTTGGATGAGGATGCTACGGAAGCGCCTGTCGTTCCGGCGTCGCCACCCCAGTCGTTGGGCACGAGAATTGCCTCCCATATCGTAATGGCGATCTTTCTTTTAATCATTCTAGGTCCCGGGGTTTTGCGGACCTTGATAGGTTTTGGCCTCTTTGGCGGCTGGGGAAGAGGCTTTTGGATCGGCGGTGGTGGAGGCGGTTTCGGAGGCGGCGACTCCGGCGGAGGCGGTTTTGGCGGTGGCGACTCCGGAGGCGGTTTTGGCGGCTTTGGTGGAGGCGATACCGGCGGCGGCGGAGCCGGCGGAAGCTGGTAGGTTTCAATTTCGATGAAGGGGCTTGCCTGAGGGCAGGCCAAAGGAGAAAAGCACAGTATGAGCAAGGGACTTTGGATTGCACTGGGAGTGGTCGGCGTTTTGGTTTTGGTCGTTCTTATGGTCTTTGGCAGCTATATCAGCGCCAGAAACCAGATGGTGGCCAAAGATCAGACATGTGAAGAGCAAGTGGTCGGAGGTGGATGTGCAGACTGGAGCGGCGCGCCGACCTGATTCCCAACCTGGTGGAGACCGTGAAGGGCTTTACCAAAGAGGAGAGCACGGTCTTTGGCGACATTGCCAACGCCCGCGCCGGCATGTTGAACGCGCAGGGACCGCAGGCCAAAATCGCCGCCAACGGGCAGTTGGATTCGGCGATCGGCCGCCTGCTGCTGCTCACGGAGAACTACCCGCAACTGCGCTCCAGCGACCAGTTCATGCGCTTGCAGGACGAGCTGGCGGGAACCGAGAACCGCATCAGCGTGGCGCGCAAGCGGTATAACGACGCGATCCAGGACTACAACACATTCATCCTTCAATTCCCCAACAACATCTGGGCAGGCATGGCCGGCTTCCAGGAGAACAACGCCTACTTCGCGGCCAGCGAGGCCGCCCGCACTGTGCCTTCGGTCAAGTTCTGAGCCTGTCCGGCATTGCGCCGCTCTAGCCAGACCGTCCGCGGAGAGTCCTTCGATTCTCCGCAGACGAATTAAAGATCGCCACTCATTTCTGAATTTCGCTGGGTTGATTGGCGACTTCAAGATAGTTCTTCACGCTGAAGACGCCGGGGACGCCGTTCGCGCGGATGTATGCAGTATCCTTGTCGGCCTGCGAGTCCACCGTTCCGTAAAGTTCCACATGGCCATTCTGTACTGAGATGCGAATGGGCCTGACGGGATCCATGGAGTACTTCTTCAGGGACGGATAGCCGTAGACGGCGCGTGCTACCGCCATCTGCGGTGT
>CAWFZU010000149.1:0-3221 GCA_963820195.1 uncultured Acidobacteriaceae bacterium | reverse complement strand
CGGATGGCCGGGAGTCGGAGGCGGTGCGGCGCGCCGGACGGCTGGAGGAAGATTGCGCTGGTTTGCGATCGCGGGCTAGAGTGGCCGGGCGGCTGAAGTGGGGCCGGGCTGCAGCGGATTTCCCGCTGGCGGCCGGTTTGCGCGCGGCAGCGGCGCGGGGCGCGTGAGCCTCAGAGGGCTTATGCGGGGCTGCCTCAGCTGGCAGGCTCTGCTTGGCTACGGCAGGCTCGTGCAAATCCTCTTCATGTTCGTTGAAGCGCAGGAAATACGCAGAGGCCGGCATCGACGAACTGGCATAAACGGTGGGAGCGACCGCGAACTCCGGCAATGTGCCGGCTACATAGAAGAGCGGCGCGTGCCCCAGCGAGATGGTGTGGACCTGGCGGGTGGCGACCAGGCCGCGCAGCACTTCACGCACCTTGCTGCGGGCGGTGAGCGGCGCCAGGAAAAGCTCGACCTCCTCCATGCCGGCGGCGATCACCGCTTGCAGGTAAATCGAGGCAAGCACCGAGATGGCGGTCACCTGAGAGGTGGAGGCGCCTTCGGCAATGGCTTTCTGGTAGCGCAGTCGAAGCAGTTGCCACTGAGCAGTCTGGCCGGGAGCGGAGACAACCGGAATAATGCGAAGCTGTTGCCAGAGTTCGGTGATGGCGCGCAGAACGGCGGCTTCGGTAACTTCCCTGCCCAGAGCGTGAGTGAGCTTGGCAAGGGTGGTGTCGCCTGCCTCCAACAGCTTGTAAGCCTCGATGGCCAATTGCGAAACCTGGCGCGAACCGGTCAGTTGCGGGGTGCGGCGCCAGTCGCGGTCGCCGCGCAGGGCATAGACGTAAGGCAGAACCCAGCTTGCCACCACGAAATCAGGCGCCTCGCCGGGCAGACCCAGCAGGTTCAGGCGTACGGCCACGCCGTCTGTCTCCAGGCGCACCAGCAACTCTTCGGCCAAGGCAACGGTTGTGCGATCAGGGGTGGCGTCGCGCTTGCCGGCGACAGCCTCAACAAACGACGGCGCGATGGAGGAGGAATACTGCCGTTCTGGGCAGGAAGAGACACAATCCGGTCTCCTCAATCCACGTCCGGGCGTCCTCAAGTGTGAGTGCCCCATGTCCGTCCAGGCGCATCCTTTCGGCGCGCGATGCTTCCAATTGTTCCGATGTCAAAGAAAAACCTCACTTCCAGGCTGGCGTTGGCGCCGGGCAACCCCGTCCCCTAAGAGGAGGGCTGTCATCTTCCATGCGCTTCAAATTCGATGGAAGGCCCGCTGGATCTCCTTCCAAGAATACAGCAAAGCGATTGGACGTCCATGGGGGCAATTGGTTGGATGGCTCGTTTTAGCCAGTTCCAATAGTAACCAATCCATGCGAGCCGAGTCAAGAGGCGTGTTCACCTTGATCGCTGAGTGACAGGCGATGGAAGCGGCTATACGCGTTCTTAGAGCTGTAAGATCATGATTCTGCTTAGGTTCGTCTGAATCAGCGCTGGACTGCTCGATGACTTCGGCCAACATCCTCTCCAGAGCCGCTCCTTCCAGGCCAATCGGGGCGGCTTTGACTGCAAGTGTTTGAGGACCGAAGGGTTCTACCTCGAATCCGTTGCGTTCCAGCTCCTCGGCGATGCATGCGAAGGTTACCATTTGTGATGCCTTTAGTTCCACAAGCATGGGCATTAGTAACCTTTGGCGTTGCACCTTTTCGACGGTTCGGTCCCTTAATATTTTTTCAAAAAGTATTCGTTCGTGTGCCACATGCTGGTCGATAATCCACAATCCTTCCTCGCCGGTGGCCAGAATAAACGAGTCGCGCAACTGCCCCAGCGGGCGCAGCGAGCCCAGGTGGTTCAGGTTGGCGGCGGCCTGCTCGGCCTCGACCAGAGCCGTCTCCGCCGCCGAATTCGTTCGGGCTGCATCGCAGGGGTCCAGGGTTGTATTACCGAAGCCAGCCGAGCAATCGCCGGCGGGCGGCAGGCTGGCCGGTTGGAAGAGCGCAGCCGCCGCCTCGCCCCACGCTTGCCGGTCCTGCCCGTCCCAGTCGCCGGGATTCATGCTTTGGACAGCAAAGGGCAGATTGCCGGGAGCGGGCGCGGGCAGCCGCGGCATCAACTCAAAGGCTGCCGCGTCTGCACGGGCGGACTGAAGGGCAGCCGGATCGGAGTCGGGTTCTGGCAAATGTGAATCGTTCTCCGGCGCGCCGGGCAAGGGCGAGGCGGACGGAGGCATCAGCGAGGAAGAGGCGGCGGGCGCTGAGTCCAGCGCGGCCAGAAAACCTGCGGCGGGCCGGGCTTTGATCAGCGCGGTGCGCAGGCTGTCGCGGACGAAGTCGTGCACCAGGCTCTGCTGGCGAAAGCGGACTTCGGTCTTCGCCGGGTGGACATTCACGTCCACCTCTTCGGGCGGCATCTCCAGAAAGAGCAGGACCACCGGAAAGCTGGTGGGCGGAATCACATTGCGATAGGCCTCGGTGATGGCATGCAGCAGCAGCCGGTCGCGAATCAAGCGCTTGTTGACGAAGATGTAAATGGAGTTGCGGTTGAGCTTTTGCAACTCCGGCTTGGAGTAGAAGCCGCTCAGCCGCAATACGCCGGGCGCGCGCGTGGGTTCGTCCGGATTCTTCTTCCACGGCGGCGGCTCAGGCAAACCGGCGCGCTCCAGCGGAAGTTCCGCGGCCACGGGCAGCAGCTGGGCAAGCGTCTCCTTGCCGAAGATCTGATAAATGCGCTCGGCGGTACGCGCCACCGGCGGCGCGGAGACGATGGTGTGCGTGGCCGAGAGCGAGCTCGAAGTGCTTCTCCGGGTGGGCCAGGGCGTAGTGGGTCACCAGCGCCGTCACGTGGGCCAGTTCGGTGGATTCGGCGCGGAGAAATTTGCGCCGGGCCGGGTGTTGAAGAAGAGATCGGCGACGGCGAGGGTGGTGCCGCGAGGCAGGGCGGCGTCGTCCACGTGCAGAATCTTGCCGCCGGCGATCTCGACGCGGGTTCCGGCAGATCTCCTCGCCTGTGGCGGTTTCCAGGGTGACGCGGGCCACCGAGGCGATGGAGGGCAGCGCCTCGCCGCGAAAGCCCAGGGTGGCGATGGAGAGCAGGTCGTCGGCGGTGCGCAGCTTGGAGGTGGCGTGGCGCTCGAAGGCCAGCAGGGCGTCGTCGCGATTCATGCCCTGGCCGTCGTCGCTGATGCGGATCAGCTTGCGCCCGCCCGCCTCGACCTCGACGCGGATGCGGTTGGCGCCGGC
>CAWFZU010000148.1:0-7608 GCA_963820195.1 uncultured Acidobacteriaceae bacterium | reverse complement strand
TCGGGGCAAGGCGACGACGGAGCTAAAGCCGCCCGCGCAAAAGCCTCTTCCTCGCTGCCCAGCTCCTCGTCCAGCATGCCCATCGCGCGGAAGTCCTCCAGCGTCTTCAGGGCCGTCTCCTCGTCGATCTTGGAGAGCGCAAAGCCAACGTGGACAATGGTATAGTCGCCAACCTGGACCTCCGGCACGTAGTCCAGGCAGACGCGCTTGACGATGCCGCCAAAGTTCACCCGCCCAATGCGGAGATCGCCCTCGGTAAGAATCTCCTCGACTTTTCCCGGAATCGCTAAGCACATAGTTCCTCTATCATGCCGGGTTCTGGAGGTGTTTGGAGTGATTTAAATCACATAAAATCGGACGCTCAGCTTTGCCCAGCCCGCGCCTCCGCCAGATACCCCAGCCACTCCTCCATCCCCGCGCCGGTCTTGGCGGAGGTCTCGAAGATGCGGATCCCGGGGCGGATCTCGTTGATGTTCTTGAGCGCCAGCTCGCGGTCGAAGCCGCAGGGCTCGGCGATGTCCATCTTGGTGATCACCGCGGCGTCGGCGGAGTTGAAGAGCGTGGGATACTTCAGCGGCTTGTCCTCGCCCTCGGTCACGCTCAGCAGGGCCACGCGAATCTTCTCGCCCAGGTCGTAGCTCGACGGGCAGACCAGGTTGCCGACATTCTCGATGAAGAGATAATCGAGGCCGCCGAGCGTCGACGCCCTCCCAGCCGTCGAGGTGCTTGCCGATCATCTCCGCGTCGAGGTGGCAGATGCCGTGGGTATTGATCTGGCGGACCGGAGCGCCGCTCGCGGCCAGCCGCCGCGCATCGTTGTCGGTCTCCAGGTCGCCGACCAGCGCGGCGACCCGAGCGCCCCGCGCCTGCAATTCGCGCAGCGTCCGCTCCAGAAAGGCCGTCTTGCCTGTGCCGGGGCTGGAGACCAGATTCAGCACCAGCACGCCGGCAGCCGCGTAGCTCGCCCGCAGCCCAGCCGCCAGTTCGTCGTTCTTCTTGAGAATTCCCCGCCGCAGCTCGACAATCCTGGTCGTCATTCGTGTCACCTCACCGTCGTCAATCTCAATCGACTCAATCTCCAGCTCGCGTCCCTGGCGCATCTCGCTGCATGGCTCGCCGCAGCGCGGACAGCGGAAGCTCTGCACGCCATCCAACTCCGAATCGATCCCGCAGGACGCGCAATGCACCACTACCGGCAGCACATTGACCACAAGCCGCGAGCCTTCCAGTGGCGTTGCCTCGCTGACAATGCCCCAGCAGAACTCCAGCGACTCGGGAATCACCGAGGCCAGTGCGCCAACGCGCAGACGCACCTCTAACACCCGCGCGCCCGGATTGGCGGCCAGTGTCTCGGTTACCGTCTCGACGATGCTCGTCACCAGGGAAAGTTCATGCATTGAATCCAAATTTTACGCTGTTGCCACCCGCTCCGCCGTAATCGCTCGCATCTGTAAGATAAAAGTACAAGGAAAATCTCCATGCCCAACCCCGCCGCAGCCACGTCCCGCCTCACCCTCAGCCAGCTCGCGCCCGCCACCATCCAGTCGGAGATTCGCGCCATGACCCTGGAGTGCGACCGCATCGGCGGCATCAATCTGGCCCAGGGCATCTGCGACACGCCGGTCCCCGCGCCGGTCGAGGAAGGCGCAATCCAGGCCATCCGCGACGGCCAGAACATCTACACCCGGCTGGACGGCATCGGCCGCCTGCGCAACGCCATCGCCGCCAAGCAGCAGCGCGACTACGGCCTGGACTTACGACCCGGAGAGCGAAGTCCTGGTCTCCTCGGGCGCCACCGGCGGCCTGCACGCCGCCGCCATGGCTCTGCTCAACCCCGGCGACGAAGTTCTGATCTTCGAGCCGTTTTATGGCTACCACGTAGCCACGCTCAAGTCGCTGCGCGTGATGCCGGTCTTCGTGCCGCTGGCCGAGCCGGATTGCGCGCTCGATCTCGACGCCCTGCACGCCGCCGTCACTCCGCGGACCCGCGCCATACTCTCAACACTCCCGCCAACCCCAGCGGCAAGGTCTTCTACACCGCGCCGAGACCGAAGCCATCGCCGCCGTCTGTCCAGGAGCACGACCTCTTCCTCATCACCGATGAGATCTACGAGTACTTCGTCTACGACGGCGCGCGACACATTGCGCCCGCCACGCTGCCGGGGATGAGGGAGCGGACGATCGTGCTTTCCGGCTTCAGCAAGACTTTCTCGGTCACCGGCTGGCGGCTGGGCTACGTCTGCGCGACGCCAAATGGATGGGCGCGATGAGTTACTTCCACGATCTGACCTATGTCTGCGCGCCCTCGGCCTTGCAGCACGGCGCCGCCGCCGGGCTTGAGCAGCTTCCGCCCAGCTTCTATACGCAGTTAGCCAGCGACCACCAATCCAAGCGCGCCCGCATCCTGTCCGCCCTGCGCGATGCAGGCCTTGAACCGAGCGCCCCCGCCGGCGCGTACTACGTGCTGGCCAGCTGCCGCCCACATCCCCGGCAAAACCGCCGCGGAAAAAGCCCGCCGCCTGCTGGCCACAACCGGAGTAGCCGCCGTAGCCGGCTCCGCCTTCTTCCGCCCCGGCCACGGCGAGAACCTGCTGCGCTTCTGCTTTGCCAAAAAAGACGATGAGCTGGACGACGCCTGCGCGCGGCTGCGGAGGCTTTAACATCTCGCGTGCTCACCTCTGCTCCGCTCCGGTAGACTGAGAGGGCGATGAGTATGATGCACAGATTTGGAGGGACTACGTGCGCCGCCGTGCTGGCTGGCGGGCTGGCCCTGGCCGGCTGCGGAACGCCGGGAGCGCCGCAGCCGCCCTCGCTCAACCTGCCGGACCCGGTGGCCGATCTGGCCGCCATCCGCGCGGGCAACCAGGTCGACGCTCACCTGGACGATGCCCAAAAAGAACACCGACAAGCTGCTGCTGAAGGGCAACGTCACGGTGCGCGTCTGCCGCAAGGAAGGCTGCCGGCGCCTGCGAGTCGGCTGGCGCTGGGCTGCCAGCTTCGCTCCCGGAGCGGAGGGCGCGTTCACCGAGACGCTGCCTGCTGCGCTGGCCGCCGGAGCGCCGCGCCCGCTCAGCTACTTTGTCGAACTGCAGGAACCGCAATGGCCGCTCGGCCGGCCTGTCGAACGCCGCCGTGGTGCTGGCCGGCGAAGCGCCCGCGCCGGTCGCCGGCCTCGCCGCCGAGGTGCGCAAACAGGGCGTGGTGCTGCGCTGGACTTCCGCCGAGGAATCATCGCCGACCGCCATTCGCCTGCATCGCAAGCTGCTCAACCCGCCGCCTGCCAAGCCCCATGCAAGGGCTGCTGACGCCCCAGCCCGAGCCGGTGGAGCAGAACCTGCTGGTAGACTCCTGCGCGCCGGAAGGCACAAGGGGAGCTGTCGCGCTCTGGACAGAGACATCCGCTTTGGCCAGAGTCTATGAGTACCGCGCCCAGCGCGTGGCCCGCGTCACGGTGGAGGGCAAGACGCTGGAACTTGCCAGCGAGTTTTCCGCGCCGGTGCGCGTCGAGGCACAGGACATTTTCCCGCCCGAGCGCCCACCGAATCTCGCCGCCGTGGCTACGGCAGGCGAAAACGGCGCCGCGCCGGCGATCGACCTGAGCTGGCAGCCTGTCACGGATGCCGATCTGGCTGGCTACGCCGTCTATCGCCGTGAGGGCGAGGCCGCGTGGCAGCGCATCTCGCCGCCCGAGCCGCTGGCGTCGCCGGCCTTTCACGACGCGCAAGTCCAATCAGGCCACACGTACCGCTACGCCGTCAGCGCCATCTCCCAGGGCGGAAATGAAAGCGCCCGCTCCGCCGAAACCGAGGAGCCCGTGCCCAACCCGTAACGGCCGTGGCCGCGCATGGAGGATTGCCGATGAAATACTGCCGCTTTCTCTTTGAGGATCAAACCCACTACGGCGCGGTCGAAGATCGCGCCGGCGAGCCGTGGATTGTGGACCTCGCCCGCGCGCTCCCGAGGAAGACCTGGCCTTTCGCCTGGAACACAATCGGTGCTACGTCCTGGAGCTTCGACTTCGAGCCGATGCCCCTCAGCGCCGCCGATCTGCTGCCGCCGGTCACGCCCTCGAAGATCGTCTGCGTAGGCCGCAACTATCGCGACCACGTGAAGGAGATGGGCAACGAACTGCCCGCCGAGCCGCTGCTGTTTTTCAAGCCGTCTCCGCGCTGATTGCTCCCGGCGGCGTGGTCCGCATGCCCGCCGCTTCATCGCGCGTGGACTTTGAAGGCGAGCTGGCGCTGGTGATCGGCCGCCGCGTCCGCAATCTGAAAGAAGAAGACTGGCGCTCGGCCCTGCGCGGCTACACGCTGGCCAACGACGTGACCGCCCGCGACCTGCAAAGCAAGGACGGCCAATGGACCCGCGCCAAGGGCTTCGACACCTTCTGCCCCGTCGGCCCCATGGTCAGCGACGAGCTGGACCCCGAGGCCGGCCTGACCCTGGAAACCCGCGTCAACGGCGAGCTTCGCCAGCACGGCTCAACCCTCGACTTCATCTTTCCCATCCCAAAACTGCTCGCCTACATCAGCGCCATCTCACCCTGGAACCCGGCGACCTGGTGCTGACCGGAACCCCTTCAGGGGTGGGTCCGCTCATGGCTGGGGACCGCGTCGAAGTCAGCATCCCCGGCCTCGGCGTGCTGGCCAACACCTTTCAGCCGGATCAACAGGAATAAAGTTAATAAAAGGCTCTAATCGAGCGACCACCGTGCCATATGCTGAGATCTTTATTATAAATTGCACTAAAAACGCAGCATATGGGCTTTACAGTCTGTTCTTCAGTTGCGGTAGGGTAGTTGCCGTAGCTCCCTTGCATCGAACGGGAATACCAAAGAGTAGACAGAGAACCTCTCTGGCGTCGCGTCTCGCTGCAAACGATTCTGTCTTGGCATCGTCGATCCGTTCGACGCATCCAGGACAGCGAATGAGTGTGATCCTATGGCGACTGTTTCTTCTCCCACGCGCGGCCTCGACAAGCTCTATCCCGATGCGCGCTCGGCGCTCGACGGCGTTGTTCGCGACGGCATGCTGCTGGCCGTCGGCGGATTCGGCCTGTGCGGCATTCCGGAAGCGCTGATCCAGGCGCTGCGCGAGATCGGCGTGCGCAACCTGACCGTGGCCAGCAACAACGCGGGCGTCGACGGCTGGGGCCTCGGCGTGCTCCTCGAATCGCGGCAGATCAAGAAAATGATCTCCAGCTATGTGGGCGAGAACGCCGAGTTCGAGCGCCAGTTCCTTACCGGCGAGCTCGAAGTCGAGTTCAGCCCCCAGGGCACGCTGGCCGAGCGCATGCGCGCCGGCGGCGCCGGCATTCCCGGCTTCTATACGCGCACCGGCGTGGGCACCATGATCGCCGACGGCAAGGAGCTCAAGGACTTCGACGGCGTGACTTATGTCCTCGAACGCGGCATCGTGGCCGACGTGGCGCTGGTCAAGGCCTGGAAGGCCGACCGGTACGGCAACCTTGTCTACCGGCGCACCGCGCGCAACTTCAACCCCGTCGCCGCCACCTGCGGCAAAGTCACCATTGCGGAAGCGGAGATTATTCGTCCAGCCCGGCGAGCTCGACCCCGACGAAATTCACACGCCCGGCATCTTCGTCCACCGCCTGGTCCACAATCCGCATCCCGAAAAACGCATCGAGCGGAGAACCGTTCGCGAAGGCTGAGCACCGAACCCCGGCGTTTCTTTGAATTCACCACCGCCTCGATCGCCAGCAACGAGGCGAAGAGCTAGAAGCAAGAACTAGGAGCTGCTTTCATGCCCTGGACCCGTCAGCAAATGGCCGCCCGCGCCGCCCGTGAGTTAAAGGACGGCTACTACGTCAATCTCGGCATCGGCATTCCCACCCTCGTCGGCAACTACATCCCCGAGGGCGTCACCGTCGCCCTGGAATCGGAGAACGGACTGCTCGGCATGGGCCCGTTCCCGCGCGACTCCGAAGTCGACGCCGATCTGATCAACGCCGGCAAGGAGACCGTGACCTTCATTCCCGGCGCCTCCACCTTCTCCAGCGCCGACTCCTTCGCCATGATCCGCGGCGGCCACGTCGATGTCGCCATTCTCGGCGCCATGGAAGTCTCCGAGCACGGCGACCTGGCCAACTGGATGATTCCGGGCAAGCGCGTGAAGGGCATGGGCGGCGCCATGGACCTGGTCAACGGCGTGCACCGCGTGATCGTCATTATGGAGCACAACGGGCCCGGCGGCAGCTTCAAACTGCTGCCCGCGTGCAAGCTGCCGCTCACCGGGAAGGGCGTCGTCCATCGCATCGTCACCGAACTCTGCGTCCTCGACATCACGCCCTCCGGCTTTGAGTGTGTCGAGCTCGCCGACGAGCGTCACGCGCGAGATGGTCGAGCAGCGTACCGGCGCACCCGTGCGCTTCCAGTGATTCGGAAACACATCAAGACTCTGTCGTCCTGGGCAAGTTCGCGCGAGCGAACGCGTCGAAAGTGTGCCAGCCGTGGCGGGGATCTGCGGTTAGGGGTGCGGATCATTCAAGTCGGTGCGCGAAGAGAGCCAACACTCATTTTCCCCGGCTGAGGCAAATGGGGTATATTGGTTCGCAGCCGAAAGGGAAACGGAAATTCCGGATGAAAATACACGAGTATCAGGCGAAAGAAATCTTGGCGCGCTACGGCGTCGCCGTGCCGCGTGGCGAAGTGGCCAACACCCTGGAAGAAGCCTCGACGATAGCCCGCAAGCTCTTTGCCGAGGGCGCGCAGGGCGTGGTCGTCAAGGCGCAGATTCACGCCGGAGGCCGCGGCAAGGGCGGCGGCGTCAAGGTTGCGAAGACTCGCGAAGACGCCGAACTGCATGCCAAGAATATTCTCGGCATGACACTGGTCACCCATCAGACCGGGCCGCAAGGCCAAAAAGTCCAGCGGCTGCTTATCGAAGAGACCGCGGCCATAGACCGCGAGCTCTATCTTGGCATCGTTCTCGACCGGACAACAGGGAAGCTGGTCTTCATGGCTTCGCAGGCCGGCGGCATGGAGATTGAAGTCGTTGCCGCCAAAACTCCCGAAGCCATCTTCAAGGAGAGCATCGACCCGGCAGTGGGCTTTGGGGCATGGCAGGCGCGCAAGCTGGCCTTTGCACTGGGGCTCAAGCCCACGCAGATTAACGCGGCGGTCGGCTTCTTCCAGAGCCTCTACAAGGCCTACATCGAGAGCGACGCCTCGCTGGTCGAGATCAACCCGTTCATTACAACCAAGGACGACAAGCTCTTTGCTCTCGACGCCAAGATCACCTTCGACGACAACGCCCTCTTCCGCCATCCACAGATCAAGGCGTTGCGCGACACCGCTGAGGAGGACCCGCTGGAAGTCGAGGCCAGCAAGTACGATCTCAACTACATCAAACTCGACGGCTCCATCGCCTGCATGGTCAACGGCGCGGGACTGGCCATGGCGACGATGGACATCATTCAGTATGCCGGCGGCAGCCCCGCTAACTTCCTCGATGTGGGCGGTAGCGCAACTCCGGAACAGATCGAGCACGCCTTTGAAATTCTGCTCTCCGACAAGAACGTGAAGGCGATCCTCATCAACATCTTCGGCGGCATCCTGCGCGTGGACCGGCTGGCCACGGGTGTTGTTGC
>CAWFZU010000147.1:0-6973 GCA_963820195.1 uncultured Acidobacteriaceae bacterium | reverse complement strand
ACGCTCATCCCCGCGGTCCAGCTCGATCTACCGCTGGCAGGGCGAGATCGAGTCCGCGACTGAGACGCTCTTGCTGCTCAAGACCGGCTCCGAGCAACTGGCCGCTCTGGAAGCCCGGTTGCACGAGTTTCACAGCTATCAAACTCCCGAATTCCTTGTTCTGGGAGTCGAAGCCGCCAGCCAGCCTTACCTCAATTGGCTGCAAGAGAGTCTGCGCCAGCCCTGACGCTCAGCTTCCCTGCCCTGATTCGCAGGGCCAAGATCGGTCCGTCTGGTATTCTGAGGCTGGTTTTCCCGATGCGCTGGTTGCTGATGGTTCTGCTTGTTTCGCTCCTGGGACTGCTGGTTGCGGCCTTGGGTGTGGCGCGTCACATCGCTCTGCAGCGCGCTCGAAGCCGCTCCAAGCCTTCCGTGGGCGCCGCCAAGGCTCCCGGTCAGGCTGAGGAAACTGACGTAGAGACAGAGATTTAGGGCTTCCGACCTGCCCCTGGACCTGCCTTGCGGCCTTGTCAGCGAAAGGACTTTCGTTCTCCATGAGTCAATCGAAACCCGCAGTCGCCAGCCCCGCCGAGACGCGAGAGATCTCCATCGCCCACAGTCCCGACTCCGATGACGCATTCATGTTTTATGGACTGGCCACCAACAAGATTCGCGTCCCCGGCTACAAGTTCTCCCACACCCTGTGCGACATCGAAACCCTCAATCGCCGCGCCCTCGACGAGGCCTTCTTACGACGTAACCGCCATCAGCTTCCACGCCTACCCCTACCTGCAACAGAATTACACGCTGATGGGCTGCGGCGGCAGCGTGGGCGAGGGCTACGGACCCATGGTCGTCTCCAGCAAGCCGCTGGCGCCCGAAGAGCTGGGCCGCATCAAGATCGCCGTTCCCGGCACGCTCACCACGGCCTATCTGGCGCTCAAAATCTTCAATCCGGAGATCCAGACCGTCACCGTTCCGTTCGACAAGATCATTCCGGCGATCCTGGCCGGCGACTTCGAGGCTGGGCTTATCATCCACGAGGGCCAGCTCACCTACTCCTCCAGCGGCCTTTACAAGGTTCTCGATTTGGGCGTCTGGTGGCGCGAGACCACCGGCCTGGTGCTGCCTTTGGGCGGCAACGCCATTCGCCGCTCGCTGGGTGCCGAATCGCTCACGCATCGTCTACCAAGGCCGTGCGCGACAGCATTCAGCACGCCCTGGACCACCGCGAACAGGCGCTGGAGTACGCCATGCAGTTTGCCCGCGACCTGGACGCCGCGCATGGCCAGCCGCTTTGTCAGCATGTACGTGAACGAGCGCACGCTGGATTACGGCGCAGACGGCCGCGAGGCGATCCGCAAGCTGCTCGACCTGGGCCACGAGCGCGGCATCATCCCCATCGCGCCGCAAGGTAGATTTCGTCGATTGAATCCTTACATCTCCCCGCATAGGCTGAATCTCATGAATATGCACTTCGCGCCACGCGCTGGTACTCAGTCACGTCGCTTTCGAAGACCTCGGCTCCCTCGAAGCGCCTCTGTGGGAGCGCGAGATTCGAGATTGAAAACGTCCTAGCGGCCACAACGCGCTTCCCGTTGCCGCAGGCCAAGTCTTGCGATCTTCTCATCGTTCTCGGCGGCCCGATCGGGGTCTATGACGATCAGGATTATCCGTTTCTGAAGGATGAGATTGCCTGCATCCGCGAACGATTAGCCGCACGCAAGCCGATTCTTGGAATTTGTTTAGGAGCGCAACTGATAGCCGCGGCCCTTGGCGCTCGCGTTTATCCCGGCCAACAAGGCGCGGAGATCGGCTGGTCGCCGTTGCAAGCAGCACCAAGCTCCAACCTACCCGCATGGTTTGCCCCGCTGCTCGAGCCCGGAGTTTCCGTCTTTCATTGGCATGGGGACACCTTCGATCTCCCTCCCAACGCACTGCATCTTGCAAAATCGGAACTCTATGAGAATCAGGCGTTTGCGATAGGAAACTTTGCGCTTGGGTTGCAGTTCCACCCCGAAGTATCTGCTGACGGCCTGGAGAGCTGGTACGTGGGCCACGCCAGTGAATTGCACCATGCGGGCATTTCCGCGGCCAGCCTACGGCACGCGGCTCAGGAGCACACTGGCGCGCTCGAAGAGGCTGCCGAGCGCTTCTGGAAGCTCTGGCTCGACTCGGTTATATAACGTTTGGATTTTGGACATATCGCTACCAGTATGGGCCGCTCCCCGGCGGAGTGAGGCTGGGCGCCCAGCGCTCTTAGCCCACCCGTTGCATTGCGCGCAGCGACTCGCCGAACGGCGCACGCAGCACGCCCTTTTCTGTGATGATGGCAGTGATGTACCTGGCTGGCGTTACGTCGAAGGCCGGGTTGCGGATGCCCACGCCATTGGGAGTGAGCTGCTTGCCACCGTGATGGGTGACTTCGATGGCGGGACGTTCCTCGATGGGAATGGAGTCGCCGGTCGCGGTGGCCAGATCGATAGTGGACCAGGGAGCGGCGACGTAGAACGGAATGCCGTGCTCTTTGGCGAGGATGGCGACGTTGTAGGTGCCGATCTTGTTGGCAACGTCGCCGTTGGCCGCGATGCGGTCCGCGCCGACGACGGCGGCTTGAATCTTTCCGGCGCGCATCAGGCTGGCGGCCATGTTGTCGCAGATCACCGTGGTTGGAATGTGGTCGGCCATCAGCTCCCAGGCGGTCAGGCGCGCGCCTTGCAGGAAGGGCCTTGTTTCGTCGGCGAAAACGTGAATGCGCTTGCCCTGCTCAATGGCCGAGCGGATGACGCCCAGAGCGGTTCCGTAGCCGCAGGTGGCCAGAGCGCCGGCGTTGCAATGGGTCAGTACGCCGCCATCATCGGGCAGCAGCGCTCCGCCGAAGGCGCCCATCGCCTTGCAGGCGGCGATGTCCTCTGCGTACATCGTATGGGCTTCGGCCAGGAGTATTTCCTGGATATGAGCGAGGGTTGCGCCCGCGGCGAGCTGGGCCCCGAAAAGTCGCTTCATGCGGTCGATGGCCCAGAAGAGATTCACCGCGGTGGGGCGCGTTCCAGCCAGCCGGGCGCAGATGCGCTCGAACTCCGGCGCGAATTCGTCAGCCGTGGCGGCTTTGGTGCGCAACGCGCCCAGGGCGACGCCGTAGGCTGCCGAGACGCCGATGGCCGGCGCGCCGCGGACGACCATGGTGACGATCACGTCGGCAACCTGCTCGTAAGTGGTAGCGAGTACGTAGCTCTCCTCCAGGGGGAGCCGGGTCTGGTCGATGAAGCGAACGCCTTCCGGCGTCCAGGCAAGTGTGGGAATCATGGAATTCCAGTGTAAATGGAAAGGGAGTAGGGAATAGGGAGTAGGAAATAGAAAAGCCTTCGCACCAGGCATTTTCGATTCCCGCTGGACTTGCCTTGGTCCCGGTGCGTAGAGTTGTTGGGGTAGGTTTTGCAGCGGTTTATTCAGAAGGAAACGGGGAAAATCATTCATGGCCAAGCAATCCACAGCACCGGCGGCTACCAACGCGCCCAATTACCTTATGCCGTTCATCATTGTCACCGCTCTGTTCGGCATCTTCGGATTCCTCACCAACCTGAACAGCAATCTTGCTCCCAAACTGGAGGACATCTTCAACCTGAACCACATGTGGTCCAACTTTGTGACGACTTCGTGGTTCCTGGCCTACCTGGTCTTCTCGGTGCCCAGCGGCAAGCTGATCGAAAAGATCGGCTACAAGCGCACCATGGTGACCTCGCTCTTCATCATGGTGGTGGGCGCGCTGCTGTTTATCCCGGCGGCGTTGATGGTGAGCTTCCGGGTCTTCCTGACCGCCAGCTTTGTACTGGCCACGGGCGTCTGCGTCTTGCAGGTATCGGCCAATCCGTACGTCTCGATTCTGGGGCCTGAGAGCAGCGCCCCGGCACGCCTGACGCTGGCGCAGGCCTTCAACTCGCTCGGCTCCGGCCTGGCGCCTCTGGTGGTGGGCTACTTTATTCTCACCGATAACACCATCACCGATCCGAAGGCGATTGCGCACACGGTAATGGGTCCGTATATCGCCATTGCCGCAGCGCTCTTCGTACTGGGCTTTACGGTCATGTTCCTGCATCTGCCGGCGGTCACACGGAGCGAGTCCTTCCGCCCCGGCGACGAAGGCGCTCCGACGCCGGGCCGCAGTATCTGGAGCTACAAGCATACCGTCCTGAGCATGGTGGGCATCTTCTTCTATGTCGGCGTGGAGATCGCTCTGGCCGCTAACGCCATCAAATTTTTCAAGACTCAGGGAATCGACAGCAAAGATACCGCTGCGTTGCTGGCCTCGTTTTATATGTTCGCCATCATGATCGGCCGCTTTGCCGGCACAGTGGCAATGAAGAAAATACGAGCGCATGTACTTCTGGCTGGCCTGGGCTTCTTCGGCGTGGCGCTGATGTTGCTGGCGATGAGCACCACGGGAACGGTCGCCGTCTGGAGCCTGATTCTCTGCGGCCTGGCCAACTCGATCATGTATCCGACCATCTTCGCGCTGGGCATCGCCGAACTGGGACCGTTGACCAGCGAGGGCTCAGGCATCATCAGCATCGGCAACTTCGGCGGAGCGGTGATTCCGCCGCTCTTCGGCGCATTTGCCGTCGCGATTGGCTATCAGCACGCCTTCGTTCTGCCAATCATCTGCTACATCTACATCGCCTACTACGGCATCTCGGGCTACAAGCCAACGCGCGCGGCTGCGGCGTAGGTGTGGAATTACTCGGAAACACTACGGCCCTCCGGCACAAACCGGAGGGCCGTAATGTTTGTGGTTTACGTTATCCGTTCATACGGCAAGTAGACGGGCTTCCAGACGTAGGCCCGGAGGCGCTCGCGGAGAGTTGCATCGTCCACGGCTTCGGCGGTTCCGTCGGCCATGGCTTGCTTGGCGACGGCTTCTGCGATCACCAGGCTCACCTTGCGGCAATCGGCGATAGGCGGCAGCAACGGAGCGTCCGGGTCCGCGATGGTGGGCGACAGGCCGGCCAGCGCCTTGGCGGAGGCCATGATCATGGCATCGGAAACCCGTGTCGACCGCGAGACAAGAATGCCCAGCGCCAGGCCGGGAAAGATGAACGAGTTATTGACCTGCGAGATGCGCACCAGCTTGCCGTTGACCTCGACCGGCGGAAAGGGACTTCCCGTACCCACCAGGGCGCGGCCATCGCTCCAGCGGAGTAGGTCGACCGGCGTGGCCTCGGCCTTCGAGGTGGGATTCGAGAGCGGAAAGATAATCGGGCGAGCGGTATGGCCGGCCATCTCGCGCACGATCTCCTTCGGTAAACGCGCCGGTCTGAGCGGAGACGCCGACCAGTACTGTGACCCCGGCGTTGCGCACCACATCGAGTAGTGAAATAGCGCATGGGCCGGACGCTGAACTGGCCAGCTTCCATCCCGCAACATCGGCTCGTTTGCGCAGCAACGGCTCCTGGCCGGGGCGAATGCCCTCGCATCCTTCGACAAGCAGACCATAACGATTGAAGCAGTAGATGCGCCTGCGGGCCTGCTCTTCGCTCAGTCCCTCTTCTTTCATCGCGTCAATCAGGAGATCGCCGATGCCGATGCCCGCCGAGCCGGAGCCGAACATGGCAATAGTTTGTTCCTTCAGCGGAAGGCCAGTCGCGCGGACGGCGGCCAGCAGCGTGCCGGTGGTGATGGCGGCGGTTCCCTGAATGTCGTCGTTGAAGGTGCAGAGCCGGTCGCGGTAGCGCCGGAGCAGGATGGCCGCGTTGACGCCGGCGAAGTCCTCCCACTGCAAGAGAATGTTCGGCCAGCGGCGCTCGACGGCGCGTGACAAATTCCTCGATGAACTCGTCGTACTCCGGGCCGCGGATGCGCTTATGCTGCCAGCCGATGTAGATGGGATCGTCGAGGAGCGCTTCATTGTCCGTGCCCACGTCGAGCAGAATCGGCAGGCAGTGCTCCGGCGGGATGCCGCCCAGCGCGGTGTAGAGCGCCATCTTGCCGATGGGAATGCCCATGCCGCCCGCGCCCTGATCGCCCAGGCCGAGAATGCGCTCGCCGTCCGAGACCACGATGCAGCGCACCTCGTCAAAGCGCGGGTCGGCGAGAATCTGGTCGATGCGGTGCTTCTGCGTATAGCTGAGAAAAAGGCCGCGGGGCCGGCGCCAGATCTCGCTGAAGCGCTGGCAGCCCTCGCCCACCGCGGGCGTGTAGACGATGGGCAGCAACTCCTCGGTGTAGTGCGCAATCAGCGAGTAGAAAAGCGTTTCGCAATTGTCCTGCAGGTCGCGCATATTGCTGTACTTCAAAAAATTCGTGCCGCGGCCGTCCAAAACCCTCTTGCGGCGTTCACGCTGGTCTTCAAGAGTACCGATGTGGGGCGGCAGAAGGCCGTGCAGGCCGAAGGCGTCGCGCTCCTCTTCTGTAAAGGCAGTACCCTTGTTGAGCCGGGAGTTCAGCAGCAGCTCAATCCCATGAAGACGGGTCCGGACCACGCTGTGATTTGCCTGCTTTGCCTGGGATTCCTCACTCATTGACGTCTTCTCCTTGATAGCAATCTTTTCAACCCGGTAATGGGCAAAATCTTATGCTACCCGTCGAAGACAGCTATCTCTTGTTGCGTGCGTCACATCTGTGGCTTTGGCTTGAAATCGGCTTGTTATCGAGAAATTCTGTGTCACGTAGCGTAAGCGCATGTAACTTTGACCTCTACTCCGAATTGACGCGCCTTGTTCTCGGAAGAGGATCACGCCTGCTCAAAGGTGAGTAAGGCAATCTCCGATTGGGTTCCAACGCGCATCGGCGGACCCCAGGTTCCGGCGCCGCTCGAGGTGTACACCTGCAGCGAGCCGAAGTGTTGCAGGCCGTAGATAAACCTGCCGAAGGCGTAGCGGGTGAACCAGGTGAAAGGAAAGAGCTGTCCACCGTGGGTGTGGCCGGAAAGCTGCAGGCTGATGCCGGCCTGTTCGACGATGGGCAACCGACTGGGCATATGGTTGAGCAGAATGCTGGC
>CAWFZU010000146.1:0-15043 GCA_963820195.1 uncultured Acidobacteriaceae bacterium | reverse complement strand
GGCCACCAACGTGGACGCCACCGCCAAGGCTATCGCCGCCTTCAGTGGCGGCATTCACCTCATCTTGGGCGGCAAGGACAAGAACTCAGACTACACCCAGCTTTCCGACCTGCTGCGCGCGCGCGTCAGCGCCGTCTACACCATCGGCGCGGCGGCGGCCAAAATCGAATCGCATCTGCGTGGTGTGGTCTCCATCCACTCCTGCGAAACCCTGGAAAAGGCCGTAGGCCGCCGCCTGCCGCCGCGCGTCCCGGCGAGGTGGTGCTGCTGGCCCCAGCCTGCTCCAGCTTCGACCAGTTTGAAAACTATGAGCAGCGCGGAAAAGTCTTCAAGCAACTCGTCAAGGAACTAAGGGACTGAACAGCAATGGCAAAGCGCGCCGGCGTCGATAAATGGCTCTTCTTCACCACCGTGCTGCTGATCGTGGCCGGACTGGCGATGGTCTTCTCCGCCTCGGCGGTCGTCGCCCAGGCGCGCTACCAATCCGAGTTTACCTTCGTCGGCAAGCAGGCCATCTGGGCGGCGCTCGGTGTGCTGGCCATGCTCCTGCTCTCCCACATCGATTACACCCACTACAAATCCCCGCGCTTCATCTACGCCGCGCTCTCCGTTACCATCTTCCTGCTGGTGCTGGTCTTCTTCATGCCCGGCTCGCACAACACCCACCGCTGGATTCGCTTTGGCGACTTCTTCACCCTCCAGCCCTCGGAGATCGCCAAACCGGTGCTGGTTCTCTTCCTCGCCTGGTTCCTCTCCACGCGCCTCGACAAGATGAGCGAGGGCCGCAGCACCTTGCTGCGCGCCGCGCTGATTCCGCTGGTCTTTTGCGCCCTTATCGTGCGCCAGCCCGATCTGGGCACCGCGCTGGTGCTGGCCGGTGTCACGTTGCTGATGCTGTTTCTGGCCGGAATGCCCTGGAAGTACCTGCTCATCGGCATCGGCGCCATGCTGCCTCCGCTGGCCTGGCTGATCATCATGGTTCCCTGGCGTCTGCGCCGCGTTCTCGCTTTCCTCAATCCCGACGCCGACCCGCAGGGCGCGGGCTTCCACATCAACCAGTCGCTGATCGCCGTCGCCACCGGCGGCATCACCGGTCGCGGCTATATGGACGGCCAGCAGAAGCTCTTCTTCCTCCCCGAAGCCCACACCGACTTCATCTTCGCCAACATCGCCGAGGAGATGGGACTGATCGGCTCGCTCATTCTACTGGCGCTCTTTATCGCCTTCGCCGTTCGCGGCCTGCGCACATCCTTTCGCTCGCTCGACCCCTTTGCCCGCCTGGCCGCCTTCGGTATCACAATGACCCTCCTGCTGCAAGCCTTCTTCAACATCAGCGTGGTGCTCTCGCTGCTGCCCACCAAAGGCATTCCGCTGCCTCTGATCTCCTCCGGCGGAACGTCGCTCTTCTTCACGTTGGCCAGCATCGGAGTCCTGCTGAACATCAGCCGCAAGGCAGACTAGAAGCAGGATTAGGGAATAGGAACAGACCCGGAAAGGCGGCATCAAATCATGCTCGTTCGCGAATGTCAGATTTACAGAAAGATCATGTGCTGGATCTTCGCATTCATAGCCGTTGTTTGTCTTTGGATAGCTCTATATCATATTACTTATATATTCCGTTACTATTACACGCATTTGTCTCTTCTAATGCATTTTTCATTTCCTAGTTTGATCGGACCTGTTTTCTTTGTTCTGTTGGCATATATTTTCGGAATGGCATGGTGGACTGTCTGGAAGGAAAAGCCGTCGGGGAAGAGCTGGGGAATTGTTGCAAGCGTGATAAATAATCTTGCTATGATCACGGCATTCATATGGCATAAACGCTCTTTATCGGGCCGTCAATGGGAAGTATTAGTAATCGGAATCGTTGGACTGATTGCATTCTTGTGGTCCGATAAAGAGGAGTCCGAAATATACGATGCTAAAACGTATGAAATCGAAACTGACGATACGGAACAATACAAAAACCACTCCTGAAAGGATTAAGATTGTCCCAACTGCGCGTACTCATCGCCGGCGGCGGCACCGGAGGGCACATCATTCCGGCGCTGGCCGTGGCGCGCGAGCTGGTCGCCCGCCACGAAGCCGAGATCCTCTTTGTCGGCACGGCGCGCGGCATGGAGAGCCGCCTGGTTCCCGAGGCCGGCTTCCAATTGAAATTGGTCGATGTCGGCCAGCTCAAGAACGTTTCCTGGCTTACCCGCATGCGCACCCTGCTGCACCTGCCCTTCAGCGTGAGGACCTGCAACAAGCTGATCCGCGATTTCAAGCCCAGCGTCGTCTTCGGCGTGGGCGGATACGCCTCCGGCCCGGCGATGGCCGCGGCACTGCGGCTCAAAATTCCCGCCATGGCCTTTGAGCCCAACGCCATGCCCGGCCTCGCCAACCGCCTCGTCGGCAAGCGCGTCCAGGCCGCCGCCGTCAACTTCCCATCGGCGGCCAAGTGGTTCCGCAACGCCGAGGTCACCGGCATTCCCGTCCGCCCGGAGTTCTTCGCCCTCGAAGCCCCCACCGCGCCTATACCTCACCTGCTCGTCTTCGGCGGCTCGCAGGGCGCGCGCATCTTCAACCACAATCTGCCCATAATTCTCCCCGAGCCTGCTCAATGCAGTGCCAGGACTCACCGTTCTCCATCAGAGCGGCGCGCGCCACTTCGAGCCGACCCAGGGCGCCTATGCCGCCAGCGGCTCGGACCCGGAGCGTTGGGATGTGCAGGCGTTTATTGACGATATGCCCGCTCAGTTCGCAAAGGCCAGCTTGGTCATGGCCCGCAGCGGAGCATCGACGGTGGCCGAACTGGCCGCTGCCGGTAAGCCGGCCCTGCTGGTTCCCTTTGCCGCCGCCGCCGACAACCACCAGCGCCGCAACGCCGAGGAGATGGTCAAGGCCGGCGCGGCTTTTCTGCTCAATGAGACCGATCTCGAAGTGCCCGGCAAGCTGCTCTCCGCGCTCACCGGCCTGCTTACCAGCCCGGAGCGCCTGGCCGCGATGGCCGCCGCCGCCCGTACGCAGGCTCATCCCGACGCTGCTGAGCGCATCGCCAACCGCCTAGCGGCTCTCGCGAAACAATAGGCTTCAGGCAATAAGACCGCTAGGGGTTCGTGGTATCCCAGGTCTCAAAAGCGGGACCTGGGGCACCCAATCTTATGGGAAAGATTGAGATTTGGACCACTCTTTCCTCGGGCTTAAACCCAACGAAAAAAGCCCGTCTGCCGAAGCAGACGGGCTCTTTGGGGAGGAGCCAAAGATAAACTTACCGGTGACCACCGCCGCCGCCATGGCCGCCGCCGCCACCCATGTGACCGCCGCCGCCATAGCCACCACTGCGTCCGCCGCCACTAAAGCCGCCGCGAGGAGCCGCATATCCGCGAGCGCCATATCCGCCGCGCGCCGCTCCGCCGTAACCCGCACGGCCGGCAACTCCGCCGCGTGCCACTCCGCCATAAGCTCCGCGTCCCGCGCCGCCATACGCTCCGCGTCCCGCATAACCGTTATGGCCACCGTAGCCGCCATGGCCCCAGCCACGACCGCCCCAGCCACGGCCACCCCAGCCATGACCCCAGCCCCAGCCGTACCACGGCCCTACGCCAAGGAAGACGCCGTCGTAAAACCAGCCCGGCCCATAATAACCATACGGAGCACAGGCATAAGGGTAATAAGCGTAATAGCCCCACTCGCAGACAGGGGGACCATACTCCACCGGAGCGGCCACAACCGCTGGGCCGACTCCAACATCCTGCACTGCATCCTGATCCACCGGGCCTTGATCCACGGCGTCCTGGGCGATGGCCGTTGCCGCGAAGGGCAGAGCCAGCAGCGTTGCCAATAGAACCATGCGTGTATTCCGCATAAAATCCTCCTTGTGCTGACTGGGCGTTGACTTGCACTGCCCTCTCCCGCTCTTCTTCCGCAGCGGGGGCAATCTCCGTACTCAGCACTGCCGGCTGCTGGGGATCATCTCCCAACCGGCTTCTGTTCTCTCAGACAGCATTCCCAGGCAATAGTTGCGGTCCTGTCAAAGAAAAAAGCAAGAAAAACCGTTTACCTGCGCGAAAGGCCGTCCACCGGCAATTCAGCCGGCAAAACAGCCTTTCAAAGTAAAGACAGCAAACCAATCCTTAATTCGCCAGCACTGCCCGGTAACGCACCTTGTTTTTCTTCACCTTCTCGATGGCCGCATTGGCCTGGGCCATGGGGAAGGATTCGGTAGTGGCCTTGACCCCGTGCCGCGCCGCCACGTCCAGCATCTCTTTGATGCGATAGGGGCTTCCCGTCGGATTGCCGCTGATGGAGCGCAGCCCGCTGATCAGCGGAAAGGCATGAACGCTCACCGGCGACGGCGGAACCCCCACAAAACACAGCGTTCCGGTGGGCCGCAGCGCCGCCACGTAGACTCCCCAGTCCTGGTCGGCGTTGATGGTGCTCAAAACTAAATCCAGCGATCCGGCCACTTCCTTCAAGGCCTTCGACTCGCGGCTGTTCACAAAGCGGTGCGCTCCCAGCGCCCGCGCCTCTTCTTCCTTGGAGGCCGAAGTCGAAAACGCGGTGATCTCCGCGCCGAAGACCCGCGCAAACTGGATGGCCATATGCCCCAGCCCGCCAATGCCCACAATCCCCACCCGCGACGATGGATTCACGCCGAAGGTGCGCATCGGGTTATACACCGTAATGCCGCCGCACAGCAGCGGAGCCGTCTGCTCGCTCTTGAGCGCTTCGGGAATCGGAATGACAAAGCGCGCATTTGCGCGCACCCGGTCCGCATAGCCGCCATTCCGGTGGACGCAGGTCCCTTCCGACGCCGGACATAGATTCTCCATGCCCCGACTGCACCACTCGCAGAACCCGCAGGAGTTGGACTGCCAGCCCAGTCCTACGCGCTGGCCAACTTCGAGCTGCCGCACATCGGCGCCCACCGCCGTCACATTGCCCACAATTTCGTGGCCGGGAATGAACGGGTACTGGCTGATTCCCCAATCGTTCGCGATCAGGTGAAGGTCGCTGTGGCAAACACCGCAATGGGTAATTGCGATCTCCACCTCTTGCAGGCCCAGATTGCCTGGGTCATACTTGAACGGCAACACTTCTGCTCCAGCCGCGTGCGCTGCAAGTCCTTGAATAAGGCTCATCGTCAGTCCTGAATCCTTCATGGGGTGCAATCAAAACGGCGCGATTTCCCCATCTGCCGTCCTGATTGCCGACGCAGAGATATTCTCTCCGCCTATCCTTAGTCTAAACCGCCTCCCGGCTCTATGCGCAGGTTAAGCAGTTGAAAACCGCTGAGAATTCCGCCGGCGGGCGCATCGGCTTCCACCTCAGCCGACTCGCCGTTCAGGCTGGCGTCCTGCGCGGCGCGCATCGGTTCCAGCGCGTTGGCCACTGATAGCGGAAGGCTGGAAAGCGTTTGGCCCTCCATGCCGGCCTGCGTCTCTGGAACCAGCAGGCTCACGTAGATGCGGTCCGCCGGGTGCTGGCGGCGCGCCAGGGCCAGCGCCGTCTCCATGTCCGGCGCATGAGTGGGCTGGCGCGGCTGGTCCAGCGCCCTGTCCAGCGTTCCGGCATCTGAAACCAGCAGCCGCAGATTACCCGCTCCCAGCCGCGCCGGCAGCTTCACCCTAATCCGCACATTGCGCGCCGCCTCGTGCCATGGCCGCAGCGTTGCCTCCACCACCACCGTGTCGCCGGCATGGACCAGGTTGCCGGAGACCAGCCGCGCCGCCTCCAGAGCCACATCTAAGCGCCGCGGTATCGCCTCCACGTCCAGATGGATCGAGCGCACCGATCCCAGGCGGCCTCCGTTCGCATAGAGCCGCGCAAACTGCACCGCGGCCCCCAGCGCCAACTCCAACGGTGCGGCCCCCGCGTCTCCGGCCGAGACCCACAGATTCAGCGGCGACGGCGGGTAACCCTCCAGATCGATGCTTCCGGTCAGATGGTAGCTGGTCTTCGACGTGCTTGCGTTGCTTTGCAGCAGCGCTTCATACAAGACCACCAGCAACGCTTGCGGAGTCAGTGAGGGCAGATCCAGGATCTCCACATTGATCTTGCGTTCCTGATCTGCTCCATGCACGCTGATCTGCACCGGGATCATGCGCGCCCTTGCTCCGAAGACGCCGCGAATCGCTGAGTCGCGGTCCTCATTGAAGGCGCCGATCGTCGCTCCGGTATTCACAATCTTGAAGGAGTTCAGCGGCGATGCCAGCGTGGCCACAACCTCGGTCGTGGTCATGGGCAGCGAAACCGGCCCGGCCTGCAAGAGGGCGTGCCCGCAGGCCAGCAAATGTTTGCGATCAATATAAGTCACGGTACAGGTGGCGGCAATCTCCAGATCGCCGCGCACCAGCTGCGCGCTTACCGCCGAACCCGGCACAATGCCGGCAATCGCCTTGGCCGAGGGCGCCGTATCGGCCGATCCGCCGGCCTCCCCGGTCAATGCGGAGGTCCCACCCATCCCTCCGGCGGCCACCGTCTCCAGCCCGGTCCCGGCCATCTTCTGCTGCCACAGCCGGATCGCCTCGGGGTGGAAGCCGCCCATCACCAGCGGCGTCTCCATCGCCCGCATGGTATTCTCCGCCGGCGCTTGCGGCATTTGTTTCCTAGTCCCTGGTCCCTCAGTCCCTGGTTCCTCAGTCTTTGGTTCCTTAGTCCTTAGCACTTCCAGCATCTGCTCAATCGGCGTAATGCCGGCGATGGGATCCTTGCTGAACTCCCCGATGCGGTAAGAGAGCGATCCCAGCAGCCGGTTGCCGATGTACACCGGGCTGCCGCTCATGCCTTCCACCACCCCGGTGTACTCCGGCTTGGCCCCGTGCAACTGCGCCAGGATCATGTCGTGGCCGGGGCCGCGCGCCCCCCGCAGCACGCCCAGAATCTCCACCTGCATCGACTCCGGCTGGCTGCCGGTGAAGACCGTCCAGGCGGTCCCGATCAGCCCGCGATGGACCTCCTTGAGCGGAAAGAATCCGCCGCCTACAGGTGGTCCGACTGGCGTCGCGGCCATTTCCGGCACGGCTTGCGCAGAGGCGAGGGCAGGGAAGAGAAATACGGCCAGAACCGCGCAAACGATTAACGCAGCCCGCCGTAACCAATTCTTCAGCAGGGAAGGTTCCACATTTATAAGAGTACAACCGGCTGGGCGGTTTTGAAGTTTTGGGCGCTGGCCGGAGCGGTTACGAGGGTTTACGAAATGTTTTCTTGTACCCCACAGACGAGTATCCGCCTCCCAGGCCGAGCGGCATTGCCGCCTGGGTTTCCCTGGGATAGAGAATCGTGACGCCCGGATTGCGCAGGCTTTCGCCGGGTAAGAACTCGCCAAAAGTCTCCTCGTGGGCCTTCAGAAACTTGCGCAGTTCTTCACGGATCACACCGCCGCTTCCCGACTTTCCATAGCCGTGGATCACCTCCAGGCGTCCGCGGTAGCCGCTCCTTACGCAGGCGTTGTAGAAGCGCACAAACTCCCGGATTGCCTCGGCAATCGTACGTTCGTGAAGATCGATGGATCGTGACTCGCTCATAGCGCTCACTTCACTTTAGCGGATCACGCGCCGCCGGCGCTCAGCACGATTTTGATGGCGCTCGCGACGGCGAAATACAGCCCTTTTGTTGACGAAAAACAACGCCATTTAGGCGAAAATGACTGTTTTTTTAGCGAAAAATAGGGCAAAAAACGAGGTTTTCAGTTACTGATGGGCAACTGGGTAAAAATTACAAGTTGATGAATCCGCGTTAGTTACGAGCGATAGAGTGGGTCGAAAAAAAGATTTCCACAGGGAGGGGGAGTGGGGTCGGCGGTAAAAAGGGGAACAAAAGACGAAAACAAACCCAAGACGCCGCTACTCTGGAGGTAATTCATGCTTTGATTATCCGCCCGACGTAAATAATGATCTGCAAGCACTTGGTCAGTGAACAATGTCAGTGGACAGAAAAACGCTGGTTGGGGTTCGAGGTTTCCCACCCATTCCGCAGAAAGCGCGGAATGGATGGGGCACCAGCTGATTGGCGGATTAAGGGTATGAAACCAGCCTATTCCCTAGTTCTTAGTCCTCCTTCACCGCCCGGCGCAGCGCGCCCAGAGCTGCTCGATGTAGCTGTCGGTCATGCCGGCGATGTAGTCGGCCACCGTGCGCGCCAGGCCCTCGGTGGGAATCAGCGCCTGGTCGTCCATGGGCATCAGGCCGGGGTCGCCCATCAGCGCGGCGAACAATTCCCGCACCACTTCGACAGCGTGGGCGTGCGCCTCTTCCATTATCGGCGAGTTATAAAGGTTGGCGTGCAAAAACTCTTTGGCGGCGGCGCGCGCGGCTTCCATCTCCGGGCTGAGCGCGGCCATCCGATGCGGCGTGCGGCGAATCTCTTGCAGTGTTTCTGTCCCCAGCGCTGCCGTCTGCCTGCGCGTCTCCTCCAACAAATCAGTGACCAGCGCGTTGAGCAGGCGCTTGAGAGCCTCATACGCGCCCAGCCTCTCCGGCGCGGCGGGATACTCCGCCAGCACGGCGTCGTGGAAGCCGCGGAAGATCGCCACGCCCTCGCGCACCTGGGCTAAATTCAGAATGCCCGAGTCCAGGCCGTCGTCCAGGTCGGCGGTCGTGTAGGCAATCTCGTCGGCCAGATCGATCAGTTGCGCTTCCAGCGGCGGAAACTGGTCGAGGAAGTACTCGGCCAGCTCCGGGTGGCTCTCGGCGGAGTAGTCGCGGGAGTGCTTGACGATGCCCTCGCGGACGCCCAGCGTCAGATTCAGCCCGCGAAAGCCGGCGTAGCGCTCCTCAAACCAGGTCACGATGCGCAGCGCGTGCAGATTGTGGTCGAATCCCAGGCTAAAGCCGCGCAGGCACTCATCCAGCGCCTTTTCTCCGGCGTGGCCAAAGGGCGGATGGCCGATGTCGTGCGCCAGCGACAGCGCCTCGGCCAGCTCCTCATTCAGTCCCAGCGCGCGGGCTGCCGTGCGGGCGATCTGCGTCACTTCCAACGTATGGGTCAGGCGGCTGCGAAAGTGGTCCGAAGGGGAGTCGCCGGGCAGCCGCGCGAAGACCTGCGTCTTGCCGGCCAGGCGGCGAAAGGCGCGCGCGTGCAGGACGCGGGCGCCGTCGCGGGCAAAGGCCGAGCGGTAGGGGTGCGGCGGCTCGGCGTGCGCGCGGCGGCTCAGCTCGCCGTCGGCGCGGACGGCAATCCCCGCGGGCAGCGCGAAGGGCGATCTGGTCTCCACGTCCGTCATCCGTTCACCTCAGGAGATTTGCTCTGCATTTTGCACTCCCTCTCCGGTTATACCGCAATCGGGAATCCCGCGCAGCGGATAGCGGCTTTTCCAACGGCTCTCCGGCTCAAGCGAGTAATAAAGTGCTCAAAAGGTGATAGACACTGCCTGCGTTTCAGGCGTACTATCCAACCGGCTTTATAGGATGGGACCGACACGGGTTAAATCCCGCGCTCCCCGTGGGCACTTCACGATTCAACCCGGAGGCAAGTATGAAAGCGAGCAAGAGCGTTGCGTTGGCCGTGATGGCGTTGGCCATTGTTTCCACGTCGGGCTGCGCCAGGCACTCGACCAGCGAGGTCTTTTACCTGATTGCGTCGGACATGGCCCTGCCCTACTGGCAGACGGCCGCGGCGGGATTCAACAAGGCGGCGGATGAGTTCAAGGTGACCGCCAAAGTGGCCGGTCCGCGCGGCCACGATCCGCAGGCCGAACTGGCCGCCCTCCATGATGCGATCGCGGCCAAACCCTCCGGGATTCTGATCTCGGTGGCCGACGTTACCCTGTTGCAGCCGGAGATCGACGCGGCCATCAATGCGGGGATTCCGGTCATCACCATCGACTCGGATGCGCCGGGAAGCCGAAGGCTCTTCTTTATCGGGACCAACAATTATATGGCCGGACGGCTGGGCGGAGAGCGCGTCCTCCAGAAACTGGGCGGCCGCGGCAACGTGGTCTTCTTCACATTTGCCCATCAGGCAAACACCGACGAGCGGCTCCAGGGCTTCAAAGATGTCTTTGCCACCCGGCCCGAGATTCATATCGTGGATGTGGTGGACATTAAAGGTGAAACCAGCAAGGCCTTCGATTGGACGCAGGAGGCGATGGCGTTGACCGGTGACAAGAAGGTGGATGCATTTATCAGCCTGGAATCGTCCTCAGCCAAGGCGGTGGCCGACGCGCTCAAGCGCTCCAGCGTTCCCGACCGGCTGGTGATGGCCTGGGACGTAGACCCCGATACGCTCAATGCAATCAAGGCCGGGAGCATCGATTCCACGGTTGTGCAGAAGCCCTTCACCATGGCTTACTATGGACTGAAGGCGCTCGACGAGATCTACTTCGCGCCGCCCAAGCAGCTCAGCAAGGATTACAGCGCCAACGCCTTCGCTCCCTATCCGGTCTTCGTCGATACCGGCACTTCGTTGGTCGACAAGACCAACGTGGACTATTACATCTCCGCTGCCGCGGAACAATCCAAGTAGCGCCCGCTGCAACCCGCGCAATGAAAGCGGCCTTTGCCGCCAAGGGTATGCCCTATAACCGGCAGCCTTCAGGGATCACCCCGGAATTCTTCAGCCTATCTAGATTCTTGCAGTCTAAATTGAATTATGAAAAAGGCTTTCTTGATTGGAATTCCGCACATTCCGCGATATTTAACCCCAACTTTAACTCCGTTTTTAACCTCGATGAAACTGGCGGGTAACGGCTGTAGCCTTGTACTCCTTCTCTTCAGCATTTCTAACTGAAGGCGGGAGGAAGTTCGATGCGAAGACTGATCGTTTTAACCTTCGTGGCATTCCTGGCTTTACCGGCCTTTGCGGCAAAAAGGCGTGACAGTGAAGCAGTTGGAGCAGGCTTTGGCCGCGGCCCATGCATTTCTGGAGCCGACAGGAGCTTGAGCCGGCTCCGGTGAACCAAACCCGATGGAAGTTGGAGACGACTTACGATTGGATTTTTCGGCCACCTGCCTGAGCCTCAAACAACAGGTCAATGGAAGAAAGGGATCAATGAAACGATTTGGATGGATTCTCGTGCTGCTGATGATGACTGCGCCTGCATGGGCCGCCAAGACACTCACTATTCAACAACTGAAGGATCTGCTGGTTTCCATGCAGCAGTTGAACAAAAGAGATGCCGAGGTGGCCATTAAGCTCAAACAGGTTAAGCTGAGTGAAGAGCTTACGCTAAGCACGATGAACCATCTGCTGATTTACGTGCCTGGCCCGCAATCGCTGGAGCAGATTTTCGTGCTCGAAGCACGCAGCGCCGATCTCGCCCCGCCAGCCTCCGATTTGCCCGCCACTCCTGCGCCCGATGCGGCCGCCCAGCAGGCCATTCTGGCCAAGACCGCGGCCTATGTTACCACCGTTTACGCCCAGACTCCCGCTTTGACAGCAACCAAGACCACGCTGCGCTACCAGGACAACGTGGAGGGCGTTGCAACCAGTTCGGGCATATCGTCAAGCGCAAAGTCTTTGGAGACTGGCTCCTTGTTCTCCAATCTCGCAACGAGCTACTTCCACTCCACTGAAGCGCCGGTTGTAAGCGAACACGGGGCCGAAAAGTTGCCTTCGGAGAGGGACAAGACTTCCTGGGGAGCAAACTCTATGATCGCGCTCCGGCAGCCTGACCCCAGTCTGGGCTCAATCTTTCAGCAGGCGCAGGCTGCCGGTAGCATCAAGTGGCTGCGCTGGGAGCTCGTGAATGGCCGGCAGGTTGCCGTTTATTCCTTCGGGGTGCCTAAGAAAGACTCCCGGCTGGAAGTGGACGTATGCTGCTTCCCCATTATCAACCAAACCGGAGACATGGCCTTCTACCAAGCACTGACGAACGAGCTGCCGATAGTGCCGGTGAGCCTGAACATGTATGGTACGCCTCCGGGTCCAGATAGCGGGGACATGGGCGGCGCGTCACAAAGTGTAGGAGGGGGCGTCAAGGGCACTTTTCAATCCAACGCTGAATGGCGCGATTTCAATGCCATTGTGCCTTACCACGGCGAACTGTTCATCAATCCGGGCACCGGAATCGTGGTGCGGATGATTGTAGAGACGGAATTGAAACCTGACGAGATTGTTGACCAAATGGACACGCGCATCGACTATGGCCCGGTGAAGATCGGCGACAGGCTGCTGGTGGCGCCGGTAAGAACTTTCATCACTACTGAGGTTGTACCCAACGGCGAATCCGGCGCGAGCATGATCCGTACCCGCCACACGATGTTCATTTCCGAGTACAAGGACTATCGTCCGGCCGGAGCGAAGTAGCAGGCGTCTTGATGGAGCGCGCGTGGATTTGCGCCCGGCCGCCGCGCTCTTCCTCGAGGCGGGAATCTTCGATTGGATGGCCGCAAGGCGGGATCCCTTGAGATTCCTCTCCATCTCACCGCCACCCAGCAATCCGGTTTACAGGCCAGCACCGGACAACCCAGAAACTGACCCGCTTCCGGTTGCCGATGCGCTTTTCATCGCGAGACCAAAAGAACGGCGGCCTTTTCGGTGAGAAAAGGCCGCCGTTTTCACCTCTGAATCTCCAATCCTGAATCACTCGCCGTAGGCTCTTCCATGGTTCTTCACTCCGGCTTGGCCGGACCCACGGCGCTCTCCTCCTTGGCCAGCTTCACGCGCGCCGATTCCAGCTTCTTTTGCACCTTCGCCACTTCCGCCGGATCGACATCGGCCGCGGCCGACTTGGCAGACTGCGCCAGCGAAATCTCCCACTGCGCGGCGGCCAGGCGGATGCGCCCGGTCTTGGCATAGAGCTCGCCCATGTGGTCGTGGACCGTGGGGTCGGTGGAATCGCGCTCGACGGCCTGGCGCAGGTTCTCCTCGGCCAGCTCGTACTCGCCCATCTTGAAGTACACCCAGCCCAGCGAATCCAGATAGGCTCCGTTCATCGGCTCCAGCTCAACGGCCTTGCGGATCATCTTGAGGGCCTCGGGCAATTGCTTGCCCCGGTCGGCCATCATATAGCCCAGGTAATTCAGCGTCATCGCGCTCTCCGGCTCCAGCTCCAGCGCCTGGCGGAAAAACTGCTCGGCCGGCTCATAGTGCTTTTGCCGCTCCGCCCACTCGCCTCGCATGAATAGCAGAGTTGTGCGCTCCTCCTTTGCTTTTTTCTCGTCTGTTTTTGTCGTCAGAGCCTCGGCCTTGTCGAAGGCCTCCTCGGCCTCCTTCCAGCGATGCGCGCGCACGCACATCTGGCCCAGCGCCAGCCAGACCGGGCGTTCTTCGCCTGTGTTGGCCAGCAGCGCCTTGGCCATCGCCAGCCCTTCCTCGGTCTTGCCCAGGTCACCAAGCTCTCCGGCCAGCATCAGTTTCAGGTCGCGATCCTTGGGGTTGGCCTCGACCGCCTTGCGCGCCACCTCGACCGCCTTGTCAAATTGCCGGGCGTCGCGCCAGGTGTCCACCTGGTACTGGTAGCCGCGCACCGCCGGCTCGCCGCCCATGTCGATGAGTTTTTGGTAGGTGGCAATCGCCTCGGCCGTCTTGTCCTGCTCGTGGTAGACTCCCCCCAGCCGCTCCAGGAAGATGGCGCGATTGTCCTTCTCCTCGGCGGTGTATGCGCCGTTGGCGTGCGAGGTCAGATCCACCATCTTCTCGTAGACAGCAGCGGCCTCATCGTAGCGGCCCAGCACGTCCAGCAGAAGCCCCTCGTTGTAGCCGGCTTCCAGATCCTCCGGCTTGATCTTGCGCGCCTGGCGGATGGTCGCCAGCGCATCCTCATACTTTCCCTGGCGGCGCTGAATCTCGCCAATATGAACCAGGGCGCTGGAGTTCTCCGGGTCGTCCTCGGCCAGCTCCTGGTATTGCTTGATCGCCTCGTCGAGCTGATTGTTGTCGAGCAGCGCATGGGCCAGCTCATCCAGCGTGCGCGGGTCCCCCGGCTCCAGGCTGTTGGAGGCGCGCTGATAGGCGGCGATAGCCTCCTTGGTCCGCTTCAACTGCTCATAGGCAGAGCCCAGCGCATCCTCCATCTTGGCCGTACGGTCGGCTGCCGGAACCGTCTCGATCGCCTTGGCGGCTTGTTCCATGTTGCCGCTCTCGGCATACAGGCGGGCCAGGTTCAGCACCACTTCCTCGGAATCAGGCTCCATGGATTGCGCGATTTTGAACTGTTCTTCAGCCTTCTTCTGATCGTGCTTGACGGTATAGAGCTGGCCCAGGACCATGCGATTCTCGACGTTCTTCGGCTGGAGCGCGACAATCTTCTCGAATTCCGTAATCGCCAGTCCCAGCACATTGCCGTTGGGCGAGGAGGAGGACGGCGCGTTTTGCCCTTCGCTCAGCACGCGCAGGTAGATGCGCCCCAGCAGCTTGTGCGCTTCAATATCGTCGGGCGCGCTCTTCAGCAGCCCCCGCGCCGTGCTCTCCGCCTCGTGAGTGCGGCCGGTGCGGAAGTACAGGTTGGCCAGCGCAAGGTTCAACTGCGGCGAGGTGGGGTCGGCGTTCAGCGCCAGCTTGTACTCCTCGATGGCCCGCGTAACCAGCTCCGGGCGGCCCTCGCTGACGGCCTGCTCCTCGTAACTGTTGGCCAGCGCCAAGTGATAGTAAGCCTGGGCGCGGTCCGGAGTGGGCGCGGAGGAGTCGGCGTGTTTAACAAGGGCCGGTTTTGCCGGCGCAATCTGGATCGGGCTGGCGGAAGGCGTCTTGGCTGGGTTGCCCTGCGCGGGAGCGGCTGTCTCCGGCTTGGACGGAGCGATCAGAGCGGGTGTGCTCTGGGCGTGGGAGAGCCTGGCCGGCAGCACGAAGGCGATGGCGGCGGCAAAGAGAAGACCGAGGGGCAGCAAACGCAGGTTTCTTGTCATCATCCTTGGGATTCCATGCCTTTTCCGCCGGACCGTATGGCTAACAACTTCCATGTCCGGGAGAGGAGAGGCAATGCAGGCAGCCGGTGGGAGCAACTCTGCCTACTATAAAGACGATTCTAATCTCCATTGGGCTTGCGCGTCGCGGCAGATTGCGGCATATTCCTGCCGGGAGCCCAAAACGAAGCTCGCCGGAGCTATGGAATGCCGAGAATCTTGTGTGTTTGCAGGCTCAATCGCCACTGCGGATGCTCCAGGCAATAGCACAGACC
>CAWFZU010000145.1:0-7701 GCA_963820195.1 uncultured Acidobacteriaceae bacterium | reverse complement strand
TGAGACGGCGCTGCAGGCGCTGGTGAACTGGCAGATCGAGTCGGGCATTGACTTTCTGGTGGCCTGCGGGTCAACCGGCGAGGCGGCCACGCTGGACGAGGACGAGTGGCTGATGGCAATCTGCATTGTGGCCGAGGCGGCGGCCGGGCGAGTGCCGGTGTGGGCCGGCTGCACCCATAATTCGACGCGCACGCTGGTGCGCTACGCCAGCCGGCTGAAGCAGATCCGTGGCGTGGAGGCGGTGCTCTCGGCAAATCCCTACTACAACAAGCCCTCGCAGGAGGGCCAGTTCCAGCACTTCCTGGCGCTGGCCAGGATCGTTGCCCCGCTGCCGGTGGCGCTCTACAACATTCCCGGGCGCACCGGGGTAAACCTGGAGCCGGAGACGGTGGTGCGGCTGGCCGAAGCCGCGCCCAACATCCAGGCAGTCAAGGAGTCCAGCGGCAGGCTGCCCCAGATCGCCGATCTGGTTCGCTCGCTGCCCCGAAGCTTCAAGGTCTTCTGCGGCGACGACAATTTGGCGCTGGCCTCGATTGGCGTGGGAGCGCAGGGACTGATCAGCGTGGCCGCCAACGAGATTCCCGCCGAGATGGGACGCATGATCCGCGCCGCGCTCAACGGCAATTGGGCCGAGGCCCGCGAGCTGGAACGCCGTTACTCGCGGCTGATCGATGCTAACTTCTGGGACTCCAATCCCTGCCCGGTAAAGACGGTGCTCGCCCTGATGGGCCGCACGACGGACCACGTCCGCCTGCCGCTGGTTCCACCCTCGGCCTCGACGCGCATCCGGCTGGAACGGCTGGCCGGCGAACTCGGCCTGCTCAAGCACCTTCCACCGCCGGATGGCCCCTCGGAAGTATTCTAATAGCAGGGGTTACGGGTCAGAGAACGGTCGGGAGCCACCGGCGATCCATGGTCGCCGGAGAAATGGTATAGACTTAAGGAAGCGGCCAGGCTGTCGAGTCAATCCACGAAATATGCCCAAGCCTGCCAGTTGCTGAGAGATTCCCTTTTCCCCAGAAACGCACATCGCCAAATAGGTCTCAGATCCCTCATCTTCCGCCAGGGAGGGTCAAGACGGCGTTGCCGCTGATACCAATGCACGGTTCACTAGGTACCTAAGATTTTGGTTACCTATTACCAGAATGTAGCAATTCGCTCGCCAATCCTCAGATTTTTCTTACAAAAATCTCAAGAATGCGTCAATAATGTCGATAGAGGGGAATGGAAGTGGACGCCACGACAGCGGTGTTTCGAGACGGGAGAGCCGCAGTGGACAAATCGCTCGAAACCGGAATCCCTTATCCGCCTGACGATAATTCGCCAAAGGCGGAGGATTACGCAGAGCAGGGAACCCGTTGCGCCTACAACCGGACCAGGGGATACATTCTCGGCGTGGAGGTCGATTGCGGCGATTTTTCCTATGCAAGCCTCGCCGATCGGTTGCCTATGCTCACCCCCAAATCCGGCGCGGGGGTGTGGATGGCCCCGTTCAAGGGGATCCCTGCCACGAATGTGCCGGTCCCGCTCGATCTGATTTATCTGGACACGGAATGCCGGGTCATCGAAGCTATTGAGTTCTACCCCACCTTTCAAGTTTCCCCTTCGAGTCCGCCGGCGGCCAGCGTACTGGCGCTGCCCGTCCACTCGATTTATGCATCGCATACTCAGCCGGGCGATCTGGTGGCCTTTGGCCCTGTCGAGCAGGTCGAGCATGAACTGGCTCGGCTCTTCGGTCCAAACGCCTCTGCCAGCGTCGTGCAAGAAGCGCTTGGCACACAGGTGCAGGAGAAGCCGGTTGTAAAAAGCGCACCCGCTCCACTGCCCGTATTGGATCGCCCCATCGCGGCGCCTGTCGCACCTCAGCCAGCCTCAGGAGACTAGCCAGGCTGAACCGTGGAAGAAGAACCAGAGCAAGCCGAAGAGCTGGCTGGAGCGGCTACTGTCTCCAGAGCCTCCAGAGCCGAGGAAGACTCTGCGGGAAGCGGTGCCCGATCTGGCTGCTTACTTCTGGACCGGCGGCGCTCCGCAGCCGCACGCCATTCGGGATATCAGTTCGACGGGAATGTATATTGTGACCGATGAACGCTGGTACCCCGGCACGCTGGTGCAGATGACGCTGAGGAAAGCCGGCCGCGATGGGACGGGTCCGGAGTCTTCAGTCTCCTTACTGACCCGTGTCAATCGCTGGGGCAACGACGGCGTTGGCCTATCGTTTGTGGTGCGAGACCACCGCGCTCCGCGCACCGGAGATGCTCAGCAGTCCGAGGCCATCGAGCGGGAAGTGCTGGATCAATTCCTGGCGCGGGTTGGGCATGGCAAAGACTAACATCCGCGAATAAATCCGCCTGAGAATTTCTCCTATCCGGCCAGCGCCTTCTTCACTATTTCGCTGACCGTGCGGCCTTCTGCGCGCAGGCTGGCGGCCTGGAGTTTTGCCTGTACGGCCTTCATCACAACGCCCATTTCTTTGGAAGTGGGCGCATGGCCGATGGCGGCGGCGACTTCGCTGACGGCTTCGGCTACCAGCGCGGCGAGGGCGGCTTCGTCCAGAGCCTTGGGCAGGAACTCCTCAATCACGACGATCTCGGCGGCTTCGGCGGCGGCCAGCTCCGGGCGGTTGCCCTTGGTGAACTGGTCGATGGAGTCGCGGCGCTGCTTGATCATCGTGGCCAGCGCCTGCTGCTCCTCGGCGGGAGTGAATGGCTCACGCTTCTCGATGAACTTGTTTTTGAGCGCGTTCTTGATGAGGCGCAGTGTGGTGGTGCGCACCGCGTCATGGGCCTTCATCGCAAGGATGACCTGCTGGCTGACCTGGGCTTCGAGGGAGACGGCTTCGCTCATAGCTTTCATTCTAACTCTGGTGGATCCCCGGCACTTGCGCCACCTTCGGTGGGGCTAATAGCTCGCACTTCACTCGCTGAGGGTTCGTGGTCTCCCACGTTTCAAAATCGAGACCAAGACACCCGGCGGCCTGTTAATGTGGCTAATCTGAAATTGTGGCCCCCAGCAACCTCGCTGTGATACAAAGTCTGGAAGGATGAAAGACCATGGACTCCTTTGAAGAGAGCAATGCGGCACGGCAAGAGTACCGGCTGACGGCCTCTAAAAAGCGCAGCTATCTATTTTTAGCGGCTTTCTTCATTGTTGGCGCAGGTTTCTTTTTCAGGCTGCCAGCTCATTCCATTGGCTATGCAATTGCGTTGGTTGTTGGCTTTGTTCTTCTCATTACAGCTCTCATTCTTGTCTTGCAGGCCATGAATTCCCGGTTGATCCTCGACGGAAGCCGGATTGAACTTCATACGGCTCTACATATCTTCACAGCCGACCGGAGTCAAATTGAGGGATTGCGCAAGATTCAGGATCAATACGGCTGCCGGACCCGGATTTGCCTCAAGGACGGTGGCGACTCCTTCAACGTCTCCGATTCATTCACCGGAAATTACGAACTGAACGAATGGCTTATGGGATTGCCCGATCTCGATCAACGCGATGCCGACCAAATCACCCAACAGATTGAAGAGCAAAATCCTTTGGACGTAGCAGAGGATGAACGCTTAAATGGACTCAATCAAGCCAATGCATGGACGGTCGGTTTAAATATCTCGATTGTAATCGCCAGCATTCCAGTTATCTTTGTGAACTACGAGCCACTTTATATCGCATCGTTTGTTTTGCTGGCAATTTTTCCTTTACTGGGAATTATTATTCTTCACAGTTATCCATTATTTTTCACCATCTTCAAGGGAAAATCCGATCCGCGCGCCGACCTGGGATTCGTTATCATTTGGCCTGGCATGGGGATGGCATATTCTTTCATAACAGTAAACAATCCTACCCACCTCATTAACCTTTCTCCAGTCATTTTCTGGTTTCTCCTGGTTCTTGTTTGCTATATTGCGGCGCTTTTCCGGAGTGTCTGGGAGAATTCCTTCCGTTGGAGAATGCTGATTGTATTGGTGATTGTTGGCGCAATGTATAGCGCCGGCCTGATCAACGCCGCGGATACTCTGCTGGACGGCTCGACGCCTAGCTTATACAGCAGCAAGATCCTGAAGATGTATGTAACTCACCATATAAGGCCGGCTTGGGCGGATTACAATCTCGTACTTGCCCCCTGGGGTCCAATTTCCTATAAGGACGATGTGGATGTTCCCATGCGCGTTTATCGGCAAGCTAAAGTGGGCGACCAGATTTGTCTTGAACTGCATCCCGGCTTCCTGCACGCGCCCTGGTACGCTGTGGTTTCCTGTCCGGAAGAACTCAATGCACCTATCCCTCAGGCCCAATAATCGACTCAACAGGATCATTGCAGCAGAGATGGAAGAGAATTGTTCCGGCGAACGCCGATGCTGCCGGATCGTGTTGATTCTGTGGCAGGATTTGGGAACAACATACCAAGGTCTAAAGCCAGTCATTTGTTTTGTTGCACTTGCGGAACGACTGAAGTCGTGCCCTGATACAAAACTTGACTCAAATTGGGGTTTTCTACGGCCTATGGATCTGAAATCTCGTCCGAAATGGGAGATTGGGAAGGATTTCCACAACATATAATCCACAATAACCACAAAGTTGTGTATTCTGTGATTGATGGATTGCCGTGGGGAAGTGGAGCCGCTCCGAGGTTGCGAAGAACCTGTCCGACGCCGGATTGAGTGTTCGAGTCTCCAGCTTCCCCCGCAGGCCCCGTCAGAAAAATTGAGGAGAGAGCCATGATTCGCAAGACGCGCTTGTTTACACCCGGTCCGACGCCGCTGCTTCCCGCGGCCCAATTTGCCATGGCGGCAGCCGACATTCACCACCGCACGCCGGAGTTTCGCGCGCTGTTCCAGAAGGTTCTGGCGCAGTTGAAGGTTTTTGTCGGCACGCAGAATGATGTGCTGCTGCTGTCGTGCTCCGGAACGGGCGCGATGGAGGCTTCGGTCTCGAATCTGACCTCTCCGGGCGACCGGGTGCTGGTGCTGACGGCGGGCAAGTTTGGCGAGCGCTGGGTGGATCTGGCCAAGGCCTTCGGCTGCGTGGTCGGATGTGGTGGAGAAGCCTTACGGGCAGACCTTCGATCTGGCCGAGGTGAAGGCGGCGCTGAAGCCGGAGCACAAGGCCGTGTATATGCAGGCCTCGGAGACTTCGACCGGGGCGAGCCACAATGTGGAAGCGGTGGCCGCGCTGGTGAAAGGCACCGAGACGCTGCTGATTGTGGACGGCATCACCGGCCTGGGCACGCAGACCTTCGACGTGGACGGCTGGGGCGTGGATATTCTGATTGGCGGCTCGCAGAAGGCTGTGATGATTCCTCCTGGACTCGCATACCTCAGCGTCAGCGAGAAGGCGTGGAAGGCGATGGAGACGTCGAAGAATCCACGCTACTACTTCGACCTTCGCAAGGAGCGAAAGAATGCCGTCAAGGGCGAGAGCGCGTACACGCCGGCGGTGGCACTGGTTGCCGGGCTGGGCGCATCGCTGGATTACATTGCCGGGCAGGCGGGAGGCGACCTGGAAAAGGGCCGCATCGCGCTGATCGATAATGCGCAGGTGAATGCGGCGGCAACGCGGGCGGGCCTGGTGGCTCTCGGCTTCACGCTCTTTGCGCCGGCTTCTCCCTCGGCGGCTGCGACGGCGGTGGCCGTGCCGGAGGGGATGGATTCGGGCGTGGTGGTGAAGGCTCTCAAGACTAAGTTCAGCCTCGTGACGGCCAACGGACAGGGCACGATGCAGGGCAAGATCTTCCGCGTGGCGCACCTGGGCTTCTTCGACTTCCTGGACACGATTGCCTTCATGGGCGCGATGGAGCACATTGCCAAGGATGTGCTGAGTCTGCCGGTAGTCTTCGGGCAGGGCGTAGCGGCGGCGCAGGAAGTCTTTGCGAAGGCGGGAAAAGGGTAGCGGAGTTAGCGTTGCTAGCGAAGCTAGCGGAGTTAGCAAGAGCAACGGGCTAACACCGCTAACACCCGCTAGCTCCGCTTCAAGACCGCATCGATCACCGGAAGGAACGTATGTCTGAATTAACTTTTGGGGAAAAGCTGCTGATCGCGCGCAAGCAGCTTGACCTCTTTCAATACGAGATGGCCGAGCGGCTGGGGGTTCATGCCAATTCGCTGACCAAGTATGAGCGGGGCGAGGGCAAGCCGCACGCGGCGGTGGTGCGGATCTTTGAGATGCTGTGCGAGAAGGACAACATCCGCTTTGACGAGTATGAAGCAGGCAAGAAGGACAAAGGAGAGAGAATGAAGATCGTTCTGGCAGAGAAGGTTTCTCCGGCGACACTGGCCGTGTTTGCGGCCGAGCCGGGGTGGGAAGTTCTGACGCACGACCAGTTGCCGGAGGGTTTGCCGGCGGCCCTGGCCGATGCCGATGCGCTGGTGGTGCGCTCGGCGGTGCAGGCGGACGATGCGCTGATGGGCCACGCGCCCAAGCTGCGGGTGATTGGCCGGGCCGGGGTGGGCGTGGACAACATCGACGCCGAGGCGGCCACGCGGCGGGGCATTGTGGTGATGAATACGCCGGGCGCGAATGCGGTGGCCGTGGCCGAGCTGACCATCGCGCTGATGCTGGCGCTGGCGCGCAAGCTGCCCGCGGCCAATACGACCATGCACGCCGGCAAGTGGGAGAAGAAGAGCCTGCAAGGCACAGAACTGCGCGGCAAGACGCTGGGAATTCTGGGCCTCGGGCGCATTGGTCTCGAAGTCGCCAGGCGGGCCAGGGGCTTTGGCATGGAGATCATCGGCTGCGACCCCTTTGTCTCGCCCGCAGTGGCGCGCGAAAACGCCATCAAGGTCGTCTCCATGGAGGAGCTTCTCGCCGGCTCCGATTACCTCACGCTGCACGCGGGCCTGACCCCGCAGATGGTCGGCATCATCAACGCCAAGGCGCTGGCCGCGATGAAGAAGGGCGCGCGCATCATCAACTGCGCGCGCGGTGAGCTGATCGACGACGCGGCGCTGGTGGAGGCTCTCAAGTCCGGACAGGTGGCCGGGGCGGCCCTGGATGTTTTTGCTCATGAACCGCTGAAGGACTCGCCCTATGCGGAGCTGGAGAACGTGATTCTGACGCCGCACATCGCCGGCTCAACAGGCGAGGCGCAGGAGGCGGTGGGCATCCAGATCGCCCGCCAGGTGCGCGACTACCTCAAGCTGGGCGTGGTGCAGAATGCGGTGAATCTGCCTTCGCTGAGCCACGAGGAGTATGTGGTGCTGGCGCCCTATGTCAATCTGGCTGGGCGGCTGGGCTCGTTCATGGCGCAAGCCGGTCTGGGCGGCATCGAGTCGATCGCTCTGGTCTATGGCGGCACGCTGGCCGAGGGCAAGACCGACCTGGTGCGCAACGCGGCCATCGCCGGGCTGCTGGAAGGCTCGGAGAACGTGAACCACATCAATGCGACGCGCGTGGCTGCCAGCCGTGGCATTCGCATCCACGAGGAGAAGCAGTCGGAGAATCATCGCGGCGGCGCGGCCAGCCTGCTGACCATCGAGCTGCACGCGGGCAAGGACTCCAGCCGCGCCACGGGCACCGTGATTCACGGCGAGCAGCCGAGGCTGCTGGAGTTTGATGGCATCGACATCGAGACGCCGCTCGAAGGCAATCTGCTGGTCTGCCGCAATCTCGACGTGCCGGGCGTGATCGGCAAGATCGGCACCATCCTGGGCCAGCACGGCGTCAACATCGCCAACTTCGCGCTGGGCCGCGAGCGGACGGGCGAGAAGC
>CAWFZU010000144.1:0-9677 GCA_963820195.1 uncultured Acidobacteriaceae bacterium | reverse complement strand
GATTCTTATTACGGATCGAATTTGGATCGCAACAGCTCTCCTTCATCAGAAGTTCCCGTTGCGAACCGATTTCAAAAAAGATGAGATCCGGCAAAAGTTGCAAGATGAGGGATTAGCGGAGGGAATCGAGCGAGGCACCCTCAGCGCTCATCTCGATCAGCACTGTGTAGCTAATGTTCCTCCCTCCTCTGGCAAATACCGGATGCTGTACGAGACCACGCCAGGTGGCAGTCTTCGCCTCTTCCGCCCTGGCGATTTGACCCATCCAGGAAGAGTTCAGCGGCGCAAGCCTTCGAAAATAGTGCCCAAGCGCGAGGAGATTCCGCAGCAATACTGGCAGTTGCTGGATTGGTACGAAACATGGACCAAGGAAGCCCACGCCCCGGACACTCTAATCAATTGGGAGGACGATCCGTTAATTCGCCTGATTGGTTCAGGCAAGCACATTTGGGCCAACGAACACGCCGATGAATACGTCAACCGGCTCAGGGAAGAACCCGCATGAGCCGCATGAATCGCATCTTCTTTGACACGAACATCTATATCTATATGTTCGAGGGGCTGGAACCGAACCGAAGCCGGATGCTCGAAATCAGGCGGCGGATGCTGGAGCGCGGAGACAGGATCGTAACCTCGGCCATGACGCTGGGCGAGGTGCTGGTAAAACCCACCAAGCTCGGACAGGCGTCTTTGATCGAACAGTACGACCGCGCCATCCGGTCTACATCGGAGATCATAAGCTTTGACGCGCAGGTTGCCTGGCGATTTGCCAGCTTGCGCGCCACCCATAACCTGCGCTGCGCGGATGCAATTCAGTTGGCCTGTGCCGCGCACTCAGGAGTGGATCTGTTCATCACCAACGATCAACAGTTGCACAAACTTGATGTTCCTGGCATCGGGTTTATCGCGCCGCTGGAAAAGGTACCGCTTTAAGCGTACCCGCGCCTTCGGCGCAAAAGCAAAAGGCCTCCAGCTTCGGCTGAGGGCCTTTTTGTTTGGAATCGAATCTTCGCGCTTCGGCAATCACCCAGCGCACACACATCACCCTAAGGACTGGTCAAATCCCAGCAAAGGCCGTTTGCCCCGCTAGGAGCTAAGCACCGCATTATTCGCGGATACCAGGGCCGGCGAAGATACAGTCGTAGTGGGAGACTGTGTCCGCATCGGGCGTAGCCATCCGGCTGAGAGCCAGGAGCGCGGAATCGAGAACTCCGACCAGCCGCAATCCAGGCAAACCCGGACATCGGGCGATGGCGTCATGGGGGGATGGCTCAGAGTGCGGTGGCAGTTGCGATAAAGCCGGATCTCGGCCGGAACGATAAACAACGACGTAGACTGGCACTTCGGGCAGATCATGGCACACCTCTGGAAAAAGCAAGACAAGCAAATTGCAAGCACTACAATCACGGAGAAAAATCAACTTTAATATCATTAGGGGAAGTTTTTCAACAGTTCAGGCGAAAAAAGAAAACTTTTTTGTCCCCGTTGGTAACTTATCGATAAAGTAACTTTGATATCATGAAACTTTCTTTAAGCAATATAGAAAAACGCTATAACTTTCGGGATGGAAGATGCAGACGGAGCAACGGTCCCGAAGGCCCGGTTTTCACCGCTGAAGGAGTTTGCTGTTCAACGAGCCGTATGGCCGTGCGCTTTCAGAGTGGGAAATACTCTCACTGGCTGCTGGCCTTGGTCCACTCGATGCGCAAGCCGGTGCGGATATTAAAGGGCAGGCTGGGATAGCCGATGGGAGCGATGTGCCGGCTGTCGGTAAGGTTTTCCGCCTGAGCATAGACGTTGAGCCAGGAGAGCAGCTTGAAGCTGCCGCCCAGGTCCAGCTTGGCATAGCCCCAATCGAGATTACGGTTGGGCAGAATCAGCGAGTTGCCGAAGTTGGCGTCCAGAAGGTAGGTGGAGTCGTCGCTGCGGCTGGCAAAGGCCGATGTAAAGACTCCCGTGATGCGTCGGGAGGCGTAGCTGGCCGTGAAGAAGCCGGTGTGCGGCGGACGGCGAAAGGGCCGCGCGCCTACCAGTGGCGAGTAAGCGCCCAGTGCGATGCAGTTGGAGGTGCCCAGTGTACATCCATTCGGGTAGGTGGGCGCATAGCCGCCGATCAACGCTGCATTGTCGCTGGTGAAGGAGCGCTGCACGACGGCGTCGAGGTAGGTATAGCCGCCGCGAAAGAAGAGGTTCTTGCCGATGCCGCTCTCGACGGTGGTCTCGACGCCCTGTGCGCGGAAGGCCTGCGTGTTGAAGGTCAGATCAGCATCGTTCGGTGTAGAAGGAGCCCAGCTCCGCTGCCGTCAAGCTGGGAAAGAGCGTGAGCAGAAACGGCGCGGGAACCGACTCGATCTCCTTGCCGAACTCATTGTGAAAGTAGCTGGCGCGGAAGTTCAGCCGCTCGCCAAAGAAGGCCTGCGCCATGCCGCCTTCATAGGTTCTTGTGCTGGGAGCGGCGAGGGGGCCGATGTGGAGTTGTTGTGCGATCGTGGGCAGGTTGTAATAGAGCGAGTAGAACTTATCGGTCAGCTTAGGCTCTCGCACTCCTTCGCCGTAGTTGAAGAGGATGCGGGTTCCACTGAAGATTTTCTTGCGCGGACGCAGCGCCTCATAGGAAAGCCCGGCGCGCGGCGAGATATCGGTTCCAAAGAGAGAATTGCGCTCCAGGCTGCCGCCCAGCGTGTAATAAAACCGGTTCTTATAATCGCCATGCACGCTGGCCAGATAGTCATAGTTGGTGCGCTCGTCGGCATAACTCTCGTCATAGGAGGGATCGGTCAGCGTGGCTCGCTCATCTTCATAATGAAAGCCGACGAGCGCGACCAGGTGCGGCGTGAACTTGTAATCGCCCTGGTAGGTGAGCTGATCGCGATTCGAGACTTGCTGGTACCCGTTCGGATAAGCGCCGGCGTAGTCCTGGATCGCCTGGCCCGTGACGGAATAGCCGTTGGCGCCGGTGATGGTCAATAACTCGCCCAGGGTGTCTCCGTAAGCGTCATAATCGCCGCCGCCCTCCTGCGCCCATTGCGTGTACTGCTCGCGCTTGCGCGTCGCCCCGTAGCGCAGCATGTTATGAAAGGCCTCCGTGGTCTGGTTGTCGATGGAGGCGCTGATGAACAGGTCCTGATCCTTCTGCGTGGCGCTGTCTACGATGTGATAGAAGTCCCAGGCGTTGGGAACGCCGGTGGCATCGACGCCGTAGTGCAATGTGCCGCGAAGCTGCGTGGCGCCGTTCAGTTGGTAGCCGAGGTTGGCCGCGGTCGTGGCCACATGATACTCGTCGTTGGGCAGATCGTTGGCGGTTTGCAGCCAACTGAATGCGCCCAGGTAATCCAGTTTGCTGTGCGCGCCGGCTACCTCCAACTCTTCACGCGAGGTGGAGAGATTACCGGCATCGGCCTGAAAGAGGATCGAAGGAAAGGGCGTGGTACCGCGCGGGGTGGTGAGGCTGATGACGCCGCTGCCCGCGCCCGCGCCGTAGAGGCTGGAATCCGGGCCGCGAAAAACCTCGGCTCGCTCGACGGCCGTAGTCGATAGCGGACCAAAGTCGAAGCCGTTGCCCAGATCGCCAGCGTCCACGCCGTCAAGGAGAATCTTGTTGGCGTCCGAGTTGCTGCCGCGAATAAAGAGCGAGCTCTGCGCGCCCATCTGACCACCCTGCACCACAACTGTACCCGGCATAATCCGTAGAGCGCTGGTCAGGTCGTCGCGCAACATGAGATCAAGCGGGCCGAGAACGCTGGTGGACTCACTGGTCTGCGGCTGCGGCGTGGGGGTTCCAGTGGCCGTGACTACGATGGACTGGCGCACCCACTCCGGTTCGAGCACCACGTTGCGCTCCACCGAGTCGAGATTGCCGGCAAAGAAGCTGGGCGTCTCCAACTGGCGAAAGCCGGAGGAGTTGACGACCAGGAAGAAGCGGCCCTCGACGCCGGTAAGAATCTGAAAGCTGCCGTCGGTGGCGGAGATAGTAGCGCCGACGGCTTTGCCGCCGCTGATTAAAACCACATTGGCGCCGGCGACCTTGGCGCCAGTGGCGTCCGTGACCACGCCGCGGATGGAGGCTGCCGGGCAGGCGGCGGCGAAGGCGGCGAGCAGTAGAAGAGTAAGGACGCGGGGCAGCGCGCGCATGAACGAATTGTAGAAGCAGCGGGAGAGCATTGGCTCGGAAACAGGCATGATGGCTCCTTCGTTCCCCTCGGAACGCAAGCGGGTTAGGGGCGCGAGGACCGGTCTCCTGACTTGCGCTTAGCCAGCCACCTTCCCACAGGCGAGAATCGGCCTGCAGTGGTTCACTTGGGAGCTCTCCGCGCATGGCGGAAAGACCCAGGCTGGTTCCCTGTCGGCACCCGATGAACGGGCACTACAGGGGCGCTTACAGTTGCGGGGCAGTGGCGGAGTTTCACCGTCTTCCCGAGCATCCTGGCGATTGCCGTGGTGGGTTGTGCTGCCCCACTCGGGAGCAGCTTCTATGGTATGGAAGAGACTTCCACGCCATCAACATTTATAAACTGGATGGGGCGGAAAGTCAAAAGAAGGAATGGTGACCCCGGGAAGACTCGAACTTCCGACACGCAGTTTAGGAAACTGCTGCTCTATCCACCTGAGCTACGGGGCCTATTGATCATGAACAACATACGCGACATTGGAGATTGTTTCCCGCCCTTTGCCTCACCGATGTTGAATAGCAGCGTTTTGATTAGGAAAGGCGGCGCGTATTGAGGTTGACCTAAGCACGATATCAACAGGGTAGCATTCGCAAGGTTCCCAGGGCGAGAGGTTTCGATTGTGGGCGGACGGCCCGCGCAGGCGCTCAGTGGGTTCTACTCGTCGATCTTCGCACAGATTCTGCAGGCCTCACAGTCGGTCTCGCAGCCGAAGTTCGAGCACGCAATCGAGTGTGTAAAGAACGGGTCCGTCTACGTTCGGAGGCAGCGACCGGCTCCAGTTGTAATGCGTAAACAAGACAGGGACGAGTCCTTGCGTCAATCATCCGGCGACGGTGAGTTCTTCTTCCAGTTGCTGCTTCTGGTAGAGGCCGGCGTAGTAGCCATCCAGGGCGAGCAACTCGTCGTGGCGGCCCAACTCCACAATTCTTCCGTGATCGAGCACGGCGATCTGATCGGCGTTGCGCACGGTGGAGACGCGATGGGAGATCAGGATGGTGGTCGAAGGCGGAGGTGTAGCTGCGCAGGCCGCCCAGAATGCGCTCTTCCGTGTAGGTGTCCACGCTGGCCAGCGCGTCGTCGAGGATGAGGATGGCCGGGCGGCGCAGCAGTGCACGGGCGATGGCCGCGCGCTGCTTCTGCCCGCCGGATGAGCGTGACGCCGCGCTCGCCCACCATGGTTTCAAAGCCCTGCGGAAACTCTTCGAACTCCGAGCGAATATGGGCGGCCTCGGCGGCTTCGAGCAGCTCCTCCGCGCTTGCGTGGGGCGCGCCAAAGGCCAGGTTTTCGCGGATCGTCGCGCTGAAAAGAAACGTCTCTTGCGGCACCATGCCGATGTTGCGCCGCAGCACGGCCAGGGGATACTCGCGCACCGGGCGGCCATCGATCAGCAGCGAGCCTTCGGGCGCTTCATAGAGCCGGGAAATCAGGTTGACCAGCGTGGATTTTCCCGAGCCGGTGGGGCCGACGATGGCCAGGCTGGAACCGGCGGGAATCTTGAGCGAGATGCCGCTGAGGACCGGAGTCTCGCCGTAGCTGAAATTCAAATTGCGGAATTCGATCTCGCCGCTCAAGCACGGTGCCGGCGGGAATGGTCGGATCGGCGTGCGCTGTCGTCGATGGCCGGCTCGGCGCGCAGCAGCTCGTCGATGCGCTTTACGGAAGCGGTGCCGCGCTGGAAGATATTCACCACCCAGCCCACGGCGATGATGGGCCAGGTGAGCAGCACCATGTAGGTGTTGAAGGCCACGAACTGGCCCACGCGTGATGCGATGCGCGATGACCAGGTGGCCGCCGGCCAGCAGGGTGATGATCATCGAGATGCCGAGGATGAACTCCAGCGTGGGCCACAACATGCCCATCAGCTGCACCAGCTTGAGGGAGCGGGCGATGTACTGGCGATTGAGCCGCTCGAAGAGGCCGATCTGCGATTCCTCGCGGGCGAAGGCGCGGACCAGGCGCGCGCCGGAGTAGTTCTCCTGGGCTTGCGAGGAGATTTCGGAGAAGCTGGCCTGGATGCGCTCGAAGCGGTCATGAATCCTGCTGCCGAAGTATTGCACCAGGATGCTGGCCAGAGGCATGGGCGCAAATGCCACCAGTGTGAGCCAGGGACTGATGCGCAGCAGGAAAAACAGCGCGCCGACGGTGAAGAAGATGGTATTGGCGCTGTACATGAGCGCCGGGCCGAGCAGCATTGCGCACGGCATTCAGGTCGTTGGTCATCCGGGCCATGATGTCGCCGGTGCGATAGCGCTGATAGAAGCCGGAGTCCTGCTGCTTCCAGTTTGCGGAAGAGATCGTTGCGCAGGTCGAACTCGATCTCCCGCGAGATGCCGATGAGAATCCAGCGCTGGGCGTAGAGAAAGACGCCTTTGATGAGAGCGATGGCGACCAGCAGGCCGGCGAAGATCAATGATCGGTGTCTCGCGGCGCACGCGTCCGATGGCCCATGCCGCATCCATCAGCCATTCTGATGACCTGGGGAAAGAGCACCCAGATGGTGTTGGTGCAGATGCAGGAGAGCGTGCCCCACAGGTATCCCCAGCGGTAGCGGCGCATATAACTGTAGAGCGGGGCCAGATCGCGAAACATGGTTTTATTGTACGGGGAGGCACCTGCGGTGCGGCCAGTCGCTCGCGGCGCTATTTTGTCTTGATGACCTTGAGGCCCTTCACCACGGTTTTGCGTGCTTCTTCAAGGTCATGGAGCCATGCCGTGGCCTCTTCCTTTCCGAGATGAACGTTCTTGAGCGCTACGCGGAGCGCAGCGGCGATCTCCCGGCCGGTTCGCGGTTTCCGCTCTTCCGGCACAATGCGGGCCACCGGCACACCGTTCTTGTGCAGCACGAAGGTCGTACCCTGATAGTGGGCGCGGTTGACGCAATCGGCAAAGTTGCGCGCTGCCTCGGTGACGGTGATGACCTGCTCTCTCATAGAATCAGATTATCAGAATTTGCAACATGCTCCAAATCCATGATGATTAGAAGCAAATCAGAACCTGTTTTCAGAACCCGCGCAATCACCGGTGAAGCCAACGATAAGCGTAGATTCCCGTGATGAAGAGCAAGGCCCAGTCGAGGTAGCCACTCAGAAAAACAACAAGAAGCGCGAGAGGTACAGCGAGTTGATAATTACCTATGTCGAGAGCCAAGGGAAGCAGGTAACCACCCGGCATATGCATGATTCCCACAGCGGTATGGAGGAATATCTCAAACGAGCTTGCGTCCGCCGGAGCCCCTTTAATCCAGCTACCTAAGACACAGAGACTAACGAATTCGATAGGCAACGCTGCAATAAGCGCAATTTTGATGGGCCTGATCATGGGAGTAATTCTACGCCAGAATTTTTGCTCCTAGCGATGAATTTCCCGCATAACCACAAAGAAATCGTTTGTTCGTGCAGGCGATTGGACACTGATTCGTGCGGGAAGCGAAAATTGCGTTCGCACGGGGAGGAAAAAAAACTACCTTCTATGATGCGGCGGGAGATTGCGAGCATGGGCTCAGGCGCAGCAGCGGCGCGAGCGGCATTGTTCTACGTCGGCGTCTTCAGCAGCAGATAACTTCCCACCAGCCCAAAGAGAAGATCCGAGGACCAGGCGGCCATGGCAGCGGGCAGGTAGTTCACGTCGCCCAGCGCGCCAAAGAGGCCGTCCACTACAAAGTAGGTGAGGGTGACGGCGATGGCTACGGCGATGCCGGTGAGCGAACTGCGGCGGCCCATGGAGAGCGCAAAGGGGATGGCCAGCACCGCAATCACAACCGCCATGAGCGGATAGGCGAGCTTGTGCCATAGATCGACGCGCAGTCTCATGGTGTCAAAGCCGCTCTGGCGCAGGTCGCTGATGTAGCGGTCCAACTGGCCGAAGTTCATCTCCTGGGCTTGCAGGCTTTCCTTCTTGAAGTAGCCGGGGTCTTCGTGAATCTCCACAAAGGAGGTCTTTAGGAACGGACGGTACTCGGTGACGTTGGGGCCGGAGATCTCGCGCTGCCAGCCGTTGAGGAAGCTCCATGTGCCGTCTGCCGGATTCCACACGGCGCGGGTGGCGAAGATGCGCCGCGAGAGCGCGAAGGTCGAGGGATCGAACTCGAAGATGGAGAGATTGGCGAACTCATTGATCTTGGGATCGAAGAACTGGTAGTAGAAGATGCGTCCGGGTTCGCCGGGGCGCGGCTGCCCGAAGATCCAATTCTGCTCCGGATGCAGAACAGTTTGCGGCGGGCGGCCCTTGATGATGTTGTGCAGAGCCTCTTGCCTGCGGTTGGCCTGGGGCAGATAGAACTGGTCGAAGAGAAAGAGGCCGACGGCCAGCAACCGCGGCGATGGAGACGATGGGAATCACCAGCCGGTAAAGGCTGATGCCGCAGGCCTTCATGGCGATGATCTCGGAGTTGCGGTTGAGCACGCCGAAGGTGACCAGCACAGCGATCAGCACGGCCAGCGGAGTGATCTGGTAGAGCATATCGGGAGTGAGATTGATTAGATACGCGCCCACCGTGGAGAGCGAAATGTTGCGTTGCAGGATGTCCTTTATATCGTCGAAGAAGGTGAAGACCAGCATGAGTATGACAAAGCCGGAGAGCACCAGCATGAAGATGCCGAGGAACTCGCGCACCACGTATTCATCGAGGATGCGGGGAAAGACATTGCGGGCTTTGCGGCGCTGGGGACGCGTTTGAGACCTGCTCAGCAGGCCGCGGAGCGGGCCGCCGATGGATTTCGGAACGGCGGCTTCAGAGATTTGCCAGCGCGAGGTCCAGGTAGTCATCGCATTCAGAACGCGGCCGCCCGAGGCCATCTGCCAGAGCAGGAAGAGTCCACCCGCGGCGAAGAGCAGGTTGGCTGACCAGACCGCGAAGAAGGCGGAGATCCAATTCTGCTTGCCCAAGGCGCTGCCGATCAAAGAAAGCGAGTAGTACACAACGACCAACAGAATAGTAAAGACCCAGGCTGAACTCTTGCCGCCCCGGCGCGAGATGACGCCCAATGGCACTGCCACCAGCATCAGCACCAGGCAGGCCGCCGGATAGGCGAAGCGCTTGTGCATCTCGATCTGGAAGCGCTTGCCGTCGGGCGCATGGCTGCGCTGGCGCAGTGCGCTCATGGGCATAGCATAGATGTCCGTGTCCATACGCCCCAGATGCACATCGTTTTGCTGGCTGGAGATCAAGGGCAGATCGGTAAATTCAAAGGTGGAGATGTTGTACTGCTGCGGCTGGAGAGTGACAGTCTCATGGCGCGATCCGTCGCGCAGCCGCACCAGCAGCTCCTGAGCGGAATCGTTGGAGACGGTGGCCGAGGCGGCGGTGGTGATCAGCGGATTGGCGGGATCCGTGGTGTCGGCCATGAAGACTTGATCCCAGTGGGCCGCGCCGGTTCCTGAGCGGACATTCTGCACGTAAAGAACAAAATTGTGGAAGTCCTCATCGAAGACGCGCGGCTCAATCTCATAAGAGGCTTGCGAGGCCAGCTCCTTGTTCATCGCCAGGATGGCCTGGTTGGCGCGCGGGG
>CAWFZU010000143.1:0-6256 GCA_963820195.1 uncultured Acidobacteriaceae bacterium | reverse complement strand
TAATCCCTCAGTCCCTTTGTTTAATGCACCGACGACGGCGTGCCGCGCGTGACCATCCACACCAGCATACGGGCAATAGCGTTGACGATGATGGTCACAATAAACAGCGCCAGCCCCAGCTCCATCAGCGCGCTCAGATGCAGATCGCTCGAAGCCTCGGCAAACTCGTTGGCGATCACCGCCGACATGGTGCTGCCATTGGCCAGCAGCGAGCGCTGAATCTCCGGGCTGTTGCCGATCACCATGGTCACCGCCATGGTCTCGCCCAGCGCGCGGCCCAGGCCCAGAATGATCGCGCCCACGATGCCGATGCGCGCATTCCTCAGCACGCCCATGCGGATCATCTCCCAGCGCGTCGCGCCCAGCGCCAGCACCGCCTCGCGCTGCGAACTTGGCACCGCCGTCATCACCTCGCGGGTCAGCGAGGAGATGATGGGCAGAATCATGATGGCCAGAATCACTCCCGCCGCGAGAAAGCCCAGGCCGGTGGGATTGTCGTCCGCGAAGAAGCCGGTCCAGCCGAGGGTCTTAATCAGCACGGGGTTGATATACACCTGCATCAGCGGAACCAGCACGCAGACCGCCCAAAAACCGTAGATCACGCTGGGAATCGCCGCCAGCAGCTCGGTGATGAAGGCCAGCGGAGCGCGCAGGAAGCCGGGGCACATCTCGGTGAGGAAGACGGCCACGCCGATGGCCAGCGGAACCGCCAGCAGCAGCGCCAGAATCGACGAAACCAGTGTTCCATAAAGAAACGGCAGGGCGCTGAAGTGGCCGTTGACCGGATCCCAGTACATCGGCTTGCCGGTGTAGGTGTCGATGAAGGCCTTGTAGAAAAAGTCCAGGCCGAAGGCGCCCCAGGCCAGCTTGGAGCGCACCATCAGCTCGCCAGGCAATCAGCACCACGATGCCGAAGATGCTCAACGCGCACAGCACCATCAGCCAGTGGAAGCCGCGGTCGGCCAGCGCCGAGTTGCCGCGTGAGAGCAGGTAAGCGCGGATCGCCGAAGCCTCCTGCTGAGCCGTCTGCGCAGGGGGCCGTTCACCGGGGAGATCGGGCTCGGTCAGAAGCTGAGATTGTTGTATGCGAATCTCGGGCACTTGGGCTATCACCATTCTCAGCCTACCGGGCCAAGATGAATAGAAGGTTACAACACTGCAAAATGAAGCGCATAGCGGAGGAAAAAAGCAACCCGGCAATGCAATGGGCTGGCGAAAGATTCCGCCAGCCGGAAATTGCTCCACATTCGCTTCCATTTCCCGCTAAGATGGGAAACTGGGAATCCGAAGGCCCATGCCATGCGCTCGACTCTAACGTTTTTCGCTCTCCTGCTCGTCTCTCTTGCCCTTCCCGCGCAAAACAGCGTCCAGACTCAGGCGCAGCCCGAACCGGCCCGCCGCGAGTGGCAGGCCTCGTGGATCACCCATCCGACGGCCCCGCTGCGCGAGCCGCTGGTGCTGCACTTCCGCCGCTCTCTGACTCTGACCGCCGTGCCGGCGAGCTATCCGGTCCGCGTCAGCGCCGATAACCGCTTCATTCTTTACGTCAACGGCCAGCGGGTTGGCGACGGCCCGGCTCGCGGCGATCTGGCCCATTGGCGTTACGAACGCTTCGATCTGGCCCCGTTGCTCCAGCCCGGCAAAAACCTCATTACGGCGACGGTGTGGAACTTCGGCGTCTATGCGCCGCTGGCGCAGATCAGCGACCGCACCGCTTTTCTGCTGGAGAGCGAGGCGGGCGGCGCGAACTCGATCAGCACGCCGGATGGCTGGCTTGTGGAAATCGAGCCCGGGCAGCGTCCGCTGCCGCGCGTCGCCAACGGCTTCTGGGAGTACATGGCAGCAGGCACCGGCGAGGAGATCGACGGCGCGCGCTACGACTGGGAGTGGAATTCACCTTCGGCAGTTGGACCAGCCTGGGTTCCTGCCGCTTCGCCGATCCGCGAGAGTATCTATCCGACCGCGAACAAGGCGCACTCCGCCGGAGACTCGGACTCGCCCAATGCCTGGGCGCTGGTTCCGGATGAACTGCCGGCGATGGAATTTACGCCGACTGAGGCCGGCAAAACCGTCAGACAAAGTATCCGTGCCGACTCGCCCGACCAGGGAGAGCTCAAAACTGCTAGGTTACCTGGAGGCTCTGATCACTGTTCCGGCCGCAAGCCATGGTTATCTCCTCCTTGACCGCAAGACCCTGACTACGGCCTATCCGCAACTGACCGTCTCCGGCGGCAAAGACGCAAAGATCAGACTCACCTACTCCGAAGCCCTCTACGACAAAGATCAGCACAAGGGCGATCGCGATGCCATCGAAGGCCGCGTGGCCCTCGGCCTGAGCGACAGCTTCCTGCCCGACGGCGGTCGACATCGCGTTCTTGAGCCTCTCTGGTGGCGCACTTGGCGCTATCTCGACATCGAGATCGAAACCGGCTCCGAGCCGCTCACGCTGGAGTCGCTCAGCGCCAACTTCACTGCTTATCCATTCCAGAAGCGCGCCAGCTTCCAATCCGGCGACGCGGAGCTGGACAAGATCTGGGAGATCAGTTGGCGCACCGCGCGGCTCGACGCCCACGAAACTTACATGGACACGCCGTACTACGAGCAGTTCCAGTACGTGGGCGACACGCGCATCCAGGCGCTGATCTCTTATGCGGTCGCCGGCGACGACCGCTTGGCGCGGCAAGCGATTGCCGCCTTCGACCAGTCGCGCACCGCGGACGGCCTCACGCTGAGCCGCTATCCCAGTTCCCTGCCCCAGATCATCCCCACCTTCTCGCTGCTCTGGATCGGCATGGTCCACGACTACTGGCAGTACCGGCCCGATCCGGAGCCGGCGCGCGCCGCGCTACCCGGAACCCGTACAGTCCTCGCCTGGTTCGCCCAGCACGAGCAGCCTGACGGCCTTCTCGACAAATTGCCCTGGTGGAGCTTCATCGATTGGGTCTCAGAACACCAGGAGATTCCCACTTACGACGCCCAAGGCGAGTCCTGCATGACGACGCTCGAATACCTGGGCGCGCTTGGCGAGGCTGCCGATTTGGAAAAGAGCCTGGGCGACCCGCTTCTGGCCGACCGCTACCAGGCCCGCGCCGCCCGCGTCCGCTCTGGCCTCATCAACAAATGCTGGAACGCCTCCCGCGGCCTGATCGCCGACAATCCTGATCAGAAAGTTTTCAGCCAGCAGGCCAATATTCTGGCCGTCCTTTACGATGTGATCCCCAAGGAGCGCCAACAGGAGGTGCTGCGCCGGCTGCTGATGATCGACCCCGGAACCACGCCCGACGGAATCTTGAGCGCCTCCTACTACTTCCGTTTCTATCTGGCCCGCGCGCTGGATCATGCCGGACTGGCCGACGAGTACCTGCACTCCATCGATCCCTGGCGCAAGCTGCTCCCGCTGCACTTCAGCACCTGGCCCGAGGTTCCCGGCAACACCCGCTCCGACTCTCATGCCTGGAGCGCTCACCCCATCTACGACCTGCTGACGCTGGTCGCCGGCATTGAGCCGGCCACTCCCGGCTTCGCCACCGTCCGCATTGCGCCCCACCTGGGCTCGCTGCCCGCGCTCAAGGCTGTCTTCCCGCATCCTGAGGGGTTGATCGAGGTCGCGTATCAACGCCAGGGCGCGGGAGTGAACGCAACTATCACACTGCCCGGCAAGCTCACCGGCGTCTTCATCTTCAATGGCCAGAGCTGGCCGCTCACTCACGGAGTCAACAAGATCACGCAACCGTGACGAAGGGGCATAGCAGGATTCGCATATATAGGCGCCGGCCCTGGGGGCGCGTGGAAAGTCCTTGCATGCCGTTGCGGCCTGTGTTAACTCTTAGGCTATTAATCTTCTGATGACTATCAAGCGAGTACACGCCGGGAGCCGTCGAAGCGGATCTGCATTCACGCTTTATTGGGTTGTAACAACTGCCGCGCTCGCCGGCGCCTTCACCAGCACCGCAAAGCGCGGAAAGGCAAAGCTGCCGGCCGCGTCGTCGATCACATTCAACTGGCAGATGTATGCTCCGGGCTTGAGTCCGGCGAGCGGCACGTCGAGTTCGATGGCCACCGCGTCGCGGCCCTCCACATTGACGGCGCGAGCCTGCACCAGCGGCGTCTCATAAACCTTCGTCGAGCCTTGAATCAGTTCCAGGCTGCTGAGCAGATTAATGCCCGGCTTGGTTCCCTTTGGGCGCATCGGCAGCGGCTTTTTCGCGCGCCGGCGAGTAGATTTCATAGAGCAGATAAAGGTGCTGGTCCTGGCGGAAGACGTGGCTGATGTTGGGCACGTACTCCTGGCCGTTGCGAACCAGCGGGCTTTGCTTCTTGCTCGGCTGGCGCATCGAAGCCAGCAGGATTGAACTCATTTTGAGCGGCGCCTTCTTCATCTCCGGCAGCGTGATCTCCGCCTCAAACGAGCCCATGCGGCCGGTCTGATTTTCGCGCACCACGAATTTCAGACGATACTTGCCCGGCGGCAGATTGAAGCTGGTGGTGTACTGGATGTTCTTCTGCCGCGCCTGCAAGGACGGATCGAGATTCAGCTTGACCGTCTCGCGCGCGTGGCCGATGGGCCGCTTGGCTTCGTCGATCACCGTGCCGATGATGTCCAGCGTGGCCTTGTCCTTGTCGCCGCCCTTGACGAAGGGAATCTGCGAGCCGGGCACGATCAGCGAAACCGGCACAAAGAAGCGGTTTTCGTCGAGGCGGAAGTAGAGCGCGTCGAGATAGACGGCCATGTCGGTGGCCGGCAGATCGCTGGCCAACTGCTCTTCCAGCTCGCGCTCGCGGTCCTCCTGGCCGGCGTGCTGGAAGTCCGCCGGCGCATAGTAGCCGGGCCGGTATTCCAGCTTCACTCCGGGCCGGTTGATCTTGATGGTCAGCTTGCGATAGCGGCCGTCGCGCGCCGGATTCGAGCTGTGAAAGCCGATGGCGTAGTAGGCCGATGTGTCGCGCTGCACCTGCGCAAAGGCCGGAGCAAAATCGTTGGAGTCGAAGAAGGCCTTGCCGCCGGTGTCGGTGGAGAGCGTGCCCATCACCTCCTGCGTGGCGAAGTTGGCATTCATGTTGTTCAGCAGCGCGCCGCCGTTGAAGGCGCCGGTGCCGCGCAGGCTGCCGGTGGAGGCGTCGCCCAGCGGCGAGATGGCCTGCAAGCCGCGCGTGTCCACGCTGTAGATGGCCAGGTTGGCGCGCACCGCGGCGTTGATGGCCGCGCGCAGCGAAGCCTGGTTCTCGATGCCGTCGCGCGAGATGCCGCCGGAAAAATAGAGCAGCGATTTCTTCTCGGTGATCTTTTCCAGCGACTTGGCCACGGCGCGCAGCGCAAACAGTTCGCGGTCGGTGTTGAGGTCGTTGTATTCGCTCTCGTCGGGCGTGTAGCCGGTGGTGTCTTCCACCTGGTTCGAGTTGGCCGTCGCGCCCTGCGGCAAAGCCCTGCCCTTCGGTGCCGTTGTAGACGGCGACTTCGTTGATCAGCGCATTCTTGTCGGCGGTGAAATCCTGATCCACCTTGAGCGTGTCGCCCAGCGAAACCAGCGCGACCAGATCGGCGGGCTGCATCTTGGCGCGCAGAAACTCCTGCGCCGCCGCCACGCTGCGATCCAGATCTTCGGGCTGCATCGAGGTCAGATCGAAGAACATCACGATCAGCCGATGATTGCGCAGGTCTTCGGGCTGCGCGACCACAGCCGCCTTGCTTCCATTGCCGGCTGCACCCGCGGCCAGTCCGCTGATGGTGGCTTCGTTCAGCGGCGTGGCCATCTCCACGCTTTCAAAGTCGAAGGTGGAAATCTGCTGCTGCTTGCCGTTTTCGTAGATGCTGAAGTCGCTCTGCTTGAGTCCGCGCACCAGTTCGCCGGTCTTCGCATCGCGCGCCACCACGTTGGTCAGCACCAGTTCGCCGTTCATCTTGAGCACGAAGCCGCCCTGCGGCGTGGTTGTGACCTGCGCGGCCGGAGAATCCTGCGCGGCGCAAGCTGCGCGCCCGGCAGCATCAGCGCCAGCGCCGCAATCCCCGCTCCGATCCTTTGCGCCCAACCCGTCATCGAATGCCGTAACCTTTCAAAACTAACTAAATCTTGGTTTCCCACCCATCTGACTCGACTAGAACCTGAACCTCGCCATGAAGTTGAAGCCCGCATGGAAGCCGGCCGAAGTGACCTGCCCGAAGGTCGGCGAGGCCACGTTGGTATCCACGCCGGAGTACTGCACGGTGTTGAAAACATTGTTGGCCGTGGCGCGCATTTCCATGCTGCGCGTGCCGCCC
>CAWFZU010000142.1:0-3378 GCA_963820195.1 uncultured Acidobacteriaceae bacterium | reverse complement strand
GGCACGGTCACCGCCAGCATCAGGAGAATCCATCCAACTCGCTTCATATGTTTTGTCCTTTCTGCAATGCTCCGGAATTTTCATTTTGCTTTCGCTGGGAACGTGTTGAAATACACTTGGCCCTGTGTCAGGGCACGACTTCAGTCGTGCCCTAAATGCCGCAAGAATCCCTGTGGACTTTAGCCCCTGAGGGCGAAGTCCTCGACTTCGAGTTACGATTTCAACAAGTTCCTGGAACTCAAAATGGAAAAATGGGTTTATAACTCAATGTCCATTTCCCGATCAGTGAGTTACAGCACGGGAGGAATTGGAATTCGGTGAATCTGCGGAGGCCGAACCGGGGGGCGCACCCGGTTCCACGCGAGTCCCGGCCGGATTCCGCGATTCCGTGCCGAAGCTGCGATATTGCGAAAATGCAACATCTTTCAAATAGTTCTTGGTCGGACCACTGTATTTCGACATGGCAAACATCCCGGTGGGCAGTGCATCATGCGCCGTCAAATTGGAGACGCTTCTTACCGGACAGATGTATTTCTGTCCCCCTATCTCAACCGAACTGTATTCGACCATGAGGCTGGCTTTGGAAACCATTTCACCGGGGGGAAGTTCATACTCCATCGTGATGCGAAGCACTGCGCCACTCGCAGGATCGAAGACAATCTCTCCGTGATAGCCGACGGTCTCCTTGAAGACGGGCTCACGGCCGGAAGGGCATCCTGTCTTAATCCGTAGTACTGGCAGCAGAACTGCACCGGGTAGTGCGACCTCTCGCTGGGAACCGCGTAGTGGAAGACCGCTTCTTTCCCGTTCGCGCCCTGCTCCCAACGGCTCCACGTAATCTTCCCTTGAAGCGCATCCCCCACGGCCACGGCTCGAGAACCGGCCCAAACTCGCCCTTGAAGTCAGGCCGCCAATTCGGCTTTCCAACCTTCACCGCTTTCCCATCCACTGCTTCCTTGCGGTCGCGGTACGTGACTGTGACGCTGGATCTTCCGATGAAGTGCAAGGGCATGGCAGCCTCCGTGCTTATGCCGGTTGGACCCTGCACATCCACTTGCGGCTTGTCCGCAAAGCCATTCGTTTCTCTCACCGCCATCAAGTTTGGCAACTGGCGTATGGTGGTATTCACGTAATTCACCACCTGCGTCAGCATCTGGTGCGCCGCGGCTGGCTTCGGTGCGGCGTCCGCGGGAATCTCCGCCGGCGGCGGATCGAGAAACGCCGCCGAATCGGCCAGGATCGCCAACTGCTCACGAGCCTTGTCGCCCGGCAGATCCGCTTTCAGTTGCGCGAGTTTGGCTGTGTTTAGCCGCTCGGTAAGCTCCAGGCCGGAAAGCTGCTGCGCCACCTCCGCATCCGGCCGATCGTGCGCCGTTGCCAGCGCCTGCTCCAGTTGCGCAACCGTAACCTTGGCCACCCGGGCTGCCTTCGCCGCCTTCGGCGTGATGAAGTCGTGCGAAGTCATGGGAGCGGGGGCAGCCACACCCTGGCTCGTTCCTGCCGATGGCAGGTTCAAATGCTCCTCAGGCTGGCCATTCGACTCGCGATGCTCCGCGATCAAATAATGACTCTCTCCCTTGCCGTTGTTTTCCAGAACCTTCTTGCCGGAATGATCTGCTCTCGATGAATTGGGAGTGTTTGCTATTTCGCTGGTGGATCCAGGCGAAGGAAGTGGAATCTGATTGACCTGGCTCTGAGGTACGGGTAGCTGCGCCAGCAAAGTCAGGTACTTGTCGCGGTCATGGCTCCATGCGATCTGCTCTTCAACCGGCGCGGCGCCCAGGTTACCGCTCGTCGCCACCTGGCCGCCGGCCTCGATCAACGTATCGATTCCGGCATGCATAACGTGAACAGAGCCTTGCAGAACCGCCACCCGCGAGCCTTTAATTCCGGCATTGACGGAGAAGATCGTCTCTGTGAATGCGATGCGGCAATCCGGCGTCTTCACATACAAATGACCGGAGACGCGCTTGGCGGCTTGCACGATGACGGATCCGTTATCGAGCGTGACGGTCATGCTGCGGCCCCTGGCTCCGACTCCAAGGTCGCTTCTTTCATTGACCTCAACGGTCGATCCATCTGTGAGCCTGAAGAACGGCATGAGCCCCTCCGCTCGTGCGCAGATGTTCCCCCTCGGCTAATTTGTCTCCGGCAGAGAGCGGACGATCTCCCGTATTGGAGATGCGATAGGCGATGCCATCGACGGATCGCACCTCGGCCCGGACTCCCGGCGGAATTTGCCAATAGGCCTTGTAGAGAAAAAGCGCGCAAGCCATGAGCGCAAAACACGCGCCCAGCGCCCAGCCGAATCGCCAAGGCTGCCAGGCAGACGCGCGTGCCGTGACGGGCGCGGACCTATCCACGATTGCCAGCCGCGGTGCGTTGCTGAACCGGTCATGGCTGGCGACGAAGTCGATATCGAGGCGGGCGGCGACTCGCCCGGCGGAGGCTGCGATCTGCGCGGCATCGGGTTCGTCGGCTTGCATTGCCCGTACTGCATCCTTCAGAAGCTTCTCGTCATCGCGTCTCATTGTCTTACCCGCCCCAATTCTCTGAGCCTTTTTTTCAGAATGGTTCGCGCCCGATGAAGGGTCACAGCAACAACCGCCTGCGAAGTTCCCATCAAGACCGCGATCTCCCGATTCCCTAAATCTTCCAGGTAGCGCAAGGTGAACATTTCCGCCGCGCGCGGAGCCAATTCGCTGATCGCAAGCCTGATCCAGGCGCCTAACTCCCGGTTTGAGGCATTTGCTTCAGGGGAACTACCCTGCCAGGCAGAGACTTCGCCTGCGGCCTCGAGCGGTTCCGCCGGTGCGCTTTTCTGTCGCCTCAGCAGATCGAGAGCCCCGTTGATCGCAGCCCTGTAAAGGTAGCTGCCGGCATTCGCAATGGGCGGCCCTTTACCGCAGGCCAGCCGCAGAAACACCGCCTGCGCAACATCCTCCGCATCGGCCATACTGCCGGTGATGCGCCAGGCCGCAAGGAGAACGCGCCGATGATGCGCCGCGAACAACTGCGAAAGTATCTCACTGCTCTCCATGGACGGCATGACTGGGCTTGCAGCGGCCACCGGCTCACCTTCTCGTCTGTTCATAGAGATGACGCTCCAACCAGACAATTATTAATCCAGCCGATAAGGTTTGCGGTGAAGACGCCTGGGGTCTTCCGAATGGAAGTTAGTCTCCCACCGGCGTTGCCGACCAGTGAAGGCATGAAACTGTAGCGCCGGCCTCCCGGCCGGCTGTAGCGTGGACCTCCCGGTCCACGCTTGTTTCTTGTCAGAAGGAGTCCGTAGGTCAGCATCTCGGCCATGGGAACCTCGGCGTTGATGTGGTGGTGCGGTTGGGGCTTGAATGCGCGGCCATGTTTCACCGAATC
>CAWFZU010000141.1:0-4900 GCA_963820195.1 uncultured Acidobacteriaceae bacterium | reverse complement strand
TACATGGGCGCCTTGAGCCGGGAACTGCCCAATGCCATCAACATCAACCTCAACCCCAATGCCAATACAGTGACCACCGCCGCGACGCCCAATGGCGTTGTCCAAAGCGTTATCACTGTCTCGGATGCCAGTGGCCAGGGTCCGATCCCGAACGGCACCGTCTTCACGGTTCCCACCTATACCAACCTCATTGATAACAACTTCGGGGCGGTCAACGAACTGTTCAGCAATATCAACGCCAACTACAACGCCATGGTGGCGGAGATCGAGAACAAGACCTCCAAGCGGATTCAGTACGACGTGAACTACACCTGGTCGCACGCCCTCGACTACAACCAGAACGAGTCAACCACCACCCTGAGCAGCGGCTGGTTCGATCCCTACAACATCGACGGATACACGAAGGGCGGCAACTACGGGAACTCGCAGTTCAACGTTCCCAACCGCCTGGTGGCATGGGCGGTCCTCAGCTCGCCCGAGGTCAAGGGCAGCGACTGGGTCAAGTATCTCGCCAATGACTGGAGCCTCAACCCGGTCTTCCAGGGACAGAATGGCCTGCCCTATTCGGCTACCATCGGCGCCGGCTATCCCTCCTATTCCGCCTACGGCTCCAGTTGGAATGGCGCTGGGACCAACTACTGGATTCCAGCCATCGGGCACAACACCTTCCAGCAGCCCAGGACGCTGGTTCTCGATTTGCGCGTGGAAAAGCAGATTAAGCTTCAAACCCTCGGCAAGCCCTATAGCGTGCAGTTGCTGGGCGAGTTCTTCAACCTGGCCAATCACCCTAACGTCACTGGCGTGAGCACCACTGCCTACAATCTGGCGGATAACTCCGGGGTGGCCAAGCCTTGCACGGGTACATCGACGGTCGCGGGCCAGACGCAGGACGAATGCTCAACATTGACCTATGTTCCAAAGACCGGCACGGGAATCAATGCCAGCGGTTTTGGCGCGGTGACGAACGCCAACTCCAACTTTGCCTACAGCCCGCGCCAGGTGCAGATCTCGATTCGCCTGGAATTCTAAATCTTCGTTGGCTCAATCACACTGCGCGGCGGCTTCGGCCGCCGCGTTTTCTTTGCAGCGGAATGACTTTCAATGGCAAGGCCGGTCATCCACTGCCTTAATTCCCTCAGACCGAAGGCTTTGTCTAAGCCGCGATATGCTGGCGTGGCCTTGTACACTGAGAAGTTCTATAATTCTTGCGCAATCGTGCAGGAGGCCCCATGGCATCGATCACTATTCCGGCAGTTCCGTCCGAGTCGCGGGCCGGGCGGTTTGGCGTTTATGGCGGGCGGTATGTGCCGGAGACGCTGATGGCGGCGCTGGTGGAACTGGAGCGCGAATACGATCTGGCCAAGGCGGACGCGGCCTTTCAGGCGGAGTTGGCCGATCTGCTGCACAACTACGCCGGGCGGCCGACGCCGCTCTACTATTGCAAGCGGCTGAGCGAGCAGTTGGGCGGGGCGAAGATTTATTTGAAGCGCGAAGACCTGCTGCACACCGGCGCGCACAAGATCAACAACGCGCTGGGGCAGGGATTGCTGGCCAAGCGGATGGGCAAGAAGCGCATTATCGCCGAGACCGGCGCGGGGCAGCACGGCGTGGCGACGGCGACGGTCTGCGCGCTGCTGGGGCTGGAGTGCGTGGTCTACATGGGCGATGTGGACATGGCGCGGCAGGAGTTGAATGTGCTGCGCATGCGGCTGCTGGGCGCGGAAGTGCGCGGGGTTTCGTCGGGGTCGAAGACGCTGAAAGACGCGATCAGCGAGGCGATGCGCGACTGGGTCACCAATGTCCGGACGACTTATTATTTGCTGGGCAGCGCGCTGGGCGCGCATCCTTATCCGACGATGGTGCGCGACTTCCACCGCTGCATCAGCCGCGAGATGAAGGAGCAGATTCTGGAGCGCGAGGGGCGGCTGCCGACAGCAGTGATCGCCTGCGTGGGCGGCGGATCGAATGCGATTGGCGCCTTCTATTCGTTCCTGGCCGACCGCGAGGTGCGGCTGATCGGCGTCGAGGCCGGCGGGCGCGGCACAGCGCTGGGCGAGCATGCGGCGCGCTTCAGCGGCGGAGCGCCGGGGGTCTTGCAGGGAACGTATTCGTATGTCTTGCAGGATGAGAACGGGCAGATCGCGCTGACGCATTCGGTTTCGGCGGGACTCGACTATGCGTCGATCGGGCCGGAGCACGCGATGCTGCACGACTCCGGACGCGCGGAGTACGTCTCGCAGGATGACGCGGCGGCGCTGGATGCGGTGGTGCGGCTGGCGCGGACCGAGGGGATTCTGCCGGCGCTGGAAAGCGCGCACGCGGTGGCCGAGGCGCTCCGCATTGCGCCCACGATGGATTCCCGTGACATACTGGTGGTGAACCTTTCCGGACGCGGCGACAAGGATATGGGGATTCTGGCGCGCGAGCTGAAGCTTCAGGGAGCGTGAGCTTTTTCGATGGCGATACGATTCGATCACAAACCGGGACTGGTGATTTATCTGACGGCGGGCGACCCGACCTCGAGGCCACGCGCGAGATTGCGCTTGCGGCCATCGACGCGGGCGCGGATGTGATCGAGCTGGGCGTGCCCTTCAGCGATCCGCTGGCCGACGGGCCGGTGATTCAGCGCGCCATGGAGCGGGCGGTGGCGCGCGGAATCAGCCTTCAAGGACGTGGTCAAGCTGGCCGCGCGAGATTCGCGCGGCGCGGCCCGCGGCGGGCCTGGTGATCTTCAGCTATCTCAATCCGATTTTGCGCTACGGCTTGACGAAATTTGCCGACGACGCGGCGGCGGCAGGCGTGGATGGCGTGCTGGTGACCGACCTGATTGTGGAAGAGGCGGGCGAGTATCTGAGCGAGATGGCCCGCGTGGGACTTGCGCCGATTTTTCTGGCCGCGCCCACCAGTCCCGACGAGCGGCTGGAAGCGATCGCCACGCACTCCAAAGGTTTTATTTACGCCATCTCCCGCGTGGGCATCACCGGACAGCAGCAGAGCCTGACCTCCGATGCGGCGGCGCTGGTCGAGCGCATCCGGCGATGGAGCACGCTGCCGGTGGCCGTGGGGTTCGGCATCAGCAACAGCGAACACGTCGCCCAGGTGGCGGAGTTCGCGGATGCCGCGGTCGTCGGCAGCGCGATTGTGGAGCTGATTGAAGGCTCGACCCCGGATGCGGCGCCCGGCGCGGTGGCTCGATTTATCGAGGGCCTGCGCCTGCCTCAGGCGGCGCTGGCCCGGTAACAACAGCTATCAGCTTTCAGCTTTTAGCTTTCAGTTTGCCCTTTGCCGGGTTGAACCGTTCAGGCTCGCGCCAGCAGGAAGAAGCTGAGTACTGAAAGCTGAGAACTGAAAGCCAACTCTGGTTCCGATGCGGCAGGCGCGGATTTGACTGAAAGGCTTGAGCGCCGGACGCAACACGAGGATGAAATGACGCTGGAAGAATTGCGAGATCAAATTGATGTTCTGGACCGCCAGCTTGTGGAATTGCTGAGCGAGCGGGCCCGCGCGGCGAAGATGGTCGGTCACCTGAAGGCTGCCACATCGCTGCCGGTCTACGAGCCGGCGCGCGAAAAGTTGGTCTACGCCAACGTGCGCGCGGCCAACAAAGGCCCCCTGCCGGACATCGAACTGACGCACATCTACGAGCGCATCATCGACGTGATGCGAGCCTTGCAGCGGGACGAGTTGGCCTCAGAGAGAAACGCCCAGGCAATTGCGCCGGGCCATGGCGCTGGCGCTGAGACGCCGGAGACAGGGAAGTCAGAATGATTGTTTCCATGCAGGAAAGAGCGACTGAAGAACAGATCGATGCCGTCATCGAACGGATGGAGGAGGCCGGAGTCGACGTCCACCGGACGACCGGGGCGATGCAGACGATCCTGGCGGGCGTTGGGCCCACCGCCAATATCGACTTGAGCAAATTCGAGGTGCTGCCGGGCGTGCTCAATGTGCTATCGCATCAGCTCGCCTTACAAGCTGGCCGGCCGCGCCTTTCGCCCGGAGGGCACGGTGGTGGAGTTCGCCAACGGCGCCAAGATCGGCGGCGAGCAGGTGGCCGTGATCGCCGGGCCATGCGCGATTGAAAGCCGCGAGCAGATTTTTGCCATTGCCGCCAGCGTGAAGGCCGCGGGCGCGGGATTCTTGCGCGGGGGCGCCTTCAAGCCGCGCTCGTTCACCTTACGCCTTTCAAGGGACTGGGCATTCCGGGACTGCAACTGATGCACGAAGCCGCCCAGGAAACGGCCTGCTCACGGTCACCGAGGTGATGGAGATCGCGCAGATCGAGCCGATGCTGCCGTTCACCGATGTCTTCCAGGTGGGCGCGCGCAATATGCAGAACTTCAATCTGCTGCGCGAACTGGGCTTGGCGCGCAAGCCGGTACTGCTGAAGCGCGGCATTTCGGCGACGCTCGAAGAGCTGCTGCTGTCGGCGGAGTACATCATGGCCGGCGGCAACTACGACATTATTCTCTGCGAGCGCGGCATACGGACGTATGAGACCTCGACGCGCAATACCATGGACATCTCGGCGATTCCGGTGCTGCACAAGCTCTCGCACCTGCCGGTGGTGGGCGACCCTTCGCACGGCACGGGCCGGCGCGATATGGTTCCTCCGATGGCCAAGGCCGCGGTGGCCGCGGGCGCGGACGGGATTCTGGTGGAGATTCATCCCAACGCCGACAAGGCCGCCTCGGATGCCGCGCAGACGCTCTACCTCGATCAGTTTGAAAAGCTGGTCGGCGAGCTGCGGGTGATTGCCGGGGCGGTGGGGCGGACGCTGTAAGAGTCTTTTTTTGAGAATCGATGATATTGTGGGGGCGAGGTTATTGTGCTATTCCTTACGCCTGATCAACACAAGGATGTTCTGCGAAGGTTAGTGGTACTGTAGTCTATTTGGTTC
>CAWFZU010000140.1:0-3449 GCA_963820195.1 uncultured Acidobacteriaceae bacterium | reverse complement strand
CCACTGCGTGGGGGCACTGCGTGCGGCAGCCTTTCGGTTGAGAGCATTTCAAATTACTACGCCCGGGCAAACCGTTGGTTCAGAGCACGGAAAAGACAAAAAGGGCAGCCTGATGCAGGCTGCCCTTATGGCCCAGGAGGAGGGTGAGGCGCGCCGGAGCCCTTGCCAGTTCCGGCGACCAATAATCGGTCAGTCCAAACGGCCAGACAACACAGCAGATTAGTGCGCTGCCGGATGGTGACCGGCTGCCGGTTTGTGCGCCGGGGCAGCCGGCTTCTTCTTCTCCAGCTGGATTTCTCCGTCGCGCAGCACGATCTGTGCGGCTTGCGCGAAAGTATCCGTGGCTGGAACCTGGGTAAAGGTGTCGTAGGTTCCCACCAGCGTCGTCGCCGGAGGGATCTTGTACTCGAAGCCAACGGCGGGAATATCCTTTTCCACCAGGGGCTTCTTCATATTGACAATGAAGTCTGCATACTTGTTGTCCTTGGCGTCCTGGGTTACGGCAACCTTGATCACCGATGCGCTGGCATCGATGACAATTCCCGGGACCGGCGTAACCTGATTCTGCAGGACGGCCCACAGCTTATCGGTGTCTTCCTTGGCTCCGTTGGCCAGGATGAACTCCGTATCGACCAAGGCCATTTTGCTCAGGTCAGGAGTTTCCACAATCGCCTTGTGGGCAAGCTCGGCCGGAGTCGGCGCGGCGGAGATCACGAAGGTACCCGGCGGGAAGAGCGTAGCCGCCGCCTGGGTTTTCACATCATTCAAGCCGTCCAGATTGCCGTGGTACTTCTGGTAGTAGTAGTCCATCTTTTTCTCAATCTGGGCCTTGATCGGGGTGGCGAAGTTCCACGCGCGCGCGTAGAACCAGACTGCCTGCACCAGGTGATCCGGGCTATCCGGCTTGGTGTAGGCTTCCGCCAGTTGCAGCGTATCCCACAGTCCCTGCGAAGGCCAGGCAGTGGTCTGCTCGGGCGGATAAAGCATCAGTTCGGTGCGGTATTCGGAGATCCCGCCCTTGATGTCCTTCTTGGAGACAATGTCGTCCAAAGCGACCGCCGAGTGAAAGGTCGGATAGGTTCCACTGATCAGCTTCTTCCATTCAGCGTCGGATGTAGCAGCAGGCTTGACAGCCGCCAGACCCTTCTGAGCGAGTACCCCGGCATCGTCGCAGGTCTGCGCATCCTGGGTTTTGACGCACTGGCCCTTCTTGATGATGACCGACATGAAAATGGCCTTCATGTTGCTGGGGTCCACCTGAAGCAAGCGGCTGGCCGCGCTGAGCGTATTGTCAGCATCCTGCAGACCCTGGTAGGTATCGATCAGCGAATCGAGTACAGCGCTCTTGACGACGCTCTGCGGGTACGCCTTCAAAAAGCTCTCTAAAGCCTCGGCCTTGGCTTTTGGATTAACCTGCGATGTGGCCATTTGATAGGTGTTGAACTCTGCCGGATCCTTGATGACGATGGAATCCTGGGCACGAAGCATGGGCGCGGAAACGAGGCTAACGCTCGCCAATGCCAACACAGACGCGAAGACTAACTTCTTCATTTAGTGCTCCTGGGAACTGCCAAAATGGAGATCAATGTTCAAGCACTCGCTCACGGAATGCGCAACCGCTCTTTGGGGCGGCCGCGCGCCGGTGGCATCGATTCAACGATACCACGACTTTCAATGCGGTGTTGGATGGATTATAGAAAGCTATGCCCGTTGTGACAAGCGGTGTTGTAAAAAAAACAGGGAATAGGGGATAGGGAACAGGGAATTGCGAGCTTCTTGACAGGATTTGGAGCTTGTCAAGAGCCAAAAATACATTCTGATCCCGGTTCTCCGCTCCCCGCTTTGGATGCTCACTCGGTCCCATAACCGATTAGACACCAACCAGGGCAAAACAGTTCCCTATTCCCTGCCTTCATTGCAGCAGCCGGACCAGTTCAGCCTGTTCGGCCAGAAAGGCGTCATGGCCGTGGGCGCTGGTCATCTCCCGGTAATCGGCGGGAACGCCGGCCGCGCGGATGGTATAGGCAAAGTCGCGCACTGCATGGGGAGGAAAGAGCCAATCGGAGCTGATGCCGACAAAGCTGAGGCGAGCGCGAATTCCGCCGAAGACCTCCGCTGCCGAGAGGCCTCCGCGCAGCGGGTCCCATATGTCCATGGTGCGCAGAATGGCCAGGTAGGAGTTGGCGTCAAAGCGCTCGTTAAATCGCTCTCCCTGGTGGTCCAGGTAGCCGGCGATGTCGAAGCGCCCTCCAATGAGGCCGATGGCGCCGACTGCTCACCCTCGCCATTGTCCAGCCCCCACGGATCCTCCCCATTGCGATTCGGCTTGCGGCCATAACGCTCGTCGAAGCAGCTCCGCGGACTTGTAGCTGAGCATGGCGATCTGCCGCGCCAGGGCCAGCCCCCTGCGCGGAGGGCGCTGCGGCAGATAGTGGCCGCCCTTCCACTCCGGGTCGTGCTGGATGGCCTGGCGCTGCAAGTGGTTGAGCGCCAGCCCCATGGCCGAAAGCGGCGCAACGCCGATAACCAACGCCCGCTCCACGCGCTCGGGGGTCGTGGATGGCCCAATCCAGGGCCTGCATGCCGCCGATGGAGCCGCCCAGAACCAGCCGCAGCCGCCGAATTCCCATCGAATCCAAAAGCCGAGCCTGCGCCCGGACGTTGTCGCGGATTGAAACCAGCGGGAAATCCGGCCCGTAGATGCGGCCTGTTTCCGGGATTCACCGTACCGGGTCCTGTAGAGCCGTAGCAGGAGCCCAGCATATTGATGCAGATGACGAAGTCGTGATCCAGAGAGAGCACCGCGCCGGGCGCGAAGATTTCAGGCCACCAGGAGCCTACCAGCGCCGAGCCGGAGAGTGCATGGCAAACCAGTACGGCGTTGTCGCGGGCTGCATTCAGCCGGCCATACACCGCATAATGCAGCGTAACGCCGGCCAGCGCGTGGCCGCACTCCAGCAACAGAGGCTCGTCGAGCACAAAGTCGCCTTCGTAGGTGGGGGTCAGGGTTGCCCTTTTTCCCCCGTGGTACTGGCCAGGCTTCAGCCCCTGCGCTCGATTCAGTCATACGTTTTATTGTGCAACACGCACCGCCATCATCGCTCGTCATGGCGCGCTATGTCCGTTGGCAACCTTGATCGCCTGATCGAGATCGGCCAGAATATCGCGAATATCCTCGATGCCCACCGAGAGCCGCACCAGCTCGGGAGTGACGCCGGTCGGCCTGCTCGCCGACGGAAAGCTGCGCGTGCGTCGTCGAGGCGGGATGAATCACCAGCGACTTGGCGTCGCCGATGTTGGCCAGCAGCGAAAACAGCTTCAGCGAGTTGATCAGCGTCTTGCCAGCCTCATAGCCTCCCTTCACGCCGAAGGTGAGCAGCCCGCCCTTGCCCTCCGGCAGGTACTTCTTCGCCGCTCGTAATACTGGCTGGATTCCAGGCCGGGATAGT
>CAWFZU010000139.1:0-12673 GCA_963820195.1 uncultured Acidobacteriaceae bacterium | reverse complement strand
TAGTGGACAGCAACATTTTTCAGATTCATTGTCGCCCGGTCACGATTGGTGTTCGACTTTTGGACAAAAAAATCAATCTGGCTCCTCTTGAACTTGTAAATCTCATACTTGAGCGCGTTGTAGCCGGCGAAAGATAGCCAGTAAAGCTCGTCGAAATCCTGATCCCGCTTCACGTCGGTGAAGCCTGACGGAGTGATGGTGGCCTTCAACTCGACCCTGATTGCTTTGTTTTGTTTATTCAGCCGGAACGCATCCGGTCCAGGCCCCGGCTTTTTGTAAGCCAAGCCGCACGCAAAACAGCAGAACCGCGCCGAAAACTTTTCAGGCAGCGGCGAATGCTTCGTTCCCGTCTTTTCAGCCAGGAGCGCAGCGGTTTTCCAGAAGAAGAAGACTTCAAGAATTTCCGGCAAGTCGCCTTCTTCTGTAGGTTTCGCATTCGTATTTTTTGCCGTTAATCGGGATGGATAATGTTTTCATGGCAGTCGTTTCGCATCATTTAAGTTTCAGGACAAGTCAATTCGTCAAAATCACCGTTTTTGTTTTGGCGGACGCCCGTAGCCGCCGAGCGCGTCAATCATCGTGTGCCAGACCGAGGCGTAAGCGTCATGTTTGGCTTGCTGGTCGGGCGTGCGCGCGACGGTGTCCTTGAAGTTGGAATAGTCCAGCGAGTCGCCCAGAAACTGCATCACCTTCCGCACGTCGCCCTGGCCGGTGACGATGCGAAACGAATAGTCCGCCGTCTTGGTGGCGTGGATTTCCGCGCCGGGCAGCGGCACGCGCGCGACGAGGTTTTCCAAATCCTGCCGCACGCGGGCGCGGATGTGAAACTCGCCCGGCAGCTTTTGCACGATGGAATAAAATCCGTGTTTGGTCATCAGCCACATAAAATTTCAGTTTTTAGCCGCCACTTCGCGGTCAACCGATTCGCTGCCTGCCGCTTGAATTGTTGGTGACCCGCTGACTTTAATGAAAAATTCCCGGTAAATAAATCCCCAATCCAAATCCACCGTGACCCAATAGCAATTCTCCGAAAGAAAGTGGATATGCCAAAGCGGCTGGTCATTGAGCCACGTCGTTTCGACTTCCGAGACCAGCGAAAATTCATCACAAGCCAAAATCCGAAACCGGGCGCGCACCTGTTCGCCCCGGTAGGTGTAAAGCACCGAATCCGGCGTGTAGCAGATGGTCAAGGGAATGAGCCGTTCCGGCAATGTGAACTCATGGAGTTTCGGATGATCGGGACGCAAATGCCGTTTGATTTCGTCCAGCGTTCTTTCGAGGTCGCTTTGCCACGTTCCATAGATTGCATCGGGTAATTTGAACATAGTCAGCCTTTCAATCACGGTTGGGAAACGCTCGTTGTGTCGGTGACATCATCGTCGTCATCGCGAATTGAAATTCCCAGCATCACGTTGGTGAAATTTTCCAGCGTCGCGTCAATGTTCCAATTCCGGTCTTCTTCAGCGAGGTTGGCGATGCTGAACATATCTTTCAAAATCCAGTGCATGACGTTGGCAACGGTCAATTCAGGTGTTTTGTCGGCAACCTTCAGGTGTTTGAGTTCATCGGCAAGCCATCGGTCAATCTGGCCGGGTGAATTCCATGGAATCATCGGCGCGTAGTCTGGATTTTTGCCGAGAAATATATCCGCCAGTGCCGCCGCTTGTTCGTCGTCACAAATCCTGGCATCTTCATCATCCATTCTCCGAATCGAGTTGCAGCAACGCTTCGGTGCTGAAATTGCTCAAAGTTTTCTGACCACCTTGGGATCGCCGAGATAATTTTCTTTGGAAGCCTGATCAAGCGCGGCGATCAAACCCGCCGGGCGATCGCTCGTTTGCGGTGCAAGGAGAAAATTATCGATAATGTCGGAAACCAGCTTGGCGTCGTAAGCATCATCCTGCTCGGGTGTATTGTCTGCGGTTGCGGTTTGCTTCGATGAGGTGGAGAACAAAGCCATCCTGCCGACGTTTGAAGTGCGCCACAAAAACGCAATAGCCCGTCCAACTACGGTGAAAGAAAAGCCGATTGCGCTTGAAGAAAATAAACCATTTTTCCTCCATCGCCATCGGAATGAAGCCCCGTTTAATGCAGTCCATTTCCGCCGGAGTGAATTGCCGGTCAGCCGGAATCAAACTGCGCTTTTTCGGGAGCGGCTTGATTTTCCAATCATTGCTGGTCGCGGTTTTCATTTTCACGCCGGGTTTGGCGGCGACGGATGGCGAAGATGCGGCGGGATCGGAAGGAACGGTATTTTTTCCACCCGTTTTGGCAGCAGACTTTTTTGCCATGCGGCGATTGTGCGCCGGAAGTTTGGCGGCGTCAATTCGCGTTCGCGTGTGTGGCGTGGTTCGCGGTTCACCTCATCCGGCCTCCGGCCACCTTCTCCCCATCCGATGCGGAGAAGGGAATGTATTTGTGGGACGATTTCCCGGCGTAGGCTCGCATCCGCCTTCATCTGATTCCGGCGCGACAAGCCAACACCGGGCTAATTTCCGTAGCGTCTTCAGCGCATTAAAAAACGGCGGACTGTTTCCAGTCCGCCGTTTTGAATTTCGTCCGGCTTACAGCCCTTTCTTGAGCATGATCTTGATGAGGTCGCCCACGCGGCAGCTGTAACCCCATTCGTTGTCATACCAGCTCACGAGCTTGAAAAAGTTCTTGTTCAGCTCGATGCCGCTAGCCGGCGTCGAAGATCGAGGACAGTTCGCAATGAATGAAGTCGCTGCTGACCACTTCGTCCTCGGTGTAGCCGAGGATGCCCTTGAGGTAAGTCTCGCTGGCCTTCTTCATCGCCGCGCAGATTTCGGTGTAGCTCGTCTCCTTCACCGTCTTGACCGTCAGATCCACCACGGAAACGGTCGGCGTCGGCACGCGGAACGCCATGCCGGTCAGCTTGCCTTTCACTTCGGGCAACACCAGGCCGACCGCCTTGGCCGCGCCGGTCGTGGAGGGAATCATGTTACTGCGCCGCGCGTGCGGCCGCCCTTCCAATCCTTCTTCGCGGGCCGTCGACCGTCTTCTGCGTTGCGGTGTAGCTGTGGATGGTCGTCATCAAACCTTCCGCGACGCCGAAACCTTCCTTCAGCAGCACGTGAACGACCGGGGCGAGGCAGTTCGTCGTGCAGCTCGCGTTGGAAATGATGTGATGCTTGGCCGGGTCATATTTGCTCGTCGTTCACGCCCATCACGATCGTCATGTATTCGCCCTTGGCCGGGGCTGAAATGATGACTTTCTTGGCGCCAGCGTTGCAGCAGGCGCTGGGCGGCGGGCAGCGTGATGCGCAAATAGCGCGCGTCCCTTTCCGCGGCGCCGGAGTTGATGATGCCCACGATCTGAACATCGACGCCGTTCAGCGCGCCGTCTGAGGTCATGGCCAGCACCGTCAATCCGTCACCGATGCCGACATTCATCGACTTGGCCAGGCCGTTACCGATGAGCGCCTCGACCTCGCCGCTGGGCTTGGGATCGAGATTGCGTCCCGATTCGATGTGGGTGATGAAGCCGAGTGAATTTTCCGCCTCGGGATCGACGGCGCTGCCCATGAATCCGGCGGCTTTGGTTCCGTTGGAGACCATGCCGTAGAAATCGATGCGTGGGGCGATGCCGCGCACATGACTGCCAGTCTTGACGGATGCGGCCACCTGGCGCCAGTTGTCGATGCCGGTGTCGAGAACGCGGTTTTCGTCGCGGTTAAAGTGTTCGGCGGTGAAGATCTGCATATGGCCGAGGCCGCTGTTGATGGTGTCTTCGCGCAGGCCGTGTGTCATGAAGGCAAAGTAGCCGCCAGCCAGCAGTAATCCGGCGACTCCTCCACCCACCATGAACAACGTCATAAGAGTGCGGCGGCGGTTGCGGAAGATGTTGCGGAATGCAAGAAGAAGATATTTAGCCACGGCTGCCTCCTTCGCTCGCGGTATCGGAAACCACTTCGCCATCTGTAAGCCGAACGATGCGCTCGGTATGATCGAGTAACCGCGCGTCATGCGTGGAGAAGATGAAGGTGAGGCCGAGGCTGCGGTTGAGGCCGTGCATTAGGTCGATCAGCTGCGTGGCGTTGTGCGTGTCCAGATTGGCGGTCGGCTCGTCGGCCAGTACCAGTGCGGGATGATGCACGATGGCGCGCGCCACGGCGACCCGCTGGCGTTCGCCGCCGGAGAGCAGGTCGGGACGCTGGTTGGCGCGCGACGAAAGGCCAACGCTTTCCAACGCCACGGCCACACGCTCACGTCGCTCGCGGCTGCCTATGCCCTGGATCAGCAGCGGGTACTCGACGTTCTCGGCGGCCGTGAAAACGGGAATCAGATTGAAGGTCTGAAAGACAAAGCCGATTCTTTCGCGGCGCAGCTTGCTCATGTCGGCGGGCTTCAGTTGCGAGGTATCCACGCCATCCACCAGGATGCGCCCGGTTGTGGGTTGATCGATGCAGCCGATCAGATTCAGCAGCGTCGTCTTGCCGCTTCCGCTGGGTCCGGCAATCGCCAGAAACTCGCCTGTTTTAACGCGCAGGCTGGCGTGCGTGAGGGCGCTGACAAAACTGTGCGCCGGGTGGCGCGCTGCGCCATTGTCCAGCGCAAATCTTCGGCTGACTGCTTCGACGTTGACGATTTCTTCCATGAGCCGCTCCCTTTCAGAATTTTGCACTTGTTGGAATGTAAACGGTACGATGCCGCCACGCACAGGGTTCCTGACGAAAGGCGGTAAAAGCGGATGAAAGGCGGGATTGAGAGGATGAAACGGAATGGGCCGCCGGCTCATCCCGCATTTATTTTCAACGCAGCGCAACTATTTCCGCGCGGCGCTGTTCCTACCAGAAGAAGTCGGGATTCCAAGGAGAACGAAGATGAACTCTCTCAGCCTTACTCTTTCAAAGTGCGTTGCCACGCTTCTGGTGTGCGCGCTGCTGGCGCCGTCGATGGCCTATGCGGCGCCAAAACCTCTCACTCCCGAAAAGGCTCACGCGCGCATCCTCAAGCTCGGCTTGGGAAACTGGGTGGGAGTGCGTGTGCAGAGTGGAGTCGCATTTTCAGGCAAGATCATCAGCATCGACGAGCAGTCCTTCAGTCTGCAACGCTACGGCGATACGACGGCGACGCAGGTGGTTTACAAAGATATCTTCGACCTTCAGACAGGGATGCCGATGGCACGTACCTCGCGCAATCCGCTGACTCCGGAGGTTGTGCACGCGCGCATTCTCAAGCTCGGCATGGGCAACTGGGTCGGCGTGCAATTGCAGAACGGGGTGGCATTCTCGGGCCGAATCGTCAGCATCGACGAGAATTCCTGCGGCCTGCAACTGTATGGCGATCCAGGGGTCACGCCGGTGGCTTATGACGATGTTGTCTATCTGCAAACGGGAATGACGCCCAGGGCGTTCTGGATCATGACAGGCGTTGGATTTGCGGCCGTGACCACGGCTGCCATTGTCGGCTTTCATGAAGTGCATAGCCATCAGCAGCAATTGCCGACCTTGCCAACCCAGCCCGTCAATCCAATCTACTGAAGCATTCCTCCGCGCGCCGCGGAGCTGCAAGACGCCGGCTCGATACGCAATGCAATAATGGTGTCAGGCCGCAAGCATCCTTCCGGCGAACGCAAACCGCATGAACCTGCCCAACTCCATCACGATGAGCCGAATCGTCATGATCCCGCTGCTGCTGTGGATCCTGACGCCCCACTTTCCCTGGCATGCCTACGGCGCGCAGGAGATTACCGCTTCGGTGCTCTTCGTGCTGGCTTCGATCACCGACGGCCTCGACGGCTACCTGGCTCGCAAGCGCAAGCAGATCACCACCATGGGCATGCTGCTGGACCCGCTGGCCGACAAGATCATGGTCGCCGCCGCCTTTGTCGCCCTGGTGGCCTATAACCCCGACGTAGTCAGGGTATGGATCGTGGTCGTCATCATCGGCCGCGAGTTCCTCATCAGCGGTCTGCGCTCCATCGCATCCTCGGAGGGCTTCACCATCGAGGCCAGCGACCTGGGCAAGCTCAAGACCGTCACTCAGATTGTTTCCGTGGTCTCGGCGCTGCTGGCGCATCGCTGGCACGAGTGGCAGTTCGGCTTTCTCGTCGTGCCGGTCAAGTGGATCGCCGTTGCCGCCATCTACTTCACATTGCTGGTCTCCACCATCTCGGCCATCGATTATTTTGTGGGTTTCTGGAAGAAGATCGACCACGCCAGCAAAGACAGTCGCAAGAAGTCCTTCGTGCTCAGCCGCAACAAGAAAGCCAGCGTGCCCAGCGCCAATTGAAGGTGGAAATCCAGCGTTCTCCGCTTGCCTCCCAAGGGAGCGCATGCAGCGAGTTTTCAACCCTTTGTGCGACAATCCACACAAGACCGCTTTTTCTTATGCGACTCTCTCGTAATCTATTGCTGGGCGCTGTTGGATCGGTTCTGGCCACTGTCGTGGCTTGGCCACAAGCGCCGTCCCCGCTCACTCCCCGGCTCTCGCCCTCGGTTCCGCTGGTGCTGGCCGGCGGCACGGTCGTGGACGTAACTGGCTGGGGCGGCTCGGCAAAAGACCTGCCGGACGCCATCGTCATTGTGCGCGATGGCCGCATCACCGATGTCGGCTCGCGCATGGCGGTCTCCATCCCCAAGGGCGCGCGGGTCATCGACTGCTCCGGCAAGTACCTCATCCCCGGCCTCATCGACGGCTTTGCCGGCATGAACTCCCAAGGGCAGGCCAAAGCTTACCTCTACATGGGCGTCACCACGATCGTCGCCGTCAGCGACGCGCGGCGCGGCGCGGTTGAACTGAGCGCCTCGCCCAGCCCCCACCTCTACCTGATGGACTCGGTCGGCTCGACCGACAACTGGAGCCTGCTGGCCAAGCGCCCGGAGTGGGCGCTCAAGCTCCGGCAGTTGGACCACCCCGGGGAACTGAGTCCCGATGACACCCTCCGCCAGCTCAACGACACCGTCCGGCTGGGAACGCGCGCCATCTGGCTGGGCCACAATCTCACCGCCGCCAATGCCCAGTGGATCATCGCCCGCGCACACCAGATGGGCCTGGCTACCTATGGCGAGTTCGTTGCCACCCCTTACGATAGTCGGCGTCGAGGCCGGCGTGGATGCGCTACCCCACATGGGCCGCTACGAGCTGGGCGTGATTCCCGACGAGCTGGAGCGGCCGCTGGTGGAAGACTCCGACGGTGCGGCCGCCACTACAGCCTACGACTATGCCGAGCGACTGCCCCCCACAGACTTGCACCTGCGCGCATACGCTCGCTTCCTGGCCGCCCATCACGCCGCGCTCATGCCCACCTTCAGCATCGACTTCGCACGTCTGCCCTCTCATCGCAACCTGTGGAAGGAGCCAGCCGCCGCGCTGCTCGACCCTGCCCGCGTCTTCGAGCCCACTAACCGCGCCACCGGGGAGATCGATTATCCGCTCCCGGCCTGGTCGCGGCATTTACCCGCCATGGGGCAGCGCTATTTGGAAGAGAGCCAGCGCAAGAAGGCCGAGCAGTCGGCCCTCCGCCTGTGGCGCATCAACGAGACCCTCTTCGCCGCCTTCCCGCATTATCTGGCCGGCTCCGGCGCGCCCGTCGAGGGCGCCTTGCCCGGCATCTCCATGCACACCGAGTTGGAGCTGCTGGTTCGCCTGGGTCTTTCCCCGCGCGAGGCCCTGGCCGCCGCCACCAACAACTACAGCCTCCAATTCGGCTGGAACGAGCTGGGCCAGATCGCCCCCGGACGCCGCGCCGACATCCTCGTCGTCGACGGAGATCCCAGCCAGAACATCTGGAACGCCCGCCGCATCTCCGGCCTCATCATGGACGGCAATCTGATCGACCGCGACGAGCTGCTGAAGTTGAAACACTGACTTCTGTTTTTTCCTGTTTCACCGCTTCCCGGCATCAAAGCAAGCAGAACCGCCGCGCATCGGTTAACGTAAAGACAGCAGGAGTATTGCACGGGTTCCCCTTACACCATGACCGATTCCCCAACTCAGTTCTCCCCGCAACACCGGCACGACAAGGGGCTGGTGCTTATTGCGGCCTACAAATGGCTGCAGGCCCTCCTCTTTGCCGCACTCGGCGTGGGTGCTGTCAAGCTGGTGGGCAAGGACGCCGCAGAAGTGCTGGGGCGCGTGGCCGACCATCTGCACTTCAACTCCGAATGGCGCCTGGTCGAATTCATCCTCGACAAGGCCTCCCTCCTTAACGACCCGCTGCTGCGGCGCATCGGACTGGCGGCCTTTGCCTATGCGGCTCTCGGCATCCTTGAAGGGACCGGCCTCTATTTGGAAAAGGCATGGGGCGAGTACCTCACTTTGGCCATCACCGCCTCATTTCTGCCGTGGGAGATCCTCGAGATTCTGCGCCGAGTCACGCTGTTCAGGGCCGGCCTGCTGGCAGCCAATGTGCTGGTCTTCTTTTATCTGTTAAAGCTGGTGACGGAGCGGCAGCGGGGTAAAAATGAAATGCCGCCTGAGGAAGCCAACTAATTCGCTTTTTGTTCGCTATATCATAAATCCTGCACTTCCGGGCGCAAAATGATTTTTCGGAACCATGAGAGTAAACTAGCGCTATTTGTAGTGGTTTAGATTCATAAAATCACAATTAGTAGTGGTTTTTCCCGGCTGTACCATTCGCCCGCTCCCCTCCGCAAATCCCTCTTCCCCTTGACGCACATTTTCCACGTGCGCAGAGCGGCTTTTTATGCGATCTTTGTCAAAGTGGGCCCAAATGGGAGCACACGGGACATTTTGTTAGACCGTCCGGTTCCATCCGGCCCGGTCGAGAGAAAACAATGGCAGAGATTCCAGAAAACCCGGCCGGCGAACCAGAGACCTCCATCGAGGCTGCTGGCGAAAGCGCGGGTTGCTGGGACGATCTGCAAATCGGTTTCAGCGGCAGTCCGAAAGCCAAACTGGATGAGCGCGGCCGCCTGAAGATGCCTGCCGAATTCAAGAGCTTCATTGAGAAAAAGTACGGCAAGGACTTCAACGCTTTTTATATCACAAGCCGGGAGGGCAAGGACGCGGAACTTTACCCTATGCCGGAGTGGCAGCAGTATCAGGCCAGGATCTTCAAAATGCCCAAGGGCCTGCCGTTGCGCAAGAAGCTGATGGCCAGCAACGCGCTCTACGGCGAACGGGCGGATATGGACCCTCAGGGCCGCCTGCTGATGCCCGAGGAGCTGCGCAAAGAGGGCATGGTCAATATGGACGTGAAGGTTTCAGGCGAAGGCGCTCTGTTGAGAGTAAAGAGCCTGACAGGTTTGCGGGAGAGCGTGAGGAACAATCCGTACACCGCGCAGGATGATGAAGCAGCAACGGAATACGATGTGTAACTCGTATTCGTTAAGACCCCCCAGGGGGTGCGCATGACCGAATCGAACCCTCGTCACGCGCCCGTGCTCTTTGAAGAATCGATGCAATGGCTTCGGATGCGACCGGGAGCCACGGTGGTGGATTGCACGGTGGGATTGGCCGGGCACGCCGCCGGGATTGCAAAGCTGCTCGGGCCCGAGGGGCATCTGATCGGCTTTGACAGGGACGCGGAAGCGCTCGATCTGGCAAAAGGCAAGCTGGACGAGGTTTGCAGGAAGTTAGGAAGCCAGGCGCCGCGAGTTACTTTGATCGGCGAGGCTTTCAGTTCGATTAGCAGGCATTTGCGAGCCGGCCTCGGTGGATGGCACTGCTGAGCGGATTTTGGAGTTAGCAGCCTGCAATTGGACGAGGCTTCAAGAGGTTTTAGTTTTATGGCGGATGGACCGCTGGATATGCGCATGGATCAGCGCTCCGGCCCAACCGCCGCACAAGTGGTGAATGAGGCGAGCGAACGTGAGTTAGCGGACCTTATTTACGAATACGGAGAGGAAAGGAGGTCGCGGAGAATCGCCAGAGCCATTGTTCGCGGGCGGCCGGTTACAACCACGGGGCAGTTAGCCCGGATTGTAACATCAGCCGCCCCGGCAATGAAATCAGGCGCACATTCATCCGGCGACCAGAACCTTTCAGGCTCTTCGTATTTATGTCAATCGCGAGTTAGATGAAATCCGGGCATTGCTGGAGGCCGCACCCAAGTTGCTTAAGCCCTCCGCAAGACTGGTCGTCATCAGCTTTCACTCGCTGGAAGATCGCATCGCCAAAGACAGCTTGCGCGAAGGCGCGCGGCAGGGAATCTGGGAGATTCTCACCAAGAAGCCGGTCACCGCCGGCGAAGAAGAGTTAGAACGCAATCCGCGTTCAAGGAGCGCAAAGCTGAGAGCGGCGGAGAGACAGCTACTAGTTGCTAGCTTTATCTTCTGAGATTCAAATGTTTGCAGCCTTTATGAATGTTTTTGTGCGTAGCAAGGAAATTGTCCAGCAACCAGAACAGAGCTAGAAGCTAATAGCTAAAAGCTCGGGGAGGGAAAGATGGCGGCATGTGCAACAACTTATTATGAAGCGGGCAGAAGCTGGAGCGCGCGCGTTGCCGAGCGCAACGCCGAGCTGCTGGCCCAGCAACCCCTGCGCCGGCGCTGTTCGTGCACGCCGGAGTTCCGCTTTCCCAAGAGCTTTGACAACAGCCGCCTGGTCAAGGCGCCAGATCCGGCGCGTGCCCGCCAGATTCGCCTCTTCTCCGCGGCCATCACCGTTCTCTTCTCGCTGACCATGCTCTATGGCTTGCAGCATTTCAGCGCCATTGAGAGCGGTTACCGCGTCGAGTCGGAGAAGCAGGCTCGTCGAGCAGTTGCGCGAGGAGAATCGCCAGTTGCGCCTCAGTGAGGCGCAGTTGACTGATCCGATCCGCATCGACAGAATGGCTCGCGAGCTGGGCTTCGCCGAGCCGCAGCCGGGCCAGATGGTTCGCCCCGCCGCCCCATCCGACGCCTCCGTTCCGGTTCTCGCGCAAGCCGTTCCTCCAGCTAGCAGCTACTAGCTGTAAGCCTCTAGCTCCTAGTTGTGATCACCGGAGCAAGCGCCATGCCGTCCACCGTTCGCCCCATCCCCAACCCCGCCCCGCGCGCCATGCCTCTCAAGCGGGCGCGCTTCTGGCTGGTCTGCCTGCTCTTTCTCTGCTGGGCCATACTGATTGCCTTTCGCCTCTTCTGGCTTCAGGTAGTGCGCCACCAGGAGTTCATGGAACGCGCCGAGAAGCAGCAGCAGCGCACCTTCGAAGTGGCGCCGCGCCGCGGCATCCTCTATGACCGCAACCTGCGTGAGCTGGCCATCACCGTGCAGGTGGACTCGATCTTCGCCGTGCCCAGCGAGATTGGCGACAAGCCGGCCGCAGCTCAAACCCTCGCTGCCCTTGTCCACACCGACCCCGACGACGCGCAGACCACTGAGGAGCAGGTTACCGCCCGTCTCCAGGCCGGTCGAAGCTTTGCATGGGTTGCCCGCCGCGTCACCCCTGAGACCGCCGCCCGCGTGAAGGCGCTGATCGATTCTGGGACTCTCAAAGGCATCTACTTCCAGAAAGAGTTTCAGCGCTTCTACCCGGACAATGAGATCGCCGCGCAGGTGCTGGGCTATGTGGGCGTGGACGACAACGGCCTGGGCGGCCTGGAACAGAAGTTCGAGCCGCGGCTGCACGGCGTTCCCGGCCGCATGTACACCGCCCTCGACGCCCGCCGCCACGTCCTCGGCTCCAGCGAGAGCGAGCCTCAGCCCGGCCAGAACCTGACGCTCACCATCGACGAGAACATCCAGTTTCTCGCCGAGCGCGCGCTCGACCACGCGATGCAGAGCACCCAGGCGGCCAATGGCACCGTAGTGGTGCAGGACGTGCATACCGGCCAGATTCTGGCGCTGGCCATTCGCCCCACCTTCAATCCCAACCACTTCCGCCGCACCACGCCGGAGCTGTTGCGCAACCACGCAGTTAGCGACGTCTACGAGCCCGGCTCGGTCTTCAAGCTGGTCACTTATTCGGCGGCGCTGGAGCAGGGCGTAGCCAAGCCCGACGATCCCATCGACTGCCAGGGCGGCCAGATCACCCTTGCCGGCCGCGTCATCCACGACAACCAGGGCGAACACTACGGTGTGATTCCAGTCCACCAGGCGCTGGAGGTGTCAAGCGACGTGGCCGCCGTCAAGCTGGCCCTCAAAGTCGGCCCCGAGCGCTTCTATCAATTCATTCACGACTTCGGCTTCGGCCAGCGCAGCGGCGCGGAGATGCCTGGCGAGACCCGCGGCCTGCTGCGCCCAGTCGGCAAGTGGGAAGCATCCTCCATCGGCTCCATTGCCATCGGTCAGGAAGTCGCCGTCACGCCGCTGCAACTGGTCTCCATGATCTCGACCATCGCCAACGGCGGCGTCTATCTGCCCCCGCGCGTGCTGCTGCCGGGGCAGGTGGACGGCGCCGTCGATGGACAGCCTGCTTCCGACGGAAGCACGGGAACCGCGCCGAAGGCGCCGCTGGCCGCACCGCAGGTGCTCAAGCCGGGCGGCGAGCTGCCCAATCCGCTGCCTCCCGGCGCGCACCGTGTTATTTCCACGATGACCGCCGCTGAAATGCGCAAGATGATGGAGGGCGTGGTCCTCTACGGCACCGGCAAGCCGGCGCAGCTCAACGGCTACTCCTCCGGCGGCAAGACCGGCACGGCACAAAAGATCGATCCGGCCACGCACCTCTACTCGAAGACCATGCACATCGCCTCGTTCGCCGGCTTCGCCCCGGTCAATAATCCGGTGATCGCCGTGGCCGTGGTTCTCGACTCGCCCAAGGAGC
>CAWFZU010000138.1:0-10557 GCA_963820195.1 uncultured Acidobacteriaceae bacterium | reverse complement strand
GATTTGCTATTCGCCCTGGAAGAGCTCCCGGTGGATGGTTCGTTCGACCACGCACACCTTGTTCGAGTTCCGCACGTCCGCGTCGGTGAACATTCCGCCCTCGTCCAAGTCTCCCATTCCTGGATCTTCAGGTAGACGGGGGCCACGCCGTTGATGAAGGTGTAGATCGAGTTACGGTTGCCGTAGACGATCTTCGCCCCGGCGCGGACCTTGGGCGAGACGTATAACCACGGCCGGGCACTGCCGGGCGATTTCCTCGCCGTCTTGGGTGCGAGAGTCATGGCGGTCCCGGTGCCGAAGTTCACCCCGCCGGTCGCCGCCGCACCCGACTGGACCATCAGCGTGTTCGCGCCCATGCTGGCGATGCGCTTCTGGATGGCCGTCTTTGCTCCTTGGCCGATCTCCGTCATGGCAATCACCGCCGCGACCGCGATGATCACGCCCAGGCGCAGGCCGACCGCATCTTGTTCCGCCGCAACGCGGTCAGGGCGGTAATGACCGTCCGCGGCATCAACGAGAATAGCGTGCGGCGGCCGGGCTCAGTCGTGCCGCGACGGCCTTCTGTCGAGACGTTTGCCGCCAGGTCGCCGGCCGGGCGCGTTGGCCGCCGCAACGGCGCTGGCCGGCCGCGGCGATCGCACCTCTCCTTCCAGCCGGGGTAATGCCAGCGGCCCCGCGCCATCCGCCGCGCCGGGATGGTCGATCGGCCGATCCGCAGCGGCGACCATGGCACCGCCGCCGGAATAACATCCGGCAACTGACCGGCTACTATCCCTCGGCGGTGAAGATCTTCAACCAGACGTATCGCGTCACCTTCCGCGACAACCTGATTCTCGAACAGCCCAACTCAAACGGCGTCTGGTATGACGTGGGAAACCGCGACGGGGTGATCATCGACAACTATGTGGAAGGCGCTCTGGACGGCATCTTCATCGAGATCTCGCGCGGGGCCACCATCGCCGGCAACGTGGTGGTGAATTCCCAGCACGGACTGCGCTCACTGAACTCGGCGGACGTTCATGCCTATAACAACACCTTCTATAATGCGCGCGTATCCTTTGAGCGGAATGACCGCGTGGCCGCGGGCGACGTCTTTGACTGGCATACCACCACGGGACCGGGCCTGGAACAGCGCGATGGCCATATCTTTCTCCATAACCTGATGGCGGCTTCGGATACGTTTCGCGGTCCGCTGCTGGAGTTTGGGCAGAGGCCGCCCTCGCTCTGCGGCAAACTCAAGAATGCGCAGGCAACGGAGATCGATGGAAACGTCTATCTGCGCGCCGCATCCATCACAAGAGGCGCTCCGGAGCCGCTGATTGTCTATGCCCCGTCGCAGGGAGAGAACTGTACTACACGGCTTGCCACGCTCGATGACTTCCGCAAGCTCGAGCCGGCCTTCGAAAAGAACGGGATCGAGATTGATCGTTCTCCCCGCTCGGTTCTGAAAGGGCCTGACCTGGGGAATTTCGAGCTGCAGCGCCCGCTGACGGATGCGCCGGCCATGAACTTTCTTCCTTCGGAGGTTCGCGCGCTTCTGGGATGGAGCGAAGCGGAGGCTAAGACGCCCGGCGCTTATCCGATGCGCTGAGGGCGAGCGGCTTCTCCCGCAGGATATGGTTGACGCGGGTCTGGTAGCCGGAGCTGGCGCAGAGGCTTTACAATGCCGCAAGTCGCCAAGCAAGCATCAAAGCTGAACTTCGGAGCATCATGCCTGCCAATCTGCATCTTTTTGGGATCGTGCACCTTGCCATCCTCGCCGCGGTTCCTCTGCTTGCGGTTCTGCTGGCTGCTGTACAGCGAAGGCTGCCGCCCGGATCGATAGCCGTGCGGGTTGCCCTGTCACTCCTTCTTCTCCTCTGCACGATTCTGTATTACGGAAGCTTTGCCGTGCATGGCGAGCAGATGTTTCCCAACCATCTACCGCTTGAACTCTGCGATATCTCACTTTGGCTGGTTATACTGGCGCTGCTGACGCTCAAGCCGGCGATTTTCGACCTGGCCTATTATTTTGCATTGGCCGGAGCTTCAATGTCGCTGCTGACTCCCGACCTGATGGAGCCCTCTCTCTTCCTGTCGGTGCAGTTCTTTGCCGATCATGGCCTCATTGTGGTCAGCGTTCTCTATCTGGTGTGGTCCGGGCAGGCGCGGCCGCGGCCGGGGTCGGTCGGGAGGGCGATGCTGGTGGTGAATATTCTTGCCGTCTTTATCGGCGCGTTCGATTCCATCTTCAAGACAGACTATATGTTCCTCAGAGCCAAGCCAGTGACGGTGTCGCTGCTCTCGTTTCTTGGACCATGGCCGTGGTACATTGTGGCCAGCGAAGGCGTCGCTTTCATCCTATTCCTGCTGCTCTATCTTCCGTTTCGCCGGACCAGAGCGAAAGCTGAGTAGCTCCAATGCGGGGCTCAATGAAGAGACCGTCTCGCGAGGTTGCTCCTGTCAAACGCCGAACGCCCCAGATCTCACAATTGAGAGCTGGGGCGTTCGCTGCTGTCTACTGACAACTATCTGCTGAAGGTCACATACTTGCGCTGGATGTAGAGGCGGAAGCCGCCGGCCGGGTCGGCCACCACTTGCAGCGGCATGGGGTGCTTTTGCGCGGCATCGTCGCTCGCTGCCACCGTCTGCACTTCGTGCGCGCCCACATCCGTCACCACTAACTTGTCCCCGACAAACCCCACGCCGTAGACGCCCGCGGGAAGGCTCTTGCCACCCAAATTGATGGGAACCTCGACAATGAAGTAGGCCTGATACTTGGCCGCAAGGCCGGTGGAGTAGCCGCTGGTGTCCACCAGGGTGGCCAGCACATAGAAGCCGTCTGCGAACTTTACGCCGCCAGAGTTGCGCAACTGCGTAGTTGCCGTCTGGCCGCGGTAGAATACGCTGGCCGGGAGCAGTTTCTGCGCATTTGCCGCCGTCAACACCGTTCCGCCGCCTTGCGCCTGAATCGTACTCGTCGCCGCCATCATCGCTACGGCTGCCATTCCGGCCGCCACAATCTTGCTCATACCATAGAAACGCATCGAGAAACCTCCTTGTTTCCGCTTTGTAGTGGAGTATAGCGCACCGTACGCCCTGTATGCATCGACCTACTGCTTTCCCTGGCGGGGGGCGCGGTGCGACAATCGATGCGTCGGGGCTTAGGCTCCCGGCAAGGATTCTTCCTCACGGAGATGAACACCATGAAACGTCTTTTGGTCTGTACGAGTCTGCTCGCCGTCGCCGTCACACTATCCGCCCAGCCGGGCCCGCCGAAGAGCCCGCCGGCTACCGAGTCGGTGACCATCGCCGGCAAAGCCATTACCATCACCTACAGCTCGCCCGGCGTGAAAGGCCGCGCCGGCCACATCTTCACGAAGGATGGCCTCATCGGCCATGATCACAGCTATCCGGTCTGGCGCGCCGGAGCCAATAGCGCTACCAAGCTGCATACCGAGGCTGATCTGAACCTGGGCGGCTTGGACGTCCCCAAGGGCGATTACACCTTGTTCGTGGATGTTTCCGATCCCGACAACTGGGTGCTGATCGTGAATACGCAGACTGGGCAATGGGGAACGGTCTACGACAAGACGAAAGACCTGGGGCGGGTGAAGATGAGCATGGAGAAGCCGCCGGCGCTGGTGGAGAACCTGAAGTATATGCTCAAGGATCTGGGCGGAAACAAGGGTAAGCTCTCGCTGGCCTGGGAGAACCTGTGCGGTTCGGTCGCGATCACGGTGAAGTAAGGGCTAATACGAAGGTCATAGCAGGCTGGGCGGCGATTTGCAGGGTTTTGCCGTTCAGCCGATACAATGGACAGAGTAGGCTATTTCTCGCCGAAGGGAAGCAAACTTTGCCTTTGTATGCGTATCGCTGCACCCAGTGCGGCCATCATTTTGAGAAGATCCAGAGCTTCAGCTCCGAGCAGGAGATGGTGTGCCCGGTCTGCCAGGGAGTGCTGGAGCGCCCGCTGACCGCGCCGCGCCTGCACTTCAAAGGGGCGGGGTTCTATATCAACGACTACGCGGGTAAGAGCGCCGCGCCTGCCTCCGAATCCGCCCCTGCAGCCGCTCCGGCCGAAGCCAAGACGCCCTGCGGCGGAAGCTGCGGCGCGGCTTGCCCCGCCGTTGCGGCCGCGGCCAGCGCCGCCTCAGAAACCAACTGACAAAACTATGCCGCGGGCGCGGAGTGCGCTCTCTCAAGGGCCGTCCTGGGCCGCAACAGCAAGACCGCAGTTACGCCCAACGACACGTTCTGCGTCATGATCTCGACGATGTGAATGTAGCGCTGCGTGGCGATCATCATCGAATTGGGCACCAGCAGGGCAGCGGCTCCCCCGACGATCCACACGATGAGACCCACGGCCAATGCGGCCTGCAAACGGGGTAACCGCAGTGTATAGATGATGGGCAGCATGGCCAGCACCATCAGCGTACCCCGCCCCCATTGATAGACCCAGAACCACGCGCCCAGGGCGGCCACTTGTTCCACGGCATGAGGGTAGTACTGTTTGGTGAAGAACTGAAACGCGATAGCTCCGAAGATCATGTAATAGACCACATAGGAAGCGCCTGCTGCCAGAACCGCCGGAATCGCCATCACCAAGCGGCGATGCTCGACCGCTTGCGTCTCCGGTTTTGTCAGCTTCAGTAGCTTGGCCAGAGCCACAAGTACCGCAGCTACAATGAGATAGGAGACTGAGCCGCCCATCAGGTCGCGTAACGCCTCCGCCTTCATAGCTGGGTAAAACAGAACACCCTCGGAGAGCGTGCAGACCAGCCCGACCACTACCAGCGGCAAGGCAATTGCGCCAAAAAGCGCCAATGGATGGCGCGGCCCGAAGCGCGCCACCGGCGTCAGCGCCGCCACCGTGATTACACCACTGAGCCACCACAACCAGAAGTGGCCCGCACCCAGAGCGGAGACCGTGAAGCACAGTCCGCCCAGCAGACAATAAAGTCCAATTCGCCCATAGAGATTCATTCCTGGTTCCTCTTTCTTTGTTCGTAAAGCGTTATTGCTGTTCTGGCCCACCGGAGTCGCGATTCGTACTCCTGAATCCCGCACTCCAGGGCCAGGCGTCCGGAGTGCGGCATTTCTCTCATATGAATTTCGAGGTATTGCCGGAGACTAGGAATGTAGCCGGCCATCTCTCCGGCAAACTCGCCCAGGAACTCTGCCGTCCGCTCCTCGCCCACCGTCCGGTCCATGAAAGCGAAGCGCACCATCAGGTCCGGGATACGGCTGATCACGTCGTCGCGCGTGACCGGCAGCATCAACCAAGCCTTGAAGGCGTCCAGGCCTTGGGGCGTGATCCGGAAGACGCGCCGTCTGCGCAGAGTGGCCGACTCCACGACAGTTCCGCAGACCTGTCCTGCCGTCTCCAGCCTGCGCAAGGCGGGGTAGATGGCGCCGGGGCTGTCGCTGAAGGTACCCCAGGCCGTGGATGCGAAGATCTTGCGCAAGTCGTAGCCGGACTGGGGCTGCTCGTGAATCAGACCCAGGAGTGTATAGCCGAGGAGGGAGTCGTTTTTCATGGTCTATACGTAATAATACGCTTCGTACTATTATTGTCAAGTGGATTTTTCACGGGACAATCGCGGAGGGTCTCTTGAACTCGCGGTAATGGCACAGTTTCCGGCTTGACGACCAATCAGCCGGAGCTTAAGAGGTTGAGTAGCACTGGAATGCGCATTCACCCCAACACTGGATCAGGGCTTGGTTTTCGGATTGATTTCCGGAAGCACTATCTCCACATCGTCGCGCTTCTCGTCGACTCCGAGCCTGATAACACGCGCTGCCTTGCGCATTACCGTGTTGCCGAAATAGTAGATGTCCGCAGGAAAATAGTTCGCGCAGCCCACACCTTCGCAGGCGTCAACCTTGAGTTCAGGCGCACCCGGCCGCCGCGCGCCAATAACATATTTTCCCGGCTCCCAATAGTCAAAGGAGAAGTGACCTGTCTCGTCAGTGGTTTTAATGTTGAAGCCATAACCGTGGCTTTCGATCAGAAAAACATCGGCCTTACCCACCGGCTTGCCGTCGGACCAGCGCACGTGTCCGGAAAGGCGTGCATAGGAGGTGTTGTACAAGATCAACTTCCAGCATCCGCCCTCTTCGATATCCGCATATTCACCCACTGGATGAAAGTGGCCAATTGGATCGACGTCAACCTCATAACCGCCCACCGGAAGTGGCGGAAATTCGTAGGAGCCGTTCTTGCCAGAGACGGTTTTATAAGTAGCCTTATCGGACTCTCGCACCAAGGTGATCCGTGCACCCGGAACTGCGTTGGCATCCTTTTTCCTATTTTCATTGTCGTCATCGGAGGAGAAGGGGAAAAGTTCGGAGTTATCTGCGGAAAGTTCGCGCACGACTCTGCCACGCAAAAGCCCTGTGCCGACTAAGTTCTTCATCCGGCGCAGCGTCTCCAGGTGAGGACCTACATCTCCGACTCGTGCGCTCTCCTGCATATTGCCGTCGAGAATGATCTGACCATCGATGTTACGCAAGTAAAAGAGCCACTGTTGACCGGCTTCAAGATGACCGAAGCACGATGCCTGCGAGGTGAGAGCAGTAATCGAGTGGCCTGGATCGCCCAGAAATACCTCATTGGGGACGATCTCAACGTACTTCTCCTTCTCCGGTGCGGGATGCACCGAACTGATGGTTCCCACAAAGACATATGCGTTGTTCGGCTTGTCGAGGCCGCAGTCGAACTGATTCGCGGGGCCATCGTATGAAATATTACATACGAGATCATCATTGTCAGATTGGCTCCTTGGAGTCTGCTGCGCCACGCAAAGCGTGCCCCATGCAAGCAGCGGAAGCAATAGAAGAACGAGACGAATATCGCGCATGGATCGGCCTCCTGGACTAACGAGAACATTCTAGCTCGTAGACATGGGATTCCATTGCTTCAAGAGTGCAAAGAGCCCGGGGACGCTAAGATAGTTGCTGGAGATGCCGCTGCTTGATCCCATACCGTCGCCGGTGCTGGACGCCGACTTTGCCGCCCTGGAGTGGGAGGCGCTGCTGGCGCTGGTGGCCGGCTTTGCGGCTTCGCCCGTGGGGCGGCAGGCGATTCTCGAACTGAAGCCCTCGACCGACGAAGATTGGATTACCCAGCAGCATCAGCTGACCGAAGAGCTGCGCCTGCTGCTGGTTGAGCAGACTTCCATTCCCGTGGGCGGACTCTTCGACCCCACGCAGCACGCCGCCAAGGCGCAGATTCCCGGCGCGGCGCTGGAGGCGAACGAACTGCAGGCCGTGGCGCGGCTGGCCAACGACGTGGCCTCGTGGCAAGCGCTGCTGCAATCGCCCCCGGCGCGGCTGGTAGGCAAGCTGATGGGGCTTTCAGGGCTGTCGTTGGCACTCACTACAAGTTTGCGTCCGCTGGCCGAGTCGATCGAGCGCACGATTCAGCCCGACGGCTCGCTGGCCGACAACGCCTCGCCCGAGTTGGGCCGCATTCGCCGCGAGCAGGAGCGCCAGCAGCGGCTGATTGAAGAAAGCCTGCGCGCCGCTCTGCGCAAGCTCGCTGCGGAGGGCGCAACGCAGGACGAGCTGATCACTATTCGCGGCGACCGCTTTGTGATTCCGGTGCGCGCGGAGTTGAAGCGGCGCATCTCCGGCGTGGTTCACGGCACGAGCTCCTCAGGGCAAACCGTTTACGTGGAGCCGCTGGAGACCATCGAGCAGAACAACGAGCTGGTGCGGCTGCTGGAAGAGGAGCAGGCCGAGATTCACCGCATCTTTGTGGCGCTGACCCGCCAGGTGGGCGGCTATGCCGTGGCACTGGTGGAAGGCGCGCGCGTGCTGGCGCTGGTGGATAGCCTGCAAGCCCGCGCCCGCTTTGCGCGCGACTACGACTGCGTGGGGCCGGCGATTGCGCGCGATCTTCTGCGCCTGGAAGCTGCCCGCCATCCGCTGCTGGAACGGCATCTGCACGTGACCGGCGGGCGCGTGGTTCCGCTCACGCTGGAACTGACCGCGGCCGAGCGCCAACTGATCATCAGCGGTCCCAACACCGGCGGCAAGACCGTCACGCTGAAGACCACGGCGCTGCTGGCGATGATGGCGCAGGCGGGATTGCCGGTTCCCGCGACGGCTGCCAGCTTTCCGGTTTTCACGGCTTTTTTGGCCGACATCGGCGACGCGCAATCGATCGAGGCGGAACTCTCCACCTTTTCCGCGCATATTACCAACCTCGACCGGCTTTCGCGGCTGGCCAGCGGGCGCTCGCTGGTGCTGGTGGACGAGCTTGGCTCCTCGACCGATCCCGAAGAAGGCTCGGCGCTGGCGGTGGCGATTGCCAGCCACTTTTTGACGGCGGGGGCCTGGACGCTGATCTCCACGCACCACACTTCGCTCAAGGTCTACGCCGCCAACACCCCCGGCGTGCTGAACGCAGCGGCGGGCGTGGATGAGGTGACGCTGGCGCCTAACTACCAATTGCGACTGGGCGTACCGGGCGCATCGGCGGGAATCCAAACCGCCGAGCGGCTGGGCATGAACGCGAGCATCATCGCCGCCGCAAGGCAAAGGCTCGGCTCGCAGCAGGTTGACATCGCGCGTTTTCTGGATAAGCTGCATAGTGAACTTACCCAACTCGAAGAAGAGCGCAAAGCCGCGCGCGTCGAGCAGTATGCGCTGAATCAGGAGAGGACAAAACTCGAACGCGAGGGCGACGTCGAGCAGCGCAAGCGGACGCGGGAGCTGGAGAGCAAGCTGGCTTCGCTGCTCAAGGACTTCGAGTTTCAGATGCGCGAGACGGTGCGCGCCATCGAGGATCGCGTTGGGCAGCAAAAGCTCTCCAAGGAGGCCGAGCGCCGCATTCTGCGCCTGCGCCGCGAGTTTCAGGAGAGCTTCAACCAGACCGTCGTCGCCCACCGCAGCGGCGCGGATGTGGGCGACGCTGAACGCACAGCCGCATGTGCTCAAGCACGTTGCCGTGGGCGACCAGGTTCTGCTCAAGTCGATGAACAAGATCGCCGTCGTGCAGCGCGAGGTGGAGAAAGACCTCTTTGAAGTGGCGCTCGGACCCATCAAGATGCGCGTGAAACGCGACGACCTCTGCGAGGCGCAGCCTCTTGGTCGAGATTCTACGCAATCGGAAAGACATCCCGACCCACTGGCAGCCGCGCGCAAGCAGAAGGGCGTCCACGTCACGGTTACCAGCGCCAACAGCGACGATCTGCGCATGGAGATCAACCTGATCGGCCGCACCGTAGACGAGGCGACCGGGGAGCTGGAACAGTATCTCGACCGCGCCTTCCTGGCCGGCCTGGAACGCGTGCGCATCATCCACGGCCACGGCGCGGGCGTACTTCGGCGTGGGGTGCGGGAATTTTTGAAGGGGCATCCACACGTGGCGGGGATTGAAGAAGCGCCGCAAAGCGAAGGCGGACAGGGGGCAACGCTGGTGGAGTTAAGGCAGTAGTTGCCGATATGGTATTGAGGAGAAGCCGATGCCGATGAAATTGAAGAAAAAGAGATTTGCCAATCGAGCCGAAGAGGCTGCGTGGTGGGAAGCGAATGAAGAAGCAGTCGCGAACACATTCGAAAAGGACTTGAATGCAGGCTACGTTGGCCCCTGTATTCTTGTTGTGACCGGCGACTCGACTGCTACAAAAATTCGTCTGGGGTCCAGAGACGTTGCCAAAGTTCGCGCGCAATCTGTCGAAGGCGGTCTGCACCACCATACTTACTTGAAGACGATTATTCACGAGGCACTACTCAACGCAGAAGTCAGCCAGAACGCAGGGAATTGTTGAAGGATCATTCACTTCCCCAGGTTCCAAAAGCGAAACTTGGGACACACGCACATAATTGACATGGGTTCATGATGGACAAGCTGCTAACAGACAATGTTTGGTCTCAAGTCGGCAAGGAGCTAAATGCAGCCAAGCGTTGGATGGCCGCGGTAGCCTACGTTACAAGTGAAAGGCACTTAAAACTTAGTCGAAATGACGTTTTAGTGTGCGACGCATCTGACACCGCAATCAGGACAGGGCAAACCTCTGCGGCTCTACTGCAATCACTATCGCGGAAGGGTGTGGAAATATGGAGCAGGTCTGATCTACACGCTAAAACCGCAGTTTTTGGACGTTATGCTCTCATAGGATCCAGTAACCTCTCAGCATCTTCCGAGAATAATTTGACAGAGCTAGCACTGCTTACTGACAGGGGGCAGATTGTATCGCAAATCAGAGCTTTTATACATGGATTGAGGGAAACATCAGAGGAAGTGAATGGCAAATTCCTAGATAGGATTATCAAGATAGATGTAATTCCCTCAAAACACCAGCCAAAACGAAAGAGAAATGCAACCCGGCTGGGCAATAAGACTTGGCTTATCTCGGTCAAAGAACTTGCAGAGAACAGCTTCCCAAAGGAGAAGGAGTTCGTGGAGCAGGGGGAAAAGAAGGCCCGTTCACTTGTGGCAGATAGAGATTCATCAGTCTCACACATTCGTTGGGTTGGTAAATCTATATTTAGGGCCAAAGCTCTTCCGGGTGATCGAGTCATTCAGAGCAGAGATGTTACCCTAAACGAGAACGAGACATAAACATA
>CAWFZU010000137.1:0-4382 GCA_963820195.1 uncultured Acidobacteriaceae bacterium | reverse complement strand
TGATTCTGCGGCTGCGCGTGGAGAGTTTCTTCAGGTCTTCCTGCATCCCGTTCCAGACGTTCACCATTTCTGTCGATGAGGCTGCACTATCTTGGGCGGGATCCTCCGAGATGATGAGAATCGGCAGCGCGCCGTAGGGTCCGGTATGCACGGTCTCCTGGCCGGATTGATTGATGCTATCCATCGCGTCAAACATCGGGCTGACATTTGTATGACAGATATCCTCTGCCTGCAATTTCGCTGCGTGCGCGTCAAAGCCTTTGATGGATTGCGAACACATTCCAAGGAGGCGCGGAACTCCAGAACTCATTGCGGGCTTTGCCAGCAGCTCAAACGCCCAAGTTGGTGGCGCCTTGCCTGCAGGGGCCTTCACCACTGGGTTCTCGTCCTGCAAAGGCGTCGAGCTATCCTCAAAGACGATCCCAACAATATCCGCCGGATAGCGGGTGGCGTAATCACGCAAATACATTCCACCGATGGAATGTCCCATCAGCACGATGGGTCCTGTGACTTTGGCCTGAAGCAGAAGTTCGTGCAACTCGGCGGCGATATGGTCGGCGTCGCGAGGAGCTGGCAGCGCGTCGCTCCAGCCGAAACCGGCGCGGTCATACGAGCAGACGCGAGTGGTGCTGGAGAGCACCGGCTGCACCCCTCCCCAGGTCATCGAGTCGTTTCCCAAACCCGCTTCCAGCACAATGGTAGGCGAGCCGCTGCCTGTGCAATTGATGTGCATCCTGTGGCCATTGACGGAGTAGAAAGCGCCGGGAGGCTGATTCGTCGCCCAAAAGTATGTGAAGAGCGATCGCATTGTAAGTGCTGCTTCCTGCCAAACATGCGGCTAATATGAACCACGACTGATAAAACAATGCGCTCGACAACCTTCCGCCACGTGCGGTAACTCTTGGTGGAGAGCGAACGAAAGCGACGAACGCTCAACCAAATCAACCAGAACGCCAACCACTAATATGATTGCCGGCAAAATAACATAATCGAAATCCATACATCGCCCTGACTTTCCTAACAGAGAATTGTCTGCCTTGCAGAATAGCACTTGTGGCCTCTATCGTTCGCCCACTTCGATCATTGCGTTTCCCGCCGGATCGCCTCCAGCAGCTTGTGGTCTTCCTTGCTCAGCGCGGCCCCCTCCAGCAAATCCGGGCGGTTGGCCAGGGTCTTGCGCAACTGCTGCTCGCGCCGCCAGCGGCGAATCTCGGCGTGGTCGCCATTGAGCAGGGTCTCCGGAACGCGCAGGCCGCCAAACTCCGCCGGGCGGGTGTAGTGCGGATAGTCGAGCAGGCCGCCGGCCCCGTGCTGCGAGCGCGGGACGCCATCTTCGGCGGTGGTAATCTCGGCGTCGGCCACGCCAAAGCTCTCGAACTCGCCGGAAGCCTCGTTGCCCAGCACGCCGGGCAGCAGGCGCATCGTCGCATCCACCACCACGGCGGCGGCCAGCTCGCCCCCGCTCAGCACATAGTCGCCGATCGACAGCTCCATGTCGCAATAGAGCTGGTTGATGCGCTCGTCCACGCCTTCGTAGCGGCCGCAGATCAGCACCACGCGCTCGGTGGCGGCCAGCTCCCGCGCCATCGCCTGGGTAAAGGGTCGCCCCTGCGCCGAGAGCAGAACCACCTGCGGTGGGGCAGACGCGCTTGCGCGGCATTCGACGCATGCTGCTGCGCCTTCGGCGCAATCCCCAGCGAGGCCAGCGCCTCGGCCAGCGGCTCGGGCTTCAGCACCATCCCCTCGCCGCCGCCAAAGGGGCGGTCGTCCACGGTGCGGTGACGGTCGTGGGTAAAGGCGCGCAGATCGTGCACCCCCACCGTCACCAGCCCCTCGGCCAGCGCGCGGCGCAGAATCCCGTTCTCGAAGATGCTCGTGAAAAACTCCGGGAAGATGTGACGATCTCGAATCGCATACTCTTCGATGATATAGGTTGAAATTTCTGTGCCCGCCTCCGCCCGGATGTGTTCTACTTTTGCCAACTGTTATGGCGGACTTTGAATCGCTGTTAACCCGCTGGCAATCGGCCGGCGTCCTGGATGCGGAGGCCGCGCGCCGCATCCGCGCCTATGAAAGCGAGCAGAAGAAGCCCGCCGGCCTGCGCTGGCAGGTGCATCGTGGTGCTGATTCTGGGGGCCATCCTGCTGGCCTGCGGCGTGGCGCTCTTTGTCTCTGCGCACTGGGACGAGATCGGCCCCGGCGCGCGGCTTGCCGTGGTGCTGGCCATGGTCAGCGTCTTCCACCTGGGCGGGGGCTGGGCGCGCGAGCGCTTCCGCGGGCTTTCGACGGCCCTGCACGCCGTGGGAACCCTCTCCACCGGCGCGGCCATCGCCCTGGTCGGCCAGATCTTCAACATCGAGGAGCATTGGCCGGCGGCGGTGCTGATGTGGGCTTTGGCCGCGCTGGCCGGATGGATTCTGCTGCGCGACGAGGCGCAACAGACGCTGACGCTGCTGCTCTTCCCGGCGTGGATTGCTCTCCGAGTTTACCTACTACGCCGACGGCCACATCGGCGAAAACGTCTATGCGGGCCGCTTCCTGGTCGTCTGGGCGGTTCTCTACCTGACCTTCTTTCTTGGCTCCAAGCGCAGGATTTTGCAGGGCATTCTCTTCGCCGTCGCGGCGATTGCCTCTATCGCGGGCATCTGTCATTCTGCTGGAGGGCTGGAGTTCCTGGGGCGACCAGACCTTCCTGCCGCTCGGACTACGCACCTGGGGCTGGATCGACATTGCCGCGATTCCGCTGCTCTTCGCGGTCTTCAAATTTCGCAAGAGCGTGATTCCAGTAGCGGTCGCGATCTGCTTCTCGATTGCGCTGCCCTGGTGCCAGCGAATCTGGAACGATTGACTCACACACTGCGAAGATGGCCACCACACCTCCTATGTGCGGCAACGAACCCAACCTCGCCGCCCACGCGCTGGTCGCGGCCTTCGCCGTCTTCATCATCTGGTGGGGCGTGCGGCAGGCCTCGCAGGCGCTGGTCAACCTGGGCATTGTCGGCTTTGCCATTGCCGTGATCTGGTTCTACTTCAGCGACATCTTCGACAAGCTGGACCGCTCGCTGGGCCTGATCGGGCTGGGGATTCTCTTCCTGGCCGGCGGATGGGCGCTGGAAAAAACCCGCCGCAATCTCGTCGGCGGCATGAAGAAAGCGGAGCTTTCCGCCGGGGAGGCGCTATGAAAATCTCCGAAAACCTCCATCGTTTTGCTGGTGATTCAGTTGGCGCTGGTCTCGTCGATTGCGGCCAAGTATCTTTACCAGCGCGTCGACCTGCCCGCGCGTCTGGACGCGGTCGGCGGCCTACGATCCCGATATGGTGATGCGCGGCCGCTACCTGAGCCTGCAGCTGACCGTGGACGGCTGCCAGAGCACGCTACCCAGCGCTTTTGCACGCCGTCTTCCCGCGCAACGCGGACGGCACCACAAGGCCGAACGGCTTCACTGTCAAATCAGAGTATCCCGTTCGATTCCGCGCCAAGCTCAAGGTGGCAAGGCAACAAGCTACTGGCGATCCGCATTCCCGAGGCTGACCTTACCTCGAAGGGCGTGGAAGTCATGGCGATGCCGGGAGCCTCATGCGACGCCCTGCGCATTGTCGAGCCAGTAGACTTCTTACATTGCCGAGCATGCGGCAGACCCGACGCCGCTCCAGCCCGGCCAGGAGCTGTGGATTGAGGTGACGGTGCCGCCGCAAGGCCCGCCCCGGCCGATTCAACTGGCGCTGAAGCAGGATGGGGCGTGGAAGCCGCTGGCCTTCCAATAAACGTGCCGGCAAACGCGACTAGAACGTTTTGCGCGGTGCAGGCTGAGCCGCGCCAACCTGGCCGGGCTTGATGTCTGCGACGAAGAAATTCTCGCCGTGCGTGGGGCTGCCGGAGAGGCGGCGCAGCATGGCTAACTGGCCCACATGGGTGAGCGCGTCGGCTACCGGCCCCTGGAACAACCTCTCGACCGGGGCGTGGAGCGGCCCGCCGGTGGCCAGGTAGGCATCGAAGGTCTGAAGCGACTCGAAGAAGCGCTGCTTCTCCTCGGCCCAGGCGCGCGGCTGAGTGTCGCGCCAGCGCTCCTGCCCCAGGGCCATGCTCAGCGCCCAGTCAAAGAGGTCGCCCATGTGGGCCAGAATCTGCACGGGTAGGCGTCCGGCGGCGGTAAACCCGGCAAAGTGGTCCGGCGCGCCTTCCAGTGCGCGAGCGGCCCGGTAGGCAACGGTGGCCAGCGTGTGGCGCAGCATTTCGCGTTTCTCATCCATACGAAAAATATAGCGCAAGCGGCGGGGCTGATGGAATTAGGCGGGATTAGCAGTTCTCTGATAAACTGAAAGTTCTGAGTCCATCAGCAGGAAAACACAATGTCCATTCATCCCGTAATGCAGCGCCTGGC
>CAWFZU010000136.1:0-3728 GCA_963820195.1 uncultured Acidobacteriaceae bacterium | reverse complement strand
TCTGTCGTCTTCGAACTTGGTTCTACGTATTGCTATATGTCTCGCCCGCATCGGTCTTGATGGTGTAGTGGTCGGCAGCGGCCTCCGTCACGGTTCCGGTTATGCCGCCGCCAAAGCTGCCTTCGCCCCATCCGCCGCGCCCGCCGCGCTGGCCCTGCCCGCCGCCTCCGCCATGTCCCGGAGCCGGTGAGGGAGGAGTAGGCGCATCCTGAGCCGAGGCGGCTAGGGTGAGTACGAGGCCGAAGACGATTGCGAACAGCGAACGGATTTTCATGGCAACTCCAGGAGGGCGCGATCCAAAAGCCCCTGACCACTTAGACGGGAGAAGGACGCCAGCGGCGACGGAGGGTTTCCCGACTCTGGATACTCTGGCTTGGGAAACCTCGCCCCTCAACCCATCAAGTGTTTACTTGGCCGCCTTGGGCGCATCCACGCGCACCAGCAGCACGTCGTGGCTGGCCAGCTCGAGCGGCATGTTCTCGGTGAGCTCCACTGTCTTGCCGGTCCACAAATCCTTGCCGGTCTGCGTTCCGTGCAGGCCGAGCTTGGCCAGGTTCAGGTGGAAGGGATGGGTGGAGTAGCGGTCGCTGCCGGCGTTGACGACGGCGATGGCCAGCGCGCCGCCAGCCAGATGCCGCGTCCAGACCTCCACCTCGCCGTCGGAGTAGATGCGCGCTCCCTGCTTGCCGAGCCGGTCCTGGTCGATGGCGATGACGTCGCGGTTGGTGAGGATGGCCTTGATCTCCGGCTTCATGTTGGGCAGGTCGTTGCCCGCCAGCAGAGGCGCGGCCAGCATGGCCCACATCGAGAAGTGAGCGCGGTTTTCCGCCAGCGATGAGCTTGCCGTTGCCCACTTCGAGCATGTCGGGATCGTTCCAGTGGCCGGGGCCGGCGTATTTTTCCAGGCCTGCCTGCTGGCTGACGATGGCGTAGATGCGGTCCCAGTGCGGGTCGATGTCGCCGGTGGTGCGCCACAGGTTGCCGCCCAGCGAGGGCGCCCACTCCCACACCGCGTCCCAGCCGTACTGGCAGAGCGAGAAGACGATGGGCCGCCCGGTGGCCTTGAGCGCCTTGTCCATCTTGTCGTAGGCGGCGATCATCAGCCGCATCTGCGCGGCCTTGTCGTTGGGAGCCTGCTTCTCCATCACCGTCGGGGATGAAGCTGCACAGGTCGTACTTGAGGTAGTCGATGCCCCAGGCGGCGTAGAGTCTGCGCGTCCTGCTCCTCGTGGCCCAGCGAGCCCGCGTATCCGGCGCAGGTCTTGGGGCCGGGCCCGGAGTAGATGCCGATCTTCAGGCCCTTGGAGTGGACGTAGTCGGCCAGCGCCTTCATGTCGGGGAACTTGGCGTTGGTGTGCAGCACGCCGTTCGCGTCGCGCTCCCCCTCCCAGGTGTCGTCGATGTTGACGTAGATGTAGCCGGCGTCTTTCATGCCGGTGGCGACGATCTGGTCGGCGGAGTCGCGGATGTCCTTGTCGGTGACCTTGCCGAAGAAGAAGTTCCAACTGTTCCAGCCCATCGGCGGCGTCTGCGCCACCTGTACCTGCGCTGCGACCAACTTCGCCTTTGGCGCGGTCACTTTCGCAGTGGTTGGCGTTTGCGATACGGCGGTAAATGCTGTCAGTGCAAGAGCAGCAAAAGAGAGCGAAGCGAATGCGCGCATGGTCGATCCTCGTAGAAATGAATTCAGGGAAGATTCTAAGCCGGGGGAGTGCGTTAGGCAATTCCGGGCTGCCTTGCGGAGGGGTCGAAGAACGAAATTAAGCCACAACCCGCGTAACGGCGATAAAATGCGAGAAGCATAACTAAGGAAATGGATGGGAACGAGGATATTGTTTAGAGGATCGCTATGGATGCGGATGTAACCACGCTCTTTCTTGAGTTTTCCCGCCGCAAGCTGCTGGAGCAGTACTGGCCCCGGCTGCGCGGATGCGTCGAATGGCTCTCCCAGCGAGCAAATCTGGTGGCGTCCCAACGGCGCCAGCAACAGCATCGGCAATCTGATCCTGCATCTGAACGGCAACGTGCGCCAGTGGCTGGTCGCTTCCTTCAACCAGCTGGAAGACACCCGCGACCGGCCCTCGGAGTTCAACGACGCCAAGTCGATGCCCGCCTCTGCGCTGCTGGAAATGCTTGCCGCAACCATGCAGGAAGCCGCGGAGGTGCTGGCGCTGCTGACTCCGGCCGACATGATCGCGTCGTTTGAAATTCAGGGCTACAAAGTCACCGGCCTGGAAGCCGTTTACCAGGCCGTCGAGCACTTCGGCATGCACTACGGGCAGATTCTCTATATCGCCAAATATATAGGCGGCAAAGATCTGGGCTTCTATAGTGAGCTGAACAAAACCGGCCGGGCTGAATGACGGCTTTGGCTGCCCATTCCTTTAGGGAACCTATGATTAAGTCGATGTTTTGCAAGGGCACGACTTCAGTCGTGCCGTAAGTACCGCAAAATCAACACGGGCTTTAGCCACTGAGGGAATTTAGATTGGCAAATTGAACGTGTTCAGAGATTCCTTTGGGTTGTTCTCTCTTGATCATCACGCACTGATCCCTTCGCAAAAGCAGGGATTCTGAGAGGCCAATCCGGCACCAGGCGAAGGCCATTTGAGGAGCCGAGGCAGCAACTCAAAAAAATACTTAAGTTTCCACTTGACAAATAATCCGGGTTGATCAATACTTAAGCATGTACTTAACAATTCCCCTTGGAGGAGATGACCATGAACGAGCAACCCGTTGTACACAACACCTTTGTCGTCGAGCGCAGCTATCCCGTCAAGCCGGAGCGCGTCTTCACCGCCTTCGCTGACCCTGCCCAGAAACGCCGCTGGTATGCCGAAGGCGAACATTACCAAGTCGAAAGCTATGAGCAGGACTTCCGCGTTGGAGGCAGGGAGCATTACACCAAGGGCGGCTTCAATGAAGGCCATCCGCTGACGGGTCTCTCGCTCAAGAGCGAGAACATCTATCGGGATATCGTTCCGAACCGCCGCATCATCTTCACCTCGACCATGGCCGTTGCAGACAAGTGCATTTCGGTCTCTCTGGGCACGGTTGAATTGTTGCCGGCCGAAAAGGGCACCGACCTGATCCTCACATTTCAGAGCGCATTTCTTGAGGGCTCCGACGGCCCTGAGATGCGGGAAGCCGGATGGCGCGGGCTGCTCGAAAAACTGGCAAAGGTGCTTGAGAGTTAATCGCGGAACGGCGCGGGATGGCACAAGCAATGAAAAAGAAACCCAACATCGAACGTATCTTCCACGCCCTCGGCGATACCACGCGCCGGGCGATGATGGTGAGGCTCAGCCAGGGCCCCATGTCTGTCTCGCGGCTGGCTGAGCCCTTCGATATCTCTCTGGCCGCGGTCGTTCAACATTTGCAAGTGTTGGAGGAGTGCGGCCTGGTTCAAACCGAGAAGGTGGGCAGGGTGCGCAGTTGCCGCATCGAACCCACCGGTCTCGACGCGATGGAGCAATGGATCCGCGATCGCCGCTCAATCTGGGAACGCCGGTTAGACCGGCTGGGAGACTTGCTCGCTGGGCTGGATGAAAAGCGCTAAGACAGTTTCACCGTTTCTATCATACGGGCAACGTCATAATCCCACCCTGGCCGCAAAAACAACGACGCGGCGAGGGTGGGCACTCAGTTTATTGTTTGGACATCAGCCGCTACTTCAGCGAGCTCATATCGATCACAAACCTGTACTTCACGTCCTGCCTGACTTACTA
>CAWFZU010000135.1:0-8660 GCA_963820195.1 uncultured Acidobacteriaceae bacterium | reverse complement strand
TGTGGGTTTCCAGGCCGCACTGGCGGCAGGCGATAAGCTGATTGATGTTGATGCGAGCGGCTGGACACCCCTTATGTATGCCGCCGGTTCCTACGGCAATTCAGAAGAGAGCGAAATCCTCAAAGCAGGAGCAAACGTGAATACACGATCGAAGCGAGGCGAAACGGCGTTAATGGCTTCGGCTGCAACCGGCATCGCGAATGAGGACTTGCTGCATGCAGGGGCGGACGTAAATGCCGTCAATGATGTCGGGATGACAGCGTTAATGTTGCTCGTCCAGCGCGGGGAGGCAGACGAAATTGCGATCTTGCTAAAGGCTGGAGCCGATGCACGAAAGAAGGATGCGGCGGGGCGGACGGCCATGGACTATTTGAATGCAGCAAACTGCGGACGCCCGATCGTAAAGCAGAAAGACCCTCAATGGATGACCATTGGGTATTCAAGATGCAATGCGCTGGATGATGACGACTATAAAAAGTCAAAGCAATTGCTGATGGATGCAGGCGCAAAGCCGTCACGTGTTCCGGCCCTAAAAGATTTGCGGATGCAGGGAAAGAAGTAGTAATGCTTCATTTTCCTCTCTTATCACTTTCCAGGAATGCTGTAATAGGTGGAAGAATCAGAAGCAGGACACTGCATTAAATTGAAGTCAGTAAATGCTTTATCTGAACTGTCAGCGAATTCGTCTTTTTAGAAACTTGATGAATTAGTAGCGAAAAGTGGATAGGTATAGTGAAACGCCGATGTCGCAATGGAAATCGTGGGTTTCCGCAAAATCGCCGTGTGTCGGATACCCCAGAGCCTGCCCGAGGCGAAGTCGAAAGCCTGCCCTGAGCTTGTCGAAAGGGCGCCGGATTCTCGGTTCCAGGGAACCACGAACCTCGAAGGCCCGCCCGCATTGCCTTTTGCAGATAATTCAGCTCCAGGAGCGGAGAATGTCTATATGCCAAGCCTCGTCCAGGTCGATTTCGAGCTCAAAATCCAGCCAAAAACCGCCCTACCCCCACCCCCTCCCCCTGTGGAAATCTCTTTTTGACCCCTTCTATTGCTTGTAACTCACGCGGATTCATCAACTTGTAATGATTGCATAGCAACGAATAGGTAACGGAAAGCCTCGATTATTGCCCTTTTTTCAGGCGTTTTTGGCCTCTTTTTGCCTCAAAATCATCGATTTTCATCCCTTTTTGTCTCCGGCCTTGCCGCTCGATGGAGGAGTTCAGGTCGTCTCGCTTTCTGAAGCGGGAATTGAGCCAAGCCTGAATGTGATTCTCGCCTTAAAACCCCACCAAGACCGGCTCCATCTCCAGCCGAATTCCGAAGCGCTCTTCGACGGCGGCAGTAATTTCTCCGGCAAGTGCCAGAACCTCCGCCGCTTTCGCTGCTCCAAGGTTGACCAGCGCCAGCGTATGACGTGAGGAGATGGCGTCTCTGAGCGCGTTGAAATATTTTCTCAGTATTATTCACAATTACTGGTGGAATCTGATAAGTTTCTCTCGGAGGAAAACCCATGAAACTTCGTAACATTCTTCTCAGTTGCGCGCTGGTCCTCGGACTGGCCGCTACGACCATCGCCATCGCCCAGAACATGGAGCGGCATCCGAACCTTGCCGCAGCACAGGCACTCATCGACCAGGCCATCGGCAGAGTCTCCGACGCGCAGCGTGCCAATGAATACGATATGGACGGCCATGCCGCCCATGCCAAGGAACTGCTTGTGCAGGCTCGCGAGGAAGTCAAGCTGGCCGCTCGCGCATCCAACCATCACCAACATTGAAGCGCTTCTCCAATTGACGGGCGTCCCATCCTTCGCTTCTTTCCGGCGAAGGATGGGGCGGTTTGAACCTCGTCTTGTTCGTAATCCATTGACGGTTTGAACCTCCGCGCGTGGTCAAAACCCCACCAGCACCGGCTCCATCTCCAACCGCAGCCCGAAGCGCTCTTCGACGGCGTCGGCTATTTGTTCGGCAAGCGCCAGAACCTCCGCCGCTTTCGCTGCTCCAAGGTTGACCAGCGCCAGCGTATGCCGCGAGGAGATGGCTGCAGCGCCCTGCGCGTAGCCTTTTTGGAAGCCGGCATGCTCGATCAGCCATGCGGCAGGGACCTTGACCCTGCCGAGATTCTCCGCGCCAGCTCCGGCGGGAAAGCGCGGCGGATGCTTTTCGCTGGCCGCCGCAATCTGGCGCAACTGCTCATCGCTCACTACGGGATTCTTGAAGAAGCTGCCCGCGCTGCGGCAATCCGGATCGCCCTCGACGATCAACATTCCCTTGGCCTGGCGGATGCGGCGCACGAGGCCGCCACTTCGGCAAGGCTCGGTTCGCCCTCTCGGCTCCGCGTTCCGCAAGCGCCCGTTGCAGATCGGCGTAGCGCACGGTGGGCGCGCCGCCGGGGGTGAGCCGGTAGTCCACGCGAGTGACGATGTAGCGCCCGCGATCCGCCGAGTTGAAGCGGCTGCGGCGATAGGCAAAGCCGCACTCGGCCGCGGCAAACTCGACGAAGCTGTGCGACTGAAGATCGAAGGCCCGCACCCGCTAGATGACCGAGGCCACCTCCTGCCCATAAGCGCCGACATTCTGCACCGGAGTTCCGCCCACCGTGCCGGGAATGCCGGCCAGGCACTCGATCCCCGCGCAGTTGTCTTGAACAGTCCGCTCTACGAAGCGGTCCCAATCTTCGCCTGCGGCAGCCTGATAAATCGTCTGGCACGATGGCGTCGTTGCAACCTGCGCCGAAATGCCGCGCAAGGCAACGCGCAGCACCAGGCCATCGAATCCGGCGTCTGCGACCAGCAGATTGCTGCCCCCGCCCAGCACAAATAGCTTTGCGGCATGCTCTTCGGCCCATGCTGCGGCCTCGGCAATCTCCTCTTCGCTTGCGGCCTCGACAAACCAACGCGCCGGCCCGCCGATGCCGAAGGTCGTGAAGGGCGCAAGCGGCTTGTTTTCTTCGATGAGCATCGGTCTATCTTCGCTGAATCAATCTCCCTCGGCGGCATTCTGTAGCTTTTGCACCTTGCTATGCCGGATCGAGTAGCTGAAGTAAATCACCAGCCCCACCAGCAGCCAGCCGATCATCACCATCCAGGTGATTCGCGGCAGGTTGCACATCAAGTAAACGGCTGTGATGATCCCCAGAATGGGCACCAAAGGCACAAACGGCGTTTTGAAGGGCCGGTGAAGGTCAGGATGGCGCACGCGCAGAACCCACACACCGGCGCAGACGATCGTGAAGGCCAGCAGAGTTCCGATATTCACCAGTTCAGCGAGCCTGCCAACGGATAGAAAAGCAGGCAAGATTGCCACCACCGCGCCCACCGCAATCGTTGAAATCCACGGTGTGCGGAACTTGGGATGAATCGCCGAGGCCCACTTTGGTAACAGGCCGTCTCTGGACATTGAGAAGAAGACACGGGACTGGCCCAGCAGCATGACCAGCATCACGGTTCCCAGGCCAAAGACCGCGCCGATCTTCACCAGCAGCGATCCCCAACTGACGCCCGTTGCATCGATGCCCAGCGCCACCGGGTCGGCAACATTCAACGAATGGTAGTTCACCAGGCCAGTAAGGATCGTGGACACAACAATGTAGAGGATGGTGCAGATGACCAGCGAGCCAAGGATGCCGAGCGGCATATCTTTTTGCGGATTTTTGGCCTCCTGGGCCGCCGTGGATACGGCATCGAAGCCAATGTACGCAAAGAAGATCGAAGCCGCACCGGTGGCAATGCCGTGCCAGCCGAAGTTGCCGTGCCCGTCTGAGGGCGGAATGAAGGGATGCCAGTTGGCCGAAGCCAGGGCTGGGTGCTGAAAGAGGAACCACCCACCCAGAACAATAAAAATGCCCACCACGCTCAATTTGACAAAAACAATCGCAGTGTTGAGGTTGGCCGACTCCTTGATGCCGATTACCAGGACGGTAGTGACGGCGAGAATCGCAAGAATGGCCAACAAATTGAAGAGTGCCGTCACGTGCGGCAGTCCGGCTGTTTCGGTGCCTGGCGGCAGCGAGGTCAGCGGCAGCCATCGCTCATGAAAGAAGACAAGCACCGTCCCCGGCGTTGCGGTCAGTCGTGGCGGAAAGTAGATGTGCAACTGCTGCAGGAGGCTGTTGAAGTATCCCGACCAGCCGGCAGCCACGGTAGCCGCGCCAAAGCCGTACTCCAGTCCCAGATCCCAGCCAATGATCCAGGCTACAAACTCGCCCAGCGTGGCGTACCCGTAAGTGTAAGCTGAACCGGCGATAGGAATGATAGAGGCAAATTCGGCGTAGCACAGGCCGGCGAATGCGCAGGTGATGCCGGCCAATACAAAGCTCAGCGAGACTGCCGGCCCGGCGTGCAAGGCCGCGGCCTGGCCAGTGAGTACAAAGATGCCCGCGCCGATGATGGCGCCGATGCCCAGAGTGATCAGATTGAGCGGGCCCAAGGAACGCTTAAGCGTATGCGCGCCCACTTCACCGGCCTCTCGCGAGAGCATCGACATCGGTTTGATTCTGAGCAGTCGGGACATGAATCAGGGACTCCACCCACAGGGGTTGGTATCGAACTAACTTTGGATCGGCGGGGCTTGAGTTATCGTGCGCCGCGACCAGAAGAGATAAACCGGAATGCCGAGCAATACCAAAACCAAGCCCGGCCACGTGTACTGGGGCTTATATCGCAATAATACGACACATATCCAACCGGCCATCACGATATAGAGCGCGGGCAGCACCGGGTAGCCCCAGGCCTTGTAAGGCCGCGGCGCATCTGGCTGCTTGAAGCGCAGCACGAACAGCCCGACGATGGTGAGGATGTAAAAGACCAGCACCGCGAAGATGATGTAATCCAGCAACTGGCCGTAGGAGCCGGAGACGCAGAGCACGATGGCCCACGCGGCCTGCACCAGCAAGCCCGGCGGCGGGCGTCTTATAGCGCGGGTGCAGCTTGCCGACGGACCTGAAGAAGAGGCCGTCGCGGCTCATCGCGTAGTAGACGCGCGCCCCGGCCAGTGACATTCCATTGGCGCAACCGAAGGTCGAAATCAGAATCGCAGCGGCCATCAGGTACGCCCCGCCGGAGTGGAAGATCTGCTCCAGTACCGCCGTCGCCACACGATCCTCGGTCGCGTGCTGAATGCCGCGCGCCATCACCGTCACGCCATTCGGGTCGCCGTGCATGGGCAGCACTAGCAGGTAGCCCAGCGAGACAAGAAAGTACACTGTCAGCACGAATCCCGTGCCGAGAATCAGCGAGAGCGGAATGTTCCTCTTGGGATTCTTCACCTCGCCGGCCGTGAAGGTGATGTTGTTCCAGGCGTCTGCCGAGAAGAGCGAACCCACCTGCACCACGGCCAAAATGACCAGAAGATTCACCAGCACAGTCGGCCCGCCGACACCCACCTGCACAGGATGCAGCGAAGCCCATACGGCATTCCGCCAGAACTCGCTCCAGCCCGCGCCGAAGTTCGCCGCAATCGCCGCGGCGTTGCGGCCCACCGTGAAGGCCAGCAGAATCAGCGCTGCCAGACTCAGAGCCTTGGCGGTGGTGAAGACATTCTGGACCAGCGCACCCAGCTTGACGCCGAAAATGTTAAGGATTGCCAAAAAGAGGACGACCGCGATCCCGGTAAGATTGGCCGTGTTGACGCCGATCTCCATGTTGCCCAACACCATCGGCCCGATCCGAAGCGGAGGCACATGGGCGATGTGCCACAGCCAATGGGTCGTCGAGACCGAGGGAAAAAAGACGCCGAGAAACTTGCCGAAGGCCACCGCGACGGCGGCGATGGTTCCCGTCTGAATCACCAGAAAGAGCGTCCATCCGTAGAGAAAGCCCCACAGCGGCCCCAGCGACTCGCGCAGATAGATGTACTGCCCGCCGGCTCGCGGCATCATCGCCGCCAGTTCGCCGTAGCTGAGCGCGCCGATCATCGTCATCATCGCCGTCACCACCCACGCGCCCAGAAAAAGCGCCGGGGAGTTGGTGCCGCGCGCAATCTCCGCATCGACGATGAAGATGCCCGAGCCGATCATCGAGCCGATCACCAGCGCGGTCGAACTGAACAAGCCAAGGCTCTGCACCAGCCGGGGAGCGCCGGTTTCCTGACTTGAACTGAGATTCTCTTTCGCCATGATGAGAAGCATAAATCATGTGCCGAACTGCTCTGAAATCAGCGTTTGCGCGCGCAGGTCATAGTAGCTCAGCATTGATCCGTTCGAAGGGTCATTCTTGAAGTATGAAAAAATTTCTGCTCGGAACGATTCTCGTCTTCTGCCTCGCAGTACCTTATGCGGTGCCAGCGCAGGTTGTGGTGGTAATACACCATCACCACCACCACCATCATCACCACCACTATCTGACTCAGTAATAGGGACAGTTAGAATTACGAATGCACCGATTTTCTCCATCCCAGCACATCAAGATCGTGAACCGTGGGAGACGGTCTGCGCATTTTCACTTGACTAACCTGACTTGCATTCTCATGGATGTACAACCACGAACTAAACAGACAGCATTCATTCCAGTTCTCGAAGCCACCTGCGAAACTCCGCCGCCGGATCAGTCTGTCTGAAGAGCGCTCCGGCGATGGCCACCACCGTAGCTCCGGCAGAGAGCGCCTCTGCCGCCGTGGCCAGCGTAATGCCGCCGATCGCCACCAATGCCGGACCCGCGCCGGCCTCTTCGCGAAGCCGCCGAATGCCGTCCATTCCGATCAGCGGCGAGCTGGTCTGCTTGGTCCGCGTCGCAAAAACGGGACCGATCGAGAGATAATCCACCGGAGCTTCCAGAATTCCGGGAAGCATTCCGGCAGCGCCTCCGCCAAAAGTGCCGATGATGCACTCTGACCCCAGCAGGCGGCGAGCCTCCGCTGGGGGCAAGTCGCCCGCATCCACATGCGCTCCATCAAAGCCAATTTGCTCAACTAGATCGGTACGATCATCGAGAATCAACTTTACCTGTCCTGGAGGCAGCGCGGCGCGCAGAATCTCCGCGTCCGCTAGCAATTCCGCGTCCTCGCCAATCTTATTACGGTATTCAAGCAGCGTGACGCCTGCTGCGGCCAGCGCGCCGCCTAGCCGGCGCAGAAACTCCGCACGGCCCGTGGCTGGAATGAACGAAGCGTCAAGGATGGGATAAATCTTCGGAAATGAGAATGCCATGAAGCAAGGATAGTCGGTCAGTGGTCAGTGAACAGAAATCACTGTTCACTGACCACTGTCTTTCTACGTCTCGTCCGCCGACGGACCGTACGTGCCGGGGATCGGTTTGTCCAGTAAACGCAGGTAGACGCCCAACTGGGCGCGGTGGTGGATCGCGTGGTCGAGAACCCAGTCGCGGAAGACCCTGTACTTCGTTTCATCGATCCAGGCTTGTCCGCCGGCCACAAATTTCCAGTTCTCGTCCCACTTCTCCGGGCCAAATGCGGCAAACGCCATCTTGGCCTCAGCCACTTCTTTATCGAAGCGCTGCAGCAACGCCTCGGTGGTGGCGGGGATGTAGGCTTCCCACTTGTGGTCAGCTGGGAATTCCAACTTATCCGTCGTGAAGGTGGTAATCGCCCACTCTCCGGCAGTCTCGGCAATATGCCCGGCTAACCGGCCCAGGCTCATGGATTTGGGGTGGGGTTTCCAGGTGAAATCAACGTCCGCCGGGATCGCCTCAAGCATCTTGCGTGTCTTGGCGGTCTCGCGGTCATATTCAGCAATCAGTTCTTTTTGAAAGTCCATATTGCAACCTCCCGAGTTGCGAAATCAGCATACAACAGCGCAATCGAAAAAGCGAAGAAAAAGCGATAAATTTTTCAGTCTGCTACAGGCTCTATCCCCTACTGGAAGCGAGTGGAAGCAAAGGCCGATGAGAAGGCCTCCTGCCAACCGTTGCCTGGGGGCGGCGGCGTGCCCTGGGGCGGCACATCGACAGGGAGCGGCAGTGTTGCAGGTTCAGGATGATCGATTTGCAGGTAGTTTCCGTGTTTGAAATCCCAGAGATCCGGAAGCTCGTAGGGGGCCTGGAAGGTCGCCGGCCAAGGTTTTGCGGGGCCGCAGTGTCCCAGCGCTGCGTGCCACCATGGATGGCCTGCTGCGAGGATGCCGGCAATGAAGTTGCCCAGCGGGAAAGCCTCCGACAGCACGGTATCTTTGTTTGAGGCCAGAACGGAGATCGTGCCGACCTTGGCCGCTACGGCCTGGAACTCGGTTGTTAGGCAGTTGTCGTCGATGGCCGGGGCCATCATAATCACGCGGCGAACCGGCAGACTCATCTGGGAGATGGTCTCCAGCACCACGCGCGCTCCCAAACTATGCGAGGCAAAGGAGATGCTGGCCGCGCCGTGGAAGTGGGCGTCGATGAACGCGGCGACCAGTTTGCCGGCCTCGTCGGCAACCTTCGGCTCATCGGGATAGTCGAGCCCGTGCGCCCACACCGAGTCGCCCGGCCACAGCAGACCGATAAAAGCGGAGTACGGCTGCGGAAGCTGCAACAAGCTCTCCCAGTTAGACAGGCAGTCAATTCCATCCGAGCGATTCACGTTGAAGCCATGGCTGGCGATCAGCACGTGCCGGCCCTGAATCGCGCCCAGCAGGTCATTCAGGCTCAGGCCGGCATAGTTACTGATACTCGTACCCTGGTTGATGCTCACCGCGGTTGCCAGGCCGCCGCCGACCGGCTGAAGTCGAAGATC
>CAWFZU010000134.1:0-8328 GCA_963820195.1 uncultured Acidobacteriaceae bacterium | reverse complement strand
TGTAGGCTCGGTGATGCTGGAAGAGAATGTATAGAGAGCCGCGGGCACAAGTAACTGCACTACGGAAGAAGAGTTGCGCCGCATCATTCGCGACGCCGGCTTCAAACCCGTCAGCGGGATACACTCTATCGGACGATGTTCTTGAACTGAGCTTGAATGGATACTGGAAATGTTTTCGTTCTTACTGATTCTTTTCCATCTTTAAATCGTATTCGGCCCATTGCTTGAACAAACTGCGCAAACCAACTGACTTACCGTTTTGGTCTGGATAGTTATTGTAATAGAAATCAATAAAAACCCAATGATCGTTCTGCCTTTCTAACTCAGCTTCCACACTGGGCGTCGTCTGTAAAACTCCATCACGTTCTTCCATCATCGGAACCCTGCATCGGTTACCTTTCAAGTGAACGTCCTTCACCAAATACCTCGGTGAAGGATCCTGGCTACCGACAAAAGGATCAAAGTCTAAATCGCAAATTCCCTGTGTCCTGATCTGGCAATCATTATCGCTTTTAAAGAGAGAATATATCTTCTTGTCTAGTATTTGAGGCCTTCGTTCCATGACGTCGAACATATTCAAGCTGCTATCGGGATTTTTTTTGTTCAATTTGTCTGGTGCGGTATACCAATCATAAAACTCCTGGACGAACTTCTGGCAGGAGCGCTCCTCCTTGTTTAGGGGGCGTTTCGGCTCCATCTTTGCCAAATCTGTTTGCTGGGAGGCTTGAGGCTCTGTCAGCGCCACATCTGGCTGTTGCTGACCAGTGGTCCTGGTGGCGAGAGGCTCCTTCTTGCAGGAAGAGATCGCTGCAATCGCAAGAACCGCGCAAGAGAAAACGGTGAAGGCAATACGTCTCCGCCGACTGGACCATCCGCCGCGCTGATTCGTTCCTGAATCGCCACTCATCATAACCAGGACTCCTCGCTTTCGGCTGTCCTAAGACGCTCCCTCTATCATTCCACACCCGCAGTCAGCAGGAAATACTATTTGTAGCTTTTATGCTACAATCGTCTTCGTGATCGAACTCGTCTACTACCTGGATGAGAACGGACGTTCTCCGTTCATCGAGTGGATCACGGCGCTCCGGGACAAAATGGCAAAAGCCCGAATCGCGGCAAGATTGAGACAGATCGAATCCGGCAACCTTGGCGATGCAAAACCAGTGGGCGAGGGTGTGACGGAATTGCGCATTGATGTTGGCGCTGGGTATAGGGTTTATTGCCGACGCCACGGCCAGCACTGGGTCATCCTTCTCTGCGGAGGAGATAAAGACAGCCAAACAAAGGATATAGCCCGAGCCAAGGCGCTCTGGGAGGATTGGAAAAGGAGACAGATATGAGCAAACTTATTGGGGTCGGTTCTTATCACGAATGGGAAGTTGAAGAGTTGCGCAAGGACCGCGAGTTTGCTGTCGAATACCTCAAAGCGGCCATGGAAGCTCTCGATAACCCAGAGGAGCGCGCAGGCGGGCTGATGATGCTGCGAGCCGCGGCCGAGGCTTACGGCGGGGTGGGCGCGGTGGCGGCGCAGGCGGGCATCAGCCGGGAGTCGCTCTATCGCTCACTCTCGCCCAAAGGCAATCCCACACTGAAGACGCTGATCGCCGTGTTGAAGACCCTGGGGCTGCGGCTCTCGGTCACGCCGGCCGAGCAAGTCCGCGCGCGGCGATCCAGAAAGCAAAACGATTCCGTCGCCGACTGATCGCGCCCGCTCGGAATCGTAGCCGGAGTCGGAATCGTCTTCCCGGCCGATTACCGGGCGCCGACCATGTAGACGACCAGACCCTGCTCGGGCCAACTGAAGAGCTGCTCATAGGGCCGGCCTTCGAGGTACTCTTCCAGCGCCGCCGGGGCTGTGCAGGTCCACGCCGCCGCGCCCGGTGACGCGCACCACCAGCAGGTGCTGCTCATCCGGCACGCCGTCCTCCTCGTAGTTGACCACCTCGCGATTGCGATAGAACGAGAGCCCGTATTCGACGTCGCGCCGGACGCGAAAGACCGCGACCGTCTCGTCGCCGGGAGCCATCTTGGCCAGCCGCTCGGCCAGCGGGCGCGCGGAGTAAGAGCGGTCCAGCAGGTGAATCACCCGCTTGGTTTGCGCAATGGCCGGAATGCCGAAGAACGGGCCGACACCAAAGAGGAAGAAAACCAGCACTACCAGCACTCCTGAGGTGACCAGCCGCAGCCTGGCCACGCCGAAGCCTTTGACCACAACCAAGATCAGCAGCGCCGCGCCGGTCGCCGACAGTCGCCGCCACCAGCAGCGCCGTCATCGGCGGCATCTGCCGGCCGTGGGCCACAAACCAGGGCAGCAGCAGCGCGGCCATGGTCATCACGCCGCACAGCACCGCATGGCCCAGCAGCACCCAGCGGTTCAGTCCCGCCATGCCGGCGCCGGAAAAGATAGTCTCCGGTGAGGATGGTGATGGGCGGAATGGAGGGCAAAATGTAGCCCGGCAGCTTGGATTGCGAGAAGGAGAAGAAGACGATGGGAATCAGCGCCCACAGGACCAGAAACTCCGGGAAAGCGTCGCCGGGGCGGCCGGCGCAGGGCTTGCAATTGGAGAGATTGCGCGCCCGCCACTCGCAAACCGAGGTCTGGATGCCGTCGATCAGCGCCCGCACCGCGATCACCGTCCAGGGCATCACCGCCAGCAGCGCCACCACCAGGTAATACCAGAAGGGCTGCTGATGCTCATAGCGATTGGTGGCAAAGCGCTCCAGGTTATGTTCCAGGAAAAACTCGCGGAAAAAGGTGGGATTCTGGTGCTGCACGGCGATAAACCAGGGCAGCACCATGGCAAAGTAGAGCAGCAGCCCCCGGCCACCAGAAAGAGCGCCGCAGGATGCGACCACTCGCGGCGCAGAAGGGCGAAGGCGGCCACAATCACCAAGGCCAGAAACGGCGCCACCGGCCCCTTGGCCAGCGTGGCCACGCCGGTAAAGAAGTAGATGTCGAAGAGCCAGAACTTGGAGTCGGTCTCGTACCAGGCGTACCAGCCCAGCAGGCCGATGGCCAGCGGCGCGGCCATCTGCATATCGGTGGATGCGCCGCGGGCAAAGCCGATGATGCCGGCGCAGGCCACGGTGATCAGCGCCGCGTCCAGGTGGCCGCCGGGGCGGAAGCGCCGCATATGCAGGTAGATGAGCGCCACCATGATGAAGGCGAAGGTGGCCGAGGGCAGGCGCGCCGTCCAGTCATGCACGCCGAAGTCCTGGAAGACGAACATCGCCCGCCAGTAATAGAGCGCGGGCTTCTCCAGCCAGGGTTGGCCGTAGAGATAGGGAGTGACGCAGGCGCTCAGCTTGCCCTTCAGCGCTGGCCCTATGCTGTCGATATACCTTTGGCAGCCGCTCCAGGTAACACAGTCGCTCAGTTTGCCCTTCAGAGTCGGAGCTGAATTGAAGCGGTCCAGCATCTCGTGCGCGATCTGCGCATAGCGAGGTTCATCGGCTCCCACCAGGCCCAGGCCGGCGCCGCCCGTAAGCGGGGTCTGGCCATAAAGAAGAAAAAAGATGGTAAAAGCCAAGAAAGACAGCGGCCTCGCGGACGGTGGCCCAACTGGGCAGCCGTCTGCGCCAATCTTGAGGCGAATCCGGAGCGGATGGTTCCTGAATAGTTTCCACTTCCAGCGTTTCTCCAACGGGGCCTTCACTCAGACAGGTAATCCCCGCTCCGGTCAGGTCGATGGGGGATCTGACCGGCCTCGGTTTGGGGTCCGCGCATCGGTGCAACGCGGAGTTCGAGCTGCGCCTTGACAGGGTCAAGGCTAACAGATTCGGGCGGAATCTCCATAAGCTTATCCGTTCGCTTGTCCATCAAGCAAGGCCACGCTGGGGCGCAATTGGGCCAGAATCTCCTCGCGAGCGCGCTCCAGCGGCCCCGCCAGTATGCAGCCGGAGGCGCTAACGTGGCCTCCTCCGCCCAGCAGCTCGGCAATCGCTGCCACATTCACATTTCCTTTGCTGCGCAAGCTCACTTGAATGTGCCCCTCCGGCTGCTCGTAGAGAAAAGCTGCGGCCTCCACCCCGGAGACGCACAAGGCAAAGTTCACAATGCCCTCGCAGTCCTCCTCGACGGCGCCGGCGCGCTCCATATCCTGGCAGGTCACCCACAGCCAGGCCAGCCGGCCCTCGTGCCGCAGATTGCCCAGCGCCGCGCCCAGCAGCAGCAGCTTCGAGGCGGGCGTGGAAAAATACACCTGCTGTGCGATGCGCAGCGGGTCGGCCCCGGCCAGTATCAGCTCCCGCGCCAGAGCGAAGGTGGAAGCCTGCGTCCCGCCGTAGCAGAAGCCCCCGGTATCGGTCAGAACCGTGGTGTAAAGGCAAGTGGCTATCTCCGGCGTCATCTGAGCCCCGGCGGCCTTCACCAGCCGGTAGACCATCTCGCCCACGCTGGCCACCGAGCGGTCAATCCAGTTCAGGTCGGCGTACGCGCGGGCAGTGGCATGGTGATCGATGTTGACCTGGAAGAACTGCTCAAGGCCGCTCAGCCGGGTGCGTTCCAGCCCGTCGCACTCCAGCAGAATTACAGCGTCATAGCGGCCGTCGACGCGCTGAGCGGTACGAATGCTGTCCGCACCTGGGAGCGCGCGATGGATCTTCGGAACCCGCTCCGCTGTCACCAGGTCGGATTGCTTGCCCAACTGCCTCAGAAACATTCCCATGGCCAGCATCGAGCCCACCGCATCACCGTCCGGCCGGGTGTGAGAACAGACCAGAAACCGCTCGCCACGGCGCAACACATCAAGAATCTCTTCGATCCGGATCGCCGGCGCGGGATCGGCCGCGGAGCCCGGCATGGGGATGTGCGCCTCGTCCGGCGCGGCGGGTGCGGCGCTCTTCGGATGAAAGGCCAGATTGCGATTGGAATGATCCATGCTTGGCTACTCGACTTGTACCTTTGGCTCTGCCCCTTGAGTCTGCCCAACGGGCGCCAGTTGCACTTGCGCCTTCTGCCGCTTACGCTGCCGACACATCAGTTCTTCGATGCGCGCCCGGAAGCGCCCCGAGCGGTCGGCCAGGAAGCTGAGTTCGGGCACTTGGCGCACCCCCATCCGCTCCTTCAGTTCATAGCGGATGTAGCCCTTGGCCGCCTCCAGGCCGGCCACCGTCTCCTCTTCGGCCTTGGCAATGTCCTGGACAGCGCTGTCAACGGCGACATACACCCGCGCCGACTTGCCGCCGGGATTCAACGCCACCTCGGTAACATAACAAAGATTGATGCGCGGATCGACCAGTTCGCCCTCGATGAGCACGCCGATCTCCTCGCGCAACGTCTCCGCCACCCGGTCCTGATGGTGCTTCCGTCCCCTGTGCTCCGGCATGACCCCTCCTAAGTACGGGGTGAACAATCAGCATATCAGAGGAGCGGCGAAAGGCGGGGTATATTTCGATAGCCGCTAGGAGCCGAGATCAATGCCCGGAATGTTGCACTGCGCTCCAGGGGTCGTTCGCTTTGACAGGAACGAAAGGAAGTACATAGCTGCCGATCCTGTTCACAGGACTACGTAAACGCCAAGGATCGACGCTGCCGGCATTTGCAAAACGCAAGTGAATTCGGTAGCTTGATTCTGCGGAGAGATTGTGCCGTTGAGCAGATCGATCCCGCGCCCCAGATTCCACCGTTCACTTCTCCATTCCATTCCCCGAAAGGAAACGAAACGATGAAACTGTCCACCCACCTGCACTATGGCGGCAACTGCGCGGAAGCTCTTCGCTTCTACGAAGAGCATTTGGGCGCAAAGATCCTCTTCAGCATGACCTATGAGCAGATGCCCGAGCCGAAAACCATTCCGCCGGGATGCGAACAGGGCATTCTCCACGCAAGCATGAAGATAGCAGACACTACGATCATGGCCTGCGACGCTCCGCCAGACAGCTTTCAGCCGATGCGCAGCGTCTATCTTGCTCTCTCGGTTGACAGCGACGAGGAAGCGGAGCGCATCTATGCCCTGCTCTCCGAGGGCGGCGAGGTCATCATGCCGATAGCGGAGACCTTCTTCGCCCACCGCTTCGCCATGCTCCGGGACAAGTTCGGGATCTTGTGGATGTTGATTCACGAACGTCCCATGCCGGTCGGAGCATGAGGAAAGCTTCGGAAATTTGCATTGGATAGGGCGCTAGTTGATCCCTGATCCCTGTTTCTAGCTCTCGATGTAATCCCAGAAGGCGTCGGCCAGCTCCGCGCCCAGTTCGTTGGTCATGCGGCGGGCGGCGCGTTCCACCTCTTCGATGAGGCCGTGCAGGTAGTCGCGGGAGCGGGAGATGGCCACCACGCCGATGGTTGCCGACTGCCAGGTCACCGCCTCGTCCATCTCCGCCACCGAGACGTTGAAGCCCTGGCGAATCTGGTCTTTGAGCGAGCGCACCACCTGCCGCCGGTCCTTGAGCGACTGGGCGTGCTCGATGCGAATTTCGAGCGTCAAATGGGCGACGGGCATGGCATCAAAGGACTTACACCGACAGTGTAGGCTGGTTTGCAGGGACGGGAAAGAATTATTTTGCATCGCTTCGGGCATATTTCGGCTTTTTAGCGAACGGGACTCATAGGACTCCATAGGGAGCAGCCCGACTCTTGTCTGCAAGTTATGTCAGCAATGAACCCGCTAACTCGCTAACCTGCGATCACCGCGCAGCGGTGGCTAACCTGCTAAATGGTTAACCAGTCCTCGCGAGTATTGGCGAAAGGATGGAGAAACTCAACTCTCAACCAGTTTTGTTCATTAAGTGTAAACTGCTTCCAAAGCCTTTCTGCCATCAGGCCAGAAGGCAACGAGAGGGGGGCCTGATTGTGAGTCAGATCATCGTTGATAGGAATTTATGCAAGGGCGACGGCGTATGCGTAGCCGTGTGCGCGGCCAGAGTTCTTGCGCTCAATAAAGAAGGATTTCCTGAGGAGCTTCCAGAGACCCGTTGCATTCTCTGCGGCCACTGCGTTGCCGTGTGTCCGAACGATGCTCTGACACATACAGGCCTGCCGCAAGAGGCCTTTTTGTCCGCGCCCAAAGAGTTGCCGGCCCCGGCGGTGATCGACGGCTTTCTGAACAGCCGCCGGTCGGTGCGGGAGTTCAAGAATCAGCCTGTCGCCCGCGAGACATTGGAGGCGCTGCTGGACGTGGCGCGGCGTGCTCCGACGGCTTCCAACTCCCAGAAGCTGCACTGGATCGTCGTGGGAGGCGGGGAAAAGGTGCGCGCCTTGTCCGCGGAGGCGGTGAACTGGTTGCGCGCTTCGGGCGCCAGTTCCGCCATGCTGGCGCAGTGGGACAGCGGATACGACTTTATCTTGCGTGGGGCTCCCATGGTGGTTGTAGCCTGTGCGCCGGAGGATTATGGCTGGGGAAAACTGGATTGTGCTATTGCCCTGACCTTCCTTGAGCTGGCGGCGGAGGCGCGCGGCCTGGGCGTTTGCTGGGCCGGTTACCTGACCCGCGTCGCTGCCGTTCATGCTCCCCTCCGTCAGGCGTTATCGGTCCCAGAGGGGTATGCCGTCTGCGGCGGCCTGATGCTCGGAGAACCAAGGTTCAAGTATCGGAAGATCCCTCCCAGAAAGCCGCTCAGTGTGCAATGGCTATAGCTCCCTAATCCGCAAACTGCGCCAACTGTTCCGGCGCAGGTTTGGGCGTACACAGGCTCACTACGACCATCGCAGCCACAGCCGCGAAGAGCGCCGGGAAGATGGCGTCGCGGTCGGCCAGGATGTGCGGAAAGAATCCCTTCACCGCGGGCAAGTCCCAGGCCAGCGTGACCACCGTGCCGCTGGCGATGGCCGCCACCGCACCCCATGCCGTGACTCGCTTGGAGTAGAAAGCCGCCAGCACCACCGGAGTCAGCGCGGCAGAATAAATCGTGTAGGCCCACAGCATCTTCTGCAGAATGCTCTCGGCATAGACCGCCTGGTAGAGCGCCCAGCAGCCCAGCAGCACCACGCAAAGCCGCGAGACAATCAGCACCCGCTTGTTCGACGCTCCCGGCGCGATATAGCGCACGAAAACGTCCTCGACCAGGTTGGTAGCCGGAGAAAACAAATAGTTCGAGGCCGTCGAAATCACCTTGGCGAAGACCGCGCCCAGCAGCACCGCGCCCATCACCGCGGGCAGCCCGTGGCGGGCCGTGTAAGGAATGATCTCGCGCGGATGCAGAGCGACCTCGCCGGTGGGGTAGAGCGCCCGGCCGAAGACCGCGATGGCCACAATCAGCGTCTCCAGCAGCACGGTGCCCAGAACCCAGCCGACGACCGAAACCCGCGCATCCTGCTCGTTCCTTGCGGAGAAGAACTTCTGGTACATCACCTGATTGCCCAGCATCAGCAGCAGGATCGGCGACGCC
>CAWFZU010000133.1:0-5541 GCA_963820195.1 uncultured Acidobacteriaceae bacterium | reverse complement strand
GCCGCGCCGGACGGCTCCGTGCAAAGGTTTCTGCCACACGGAGGTGCGGAAGTCGCGGTGTACCTTCTGATGGCCCTGACCGCGGGCATCTGCGAGGAACTCATTTATCGCGGCTACCTGCAGCGGCAGTTTACGGCCTGGACGAGCAGCGCAGCGGCGGGAATTATCCTTCAGAGCGCTGTCTTCGGCATTTGTCATGCCTACCAGGGCATTCGTATGGTGTTGACGATCTCCATTTATGGTTGTTTCTTTGGCATCCTGGCGTATTGGCGCGGCAGTCTGCGGCCGGGCATGATCGCCCATTGCCTGCAGGACGGCGTCGGTGGATTGCTGCTTGCCAGAGCTGTTATGAAATAGGCTGCCGTTGCTTCCAGGCGAGAGACTCATGACGGATTTCAGCTCACTTTACGAAAGATACTCGGCGGATGTATTCCGCTTCGCCCTGTATCTCTCCGGAAATCGAGCCGATGCGGAGGACATTACATCGGAAACCTTCGTTCGCGCCTGGGCCTCGCAGGATTCCATCGTGACGGAAACTGTGAAAGGTTACCTTTTTACCATTGCGAAAAACCTTTTTCTGCAGAGCATCCGGAAGAGTTCACGTCAAACCGAGCTGCACGAGAATATTCCGGATTCTCTGCCCAGTGCACTCGATCTGGCCGAGCATAAGGCTGAGTTCAACGCAGTGCTTGAAGCGATGCATCAGTTGCCGCCAGCCGATCGCGCGGCGCTGATTATGAGAACGCTTGACGAACTCCCATATCAGGAGATCGCGCACGTGCTGGAGATTACAGAAAACTCCGCAAAGGTCAAGGTCCACAGAGCCAGAGCATTTCTCATGAAACTCAGGAGGGCTTAAGATGCCGAATCGCAGTGACAACGAAATCTCCATGAAAGTCTCTCGCGAAGTCATACTCGATCTGCTGCCGTTCTATCTCGCGGGTGAAGCAAGTCCGCAAACCTCCGCGCTGGTGGAAGAGTATCTGAAGCATGACGCGGAGTTGCGGAGTCAGGTGGACCGCGACGGCATGAAGCATCTTATGGCCTCTCCGGCCTCAGAAGCCGCGTTGCCGGTGGAGCTTGAATTGCGCTCGCTTCGTCGCACCCGGAGCATGCTCCGCTGGCTGCGCGTGGCCTACAGTTGGGCCTTAGTCCTGTCCATCGCCTCGTTGGGCGGTGTCGGCTATATCCAGTCGGGGCATCCGGTCTTTCATTTTTTCATACTCGACTATCCGCAGGTATTCTGGCCATGCTTGCTGCTCGCCGTGCAGTGCTGGATATGGTATTTTGTGCTGCGCTGGCGTCTGCGCTCAACCAAACTGCAATGAAGCTATCTTCGCTCTGGCCGTTAGTCCTTTGACTGTTCTTCTCTGTGAAGGCGCTCAGGCGAATCGATCTATTCGGACTTCTCCGTCAGTTCTGCCCAGCGCGCATAGAGCGCATCATTTTCGTGCTGCGCGGCCTCCAGTTCCGTGTGCGCCTCCTGAAGCGCGGCGGCATTCGTCGCGATCTCCGGGTTCTCGACGCGCTCGTGAGCGGCGGCTAGCCGCGCATCGGAGGCCTCGACCCGCTGCTCAATCGCCGCGAATTCGCGCGCTTCCAGGTAGGAGAGCTTCTTCTTAGCGGAGTTAGCGGTGCTTGCGGAGTTAGCGGAGTTAACTTTGGGCTCCGGTTTACCTGATTCCTCCGCCATTTGCTCTTCCAGCCAATCCTCCCACTGCGCATAGTCGGCAAAGCGCCCGGTGTGGCCGCGGCCATCCAGACCCAGCACCGTCGAGGAGACGCGATTCAGCAGATAGCGGTCGTGCGTCACCAGCACCAGCGCGCCGGGAAAATCGAGCAGATTTTCTTCCAGAATCTCCAGCGTCGGAATGTCCAGATCGTTGGTCGGCTCGTCGAGCAGCAGCACGTCCGCCGGCTCCAGCATCAGCTTGGCAATCAGCACCCGCGCCCGCTCGCCGCCGCTCAGGTTGCGCACCGGCTGGTTCAGTTGCTCGCTGGTAAACAGGAAGCGCGCCGCCCAACTGGCCACGTGCACCTGGCGTCCCTGATAGGTAATCCCGTCGCCCTCAGGTGCCAGTGCGCGCCGCAAGGTAAGGCTCTCATCCAGCTCGCGCATCTGGCTGAAGTAGACCAACCGCAAAGCCTCGGCCCTGCGAATCGAACCCGCAGCCGACTCAATCTCGCCCCGCAGCAGCCGCAGCAGCGTCGTCTTGCCGCTGCCGTTCGGCCCCACCAGCCCCACCTTCATGCCCGCCGTGAGGATGAAATTCAATCCGCTGAAGAGACGCCGCGAGCGCTTTTCTCCTTCAGGCTCATTCTGGAAAATCGGTACATCGCAGGCCACATCCTTGAATTCGACCAGCCGCTTGGTCTTGCGCAGGCTGGCGTCGAAGTCGATCCCCACCGTCGAAACCGCCGTCCGCGCATTCATCTCCGCCAGTTGGCCGATCATCGCGTTGGCGGTGTCGATGCGCGCCTTGGATTTGGTCGTCCGCGCCTTGGGTCCGCGCCGCAGCCATTCAATCTCGGTCCTCACACGGTTGCGCAGGCTCTCCTGCTGGCGGTTTTGCGATTCCAGATAGGCCTGCTTTTCTTCCAGAAAACGGCTGAAATTGCCTTTCACGCGGAAGAGTCCATCTACAAATATACGATTGAGTTCGACAATCTGACTTGAAGTAGATTCGAGGAAATATCGGTCGTGGCTGACGGTGACGGCGGCAAACGAGGACGAATTCAGCAGCTCCTCCAGCCATTCAATCCCGGCCAGGTCGAGGTGGTTGGTCGGCTCGTCCAGCAGCATTACCTCCGGCTCGCAAACCAGAGCCTCGGTGATGGCCAGCCGCTTGCGCCAGCCGCCGCTCAGAGCGGCCGCCTCCGCGTTGAGGTCAGCGAAGCCGGCGCGGCCAGACAATTCACGCAGCCGCCCCTCGCGTTCGGATTCGTTCACCTGCGCGGCGGCCAGCGCGGCTTCCAAAACCTGCCGGACGCTGAGGCCGGCGGCAAAGCGCGACTCCTGCGGCACGTAAGCGGCGCGGGCGCGCTTGCGCACCGCCAGCTCGCCTGAATCCGGCTCCATCTGCCCGGCAAGAATCGCCAGCAGCGTGGATTTACCCGCGCCGTTGGGACCGATCAGCCCAATCCGGTCGCCCTCTTCGACGGTGAGCGAGATGTTCTGAAAGAGCGGCTTGGCGCCGAACTGCTTGGTGATCGATTGCGCGTTGAGAATAGGAGGCATCTCTCTCAAGAGTACCGTGTGGCGTAAGGCTGGCGTCGGGACGAGGAGTTTGCTACCGGCCAAAGGAGTACGTGAGCTGAAAAAGGCCGTTGTCGATACCCGGATTGTCTTGCGCCGTGCCGTGGTTCGAGAGGTGATGAATGCGGTATTCGGCGCGGATGGAGCGGTTTTTGGAATGGAAGAGTTCAAGGCCTGCTCCAAAGTCAAAGGTGAAGTTGAAGGAGCCGGCGGTGGAGATAGGAATCGGCTGCGTGGAGTACATATAGCCGCCGTGGGCGATGAGGAAGGGTTGCGCCTTGCGCCGCGGCATGAAGTTCCATTGAATGCCTGCGGGCGAGATCGCTTCGCCGATCGTCCAGCGCCGCTGGCCGCAGGTGAAAGCGTAGGTATAGCTGTAGGTTATGCCATTTTGCATACTACTAAAGCTGCCCGATGATGGAACGCACGGCCCAGTCTGGACTATGGTTCCAGATTCTGTATACACAGTTGGCGACGTCCAATTGATGGTATTAAGAACCACCGGGTCACTCTCCAGCGCCACCGGCAGCAACTCCCCGTTGTACTGCCAGTTGACGATACTGTTGATAAAGAGCTTGCGGCTATAGGCAACACCGAAGTCCAGCAGAATGCGGTTGTCGGCATCGCCCAACAATATATGGCTGGAGTCGCCCGAATAGGCGCTGAAGAGGCTGAAAGTATTGGTTCTGACGTAGTAGGGGCTTTCGGCTGGAGCCTGGGACCTTGCCGTTGCGGCGCCCGTCATAAGGGCCAGGAAGGGGAGGATGAAAAGGATGCGGATCAATCTTCGCGGGCTTGCACTAACGCAATTTGACAAGAAAAAGACCTTTCATACGCCGGACTGGAGGGCCTGGTAGAGCCTATAATCCTGTTTTGACTGTGAAATCCATTTTAAGGGAGCACACCCATGTCTTCGCCCGCCGTAGCCTACGCCCGCCAGAACCATCCCCGCTTTCTTGATGAACTGAAGGACCTGCTGCGCATTCCTTCCATCTCCACGCTGCCCGAGAACAAGGCCGATTGCCGTCGCGCCGCCGAGTTGCTGGCCGCCGAACTGACCCGCATCGGCATCGAGCATGCGCGGCTGATCGAAACCGAGGGCCATCCGCTGGTCTACGCCGACTGGCTGCATGCCGCCGGCAAGCCCACCGCGCTCTTTTACGGCCACTACGATGTGCAGCCCGCCGATCCGCTGGACGAGTGGCTCTCGCCGCCCTTCGAGCCTACCGAGCGCGACGGCAACCTCTACGGCCGCGGCACCTGCGACGACAAGGGCCAGGTCTGGGCGCAGATCAAGGCGCTGGAGTCGCTGCTGGCCGCCAACGGCAAGCTGCCCATCAACGTGCGCGTCCTCTTCGAGGGCGAAGAAGAGGTCGGCGGGGAGGGAATTGCCGCCTTTGTCGCCTCCAAGCCGCCCGAGCTGAAGGCCGACTTTGCCCTGGTCTCCGATACCGAGCTCTTCGCGCCCGGCCTGCCCACCCTGTGCGTCGGCCTGCGCGGCATGATCTACACCGAGCTTGAAGTCCGCGGCGCAAAGACCGATCTGCACTCCGGCATGTACGGCGGCGCGGCGCCCAATCCCTTCGTCGCCACTGGCGCAGATCCTGGCCAAGCTCAAGGACGAGGACGGCCACATCCTCATCCCCGGCTTCTACGACGGCATCATCCCTCCCAGCCCCGAGGAACTGACAGCCTGGAGCAGCCTGCCCTTCGACGAGGAGCACTACCGCATCACCGAGGTCGGCTCGCGCACGCTGGTCGGCGAGGCCGGCTACAGCGTGCTGGAGCGCACCTGGGCGCGGCCCACGCTCGACGTGCACGGCATCCCCGGCGGCTTCATCGGCGCGGGCGCAAAGACGGTGATCCCCGCCAAGGCCGCTGCCAAGGTCTCCATGCGCCTGGTTCCCGGCATGACTCCGGCCAAGACCTTTGCCCTCTACAAGGCTTATGTCGAGAAGATCGCCCCCGCCGGCGTCGATGTCGAGGTGCGGCTGATTCACTCCGGCGACCCCTGCCTGGTCCGCGTCGACAACCCCTACATCCAGGCCGCCACCCGCGCCCTGCACGAGGTCTGGGGCAAAGACACGGTCTTCATCCGCTCCGGCGGCTCCATCCCCATCGTCGGCGATTTCGACCGCCATCTGGGCATGCCCAGCGTGATGATGGGCTTCGGCCTGCCCGACGACAACATCCACGCCCCCAACGAGAAGTTCCATCTGAAGAACTTCGAGCTGGGCATCGAATCGGTCATCCGCTTTCTGGAGGAAGCCGGACGATAAATCAAG
>CAWFZU010000132.1:0-6981 GCA_963820195.1 uncultured Acidobacteriaceae bacterium | reverse complement strand
CACGATGGCCAGAGGCGCTCCCATCTTCTGCGCAAAGAAACGTGCGCGCTCCACGCCGCCGGCGTCGGGCGAAACCACCGTCAGGTTGGGAAGATTCAACTCGCGGAAGTAGCTCACCAGCACCGGACTGGCGAAGAGATGATCGACGGGAATGTTGAAGAAGCCCTGAATCTGCGCCGCGTGCAGGTCAACGAAGAGAGCGCGGTTGGCTCCGGCGGTGGTCGAGCAGGTCGGCGATGAGCTTGGCGCTGATGGCCACGCGGGGACGGTCCTTGCGATCCTGGCGGGCGTAGCCGTAATAAGGCACCACCACCGTGATCCTGGCCGCAGATGCCCTCTTCAGTGCGTCGATCATCACCAGCAGTTCCACCAAGTGCTGATCAACCGGGTAGCAGGTGGGCTGGACGACAAAAACATCGACGCCGCGCACGTTCTCCAGCAACTGAAAGTAGACTTCGCCGTCGGCAAAGCGCTGCATCTTGGCATCGCCCACCTTAACCCCGATGTGAGCGGCGATCTCCTCGGCCAGCGGCCGGTTGGCCGTGCCGCTGAAGAGCTTGAAGCGCTTGTCCTCGCTCAGGTTGCGGCTGCGCTTGCGCTCGGGGGCCAGTTTGGCCTCCTTCGCTTTTGCGGCTGCATCCGCCGCGGCAAACTGCGCGGCCTCTTTGGCCGCCGCCTGCCCGCCGTCTCTGTTGTTTGTCTTCCGCCGTCAACGTCGATCTTCCTGCTTCCATCTTCGCTTGCCTCCAAGCTGGTTGGCTTTGGCTGCTTCTTAATTGGGGGTCAGGGGTCAGGGATCAGGGGTCAGTAAATGCCGCTGCTTACTACTGTTCACTGTCTGCTGATCCCTGATCCCTGTTCCCTATTCCCTGTACTTTGGCTGGGCGACCAGGATTCGAACCTGGACAAATGCCTCCAAAGGGCATTGTCCTACCATTAGACGATCGCCCAAAACCTACGGCAAAAGCATCTCGCGCCAGTACTTTGAACGCGGCAGAGTGCGTGTCAGCAGACTCGCGACTCCCACCGGCCGCAGACGTTCACGCGCCGCTTCCGCATCTCCACGGCTCCGGTACAACCCGAAGAGCGCCGAACCTGACCCGGACAGCGAGGCATGGAGGGCTGCCTCCGGTGTGCCTGATCCAGAAAGAATGCGCTTGATTTCTGCAAGGGAAGGATGCTGGGGAAAGACGACACGTTCAAAGTCGTTCTCAATCCAGCTCGTAATCCCGGTGCGGACAAGCGCGGACTCCATCGGTCCGGCCAGGTTCCCTTCATCGAAGGAGAGAACACCGGAGGAGCCTGACTCCCTGCCGTCCTTCCGGAATCGCTTCCGCAAAGGCGCTGGCATAGGCGCGGCTCAACTGTTCTAGTTTATCTGCACTGGCCCCCGCGGTCAAACCCTCGGCTGCGCAGAGTGCGTCCCAGTCGCGAAAAGCCTGCGGCGTACTGACGCCATCCTCCGGCATAGCCACCACGCACCAGACCGGCTCAAAATCCGGCAGCGCAGAGACCCGCTGGCCCCGGTCCAGGCCCAGAACCGTGCCTCCAATCAGGAACAGCGGCACATCGGAGCCGACCTGCGCGGCAATCTCCATCCGCCGCACTGGCCAGCCGTTGATCTCAAGGTGCCCCACCCTCGCTGCGTCTTTGTTGTTTCGGCTAGGGTGTGAATCATCAAACTTGGGTGCCCCAGGTCCCTCGCTTTTGGGGACCTGGGAAACCACGAACCTCTCTTTGCGCATTTCCTGATCTCTGATCTCTGATCTCTGATCTCTTCCTTCAGGTGGGAAACCACCGACCCCCAGCTCCGCTTCCAACCCCACCAGCGCCGCCACGGCATTCGCCGACCCAGCCCCCAGCCCGCCCTGCACCGGCAACCGCTTTTCGATATGGATTTCGACCTCGGCGGCAATCTCCAGCGCCTCCAGCGCGAGCGCCACCATCTTCCAGGCGGTGTTGCGGGCGTCGGTGGGAACGCGGTTGTTGTTCGAAGTCAGCTGCAACGCGGTCGCCGCCGCAGGACGCGCCGCAACCGTCACCACATCATAAACTTTCAGCGTCTGGTAAACAGTCACCAGCGCATGAAAGCCATCCGCGCGAGGCGCGCCGATTCCCAGGCCAAGGTTGATCTTCGCGTGTGATCGAACGGCGGTAGGCATACCGATTCATTGTAGAGCTATTGCTCAAGCATTGAACGCAACGCGAGCCGCGACAATCGTAGCCGCAACCTCCGTTTCGCCATGCGCCGTGCTGAGAAACGCCGCCTCGAACTGCGAGGGCGGCAGCCAGATGCCCTGCTCCAGCATCGCCCGATGAAAGCGCCCAAAGGCGGCCGTGTCGCTCTGCGCGGCCTGGGCGTAGTCGGTGACCGGACCAGCCGTGAAGAACCAGGTCCACATAGAGCCGACGCGGTTGAGGGTGAGCGGAACGCCAGCGCGGGCAGCTTCGGCGGCCACGCCCTCGGCGACGGCTTTCGCTGTAGTTTCAAGCCGCGGGTAGACCTCCGCGGCGTGCTCCCGCAAATAGCTCAATGTGGCGATCCCGGCGGCCATCGCCAGCGGATTGCCGCTCAAAGTTCCGGCCTGGTAGACCGGCCCAAGCGGGACCAGCAGGTCCATGAAGCGGCGCTTGCCGCCGAAGACGCCCATCGGCAGGCCTCCGCCGACGATCTTGCCCAGCGTCACCAGATCCGCATCCATGCCGTAAAGCTCCAGCGCTCCGCCCAGCGCCACGCGGAAGCCGGTCATCACCTCGTCGACAATCAGTAGCGCGCCTTCGCGCTGAGTGAGCGCACGCAGGCCGGCCAGGTAGCCCGCGGCGGGCGGGATGCATCCGGCGTTACCGACCACCGGCTCCAGAATCACCGCGGCGATCGCTCCGGGATGCGCGGCGAAGGCCGCTTCCACGGCTGCCAGGTCGTTGTAGGGCAGAGCGAGTGTGAGACGGGCAATCTCCTCCGGCACGCCGGCCGAGCCGGGAATGCCAAAAGTCGCGACGCCCGAGCCTGCTTTAACCAAGAGGCCGTCGGAGTGGCCGTGGTAGCAGCCCTCGAATTTGACGGTGATCTTACGGCCGGTGGCGGCGCGAGCTAGCCGGATGGCGCTCATTGTGGCTTCGGTGCCGGAGCTGACGAACCGCAGCTTCTCGATGGCCGGGTAGCAGGCGACGACACGCTCGGCGAGATTGGCTTCGGCAGCCGTAGATGCGCCAAAGCTGGTCGAGTTGCGCGCCGCTCGCTCGATAGCCTCGACCACCGGCGGAAAGGCGTGGCCCAGAATCATTGGCCCCCAGGAGCCAAAGTAGTCGATATAACGGTTGCCGTCGGCGTCGAAGAGGTACGCGCCCTCAGCGCGCTCGACAAACGGCGGCGCGCCGCCCACTGCGCCAAAGGCCCGCACCGGTGAGTTCACCCCGCCGGGGAAAAAGCGCTCGGCGCGGAGTTGAAGGGCGTGGGAACGAGTGTGTGGGCGAGCCGGCGTCTGGGAATTCATCGTGGGTTCAGTATAGAGGGCGGGCGCTGCGACGGGTCGAATTGAATCGGCGGGGGATTGAGAATCATCCCCTTAGGCGAAAAAATAGTTGCGAACAAAGGGAAAGTCTGGTAGCTTTTCATATAATTCGGTGTCTTCGTCTGTTTGACATCTTGGGAAATGCACTATCGGATTCCCTGGACGAAGGCACCGTTCCCCATCCCCAAGGAGGTACTCTCAATGCCAAGTGTTACAAAAGCTGACCTTGCGTTCATCGATGCTGCAATTGCCGCTCATCAGGCGACCCTGATCAAACCAACAGCGGCTATGGTTGGAGTCGACAGCTCGAACCCAATTGCATGCGATCCTGTTGACGTGGCGGCACTGATCGTGGCGGCTGCGATCATTGCCTACAAGTTGTATAACTCATGTCTGATTGGTGGCGAATCCGCGGAGCTAGCTCGCGCCGAGCGTCTCGGAATTGCGCCAACGGTCTCACTCGAGAAACTCATCCATTCGAGGAATGCTCTCGCCAAGGCGCTCAACGAGCCTTCTATTGCCGCCCATGGTCGTGCAACTAACTAGTAACGGATTCGGATGGGACGGCTTTGGCGCAGCCGTCCTATTCGGTTTCTGGTTTGCGGTCTCGATTCCGAACCAGTTTTCCGGTGATCGGTTTAATTGGATCAAGAACCGAAACGTATATCTGTTGATTCCAGGCTGGACTTTTTTTGCTCCTAATCCGGGGGTAACTAACTATCGCTACGTCCTTCGTGACGTGTATGCGGATGGGACGAGTTCTGAGTGGGAAGAGGTCGACTGGTGCGAATCCAGGAGACTTGTTCATTCGATTTGGCATCCCGGGCGCCACCGTACCAAACTGATCGTCGACTGCATCAACGGTCTCAGCATCACGATTAAGGATCTAGATCGGCACGGGGTCGACTTCAGGTCACATCCACAGTCTTATATGGTCTCAACTCCTTATCTCGCGCTGCTGAACATCGCGATGAGAGCGCGGCCTAAGCAGGCGGGCGCTGTGAGCAGGCAGTTCGCCATCGTCGAACAGCATCCATCGACGAACAATCAATCTCCGCCACGACTGATTATTTGTTCACCACCGCACGATTTGGAGTGAATGAAATGTTCCCCGATTTTGCCAACCCGATGATTTGTGGATTGCTGATGTCGGTCGCTTTTAGCGTAGGGACATGCATTACTCTTGCGGAGAAGCTGTCAATCCTGGGCGACTATGGAGGACGGGGTTGGCATACTTGGGAAGTCTTCCGTCTTGATCGAACCACCCGAACCGTTTTCCGGTATTTCCCACAGTTGGCAAATAGGCTGTTTGATATCAAGGGTGTGGCGCTGATTACCTCGACGGGCTTGGCGGGCGCCGCGATCATGGTGTTTTATCGTCCAAAGTCGGTGCCCTTCTTCGTCTGTATCTTGCTGGCGTATTCGACCACATTCCTGCTGAATGTACGGGACGTGTATGGTGGCGATGGGTCACAACAGATGTACACGCTAGTGGGTGCAGCACTGGTGGTCGGATTCAATCCCTGGACATCCTTATCGGTGACTGAGATCGCACTGGCATTTGTAGCCGCGCAGGCATGCCTGGCTTACTGCACTTCAGGAATCGCAAAAGTCGTTTCGCCGATATGGAGGAGCGGCGACGCTCTGGTGAGCATTATTGCGACTAAATCCTACGGTAGCGAGTTTGGCCTTCGGATCATGTCGCAGGCGCCTCGCTTGAGCCGACTCGTCTGTCGGATCACTGTCGTGTTAGAAGTCTTATTTCCACTCGCGTTGTTCGGTCCTAAATGGGTTCTGATTGCTGCCCTTAGCTGGGGATTGTTGTTCCATGTGGTGAATGCTTTCGTCATGGGTTTGAATACATTCCTATGGGCGTTCCTATCCACTTATCCAGCTCTAATCTATTGCTGGATCCAGTTGCATCCCGCAGGGGGACATCATTAGAACCCGGCGACAATTGCATTTCGGGCTTCCGCAAGAATAACGACTCTTGCGATTAGACTGCATGAACCGGGCGCACTGCATCTTGGGGGACACATACGGTACTCTCTCTCTGGTGACTCCTAACGTGGACGTTTGGCCAGCCATTCGTGGATCAACTTCGTTTTGAGAGTTACTAACTGTCCATTGAGGAGGCATCTAGAACAAGTGTGAGCGAATTGAATGGAATCGGCGACCGGCTGCTGGTTGTCTTTGATGGGCGCTGCGGGTTTTGCAACCGGGCGGTGCGGTGGTTCCTGCGTCGCGACCGGCGGGACCGGCTGCGCTTTGTGGCATCGGAGTCGGCGAAGGTTGCGGAGTTGTTGGCGCGGCATAGAATCAGCTCACCGGACTCGGAAAGCGGCCCTGGCACGATTCTGGTTGTGCGGGAGTTCGGCGGTCTTGCGGAGCAAGTACTGGGCCGATCGGATGCGGTTCTGGCTATGCTAGGCGAGTTGTCGCAGCCCTGGCCGATCGTGGGCGTTGCGTTGGGCTGGATTCCCCGCCCGGTACTCGACCTGGGCTACCGGTTTATAGCGCGTTGGCGATACCACATCTGGGGGCGGTTGGAGAGCTGTCCGGTGCCTACGTCTGAGGAGCGCGTGAGGTTCCTATAGCTTGCCGGAATCGGGGTCGTCACCGCCGCATCCTGTGGTCGTCCTTGACAGGGGGTCTGTCAGTCCCGGCCCGTCCAGCTTTCGCCCTCGCGCACGATGGCCACTTCGGTCTCCAATCCTGCACCGCGCACACGCTTGCTGAATCCCTCAGCAGTCTGCCCGGTCCGCAGCAAAAGTGAGCGGGGCCGAATTCCCAGATGAATGGGTACGACGGTCCGGGGCCGAAGCGCTTCCACGGCGCGCGCCGCGCTCTTTTCCCCCATGGTCATCGGAATGCGAAAGGTCGTAACCGGCATCAACGCCAGATCCAGACAGAACTTCTTGCCAATCTCTTTCATGAATCCGCCGTAATAGGTGTCTCCCGCGAAATAGATGTGCTTCCCCTCCGCCTCAATCACAAAGCCTCCAGGCAGGCCGATGTGCAGCGCGGGCACCGCTGTCACGGCAACGGAGCCAAACTGCCGCTGCTCCCATCTCCCCAGGCCCACCACATTTTTTGCTCCCTTGGCGCGGGTGATCCAGGCCGCGGCACGCCAAGTCACAACGTGAACAGAGGTGGAAAGGGCGCGGAAATAGCGGGAATCCGTGTAGTCCCAGTGATTGTGAGAGACCAGAACCAGATCGACGGCCCCCATCTCCTCCCTGGTACTGGAAGGCGGTGCGGTCCTCTTGTAGGCAGGATTGCCCCACGTACCAAAGTAAGGGTCAGTGAGAATCTTCGTTCCGGCAGCCTCGATCAGGACGGTGCTGTGACCAATCATCGTAACTTTCATCGCGAGCTCCAAAGTTCGGCTTCTATCACTTTTCAGAATCGATGATGCCGCAGCGGCAAGCACATCGCAGCCCAAAGAACATGATTGCGATGTACAGGC